>JAQCLD010000161.1 GCA_027592785.1 Acidobacteriota bacterium
GGTTTTCCGGCGCCTTCCGACGCCTTCACACCGCCGCTTTGTGGTCTAGTTTTGCAGTGCCGTTCTCACGCTTCGGCGGACGGTTTCGATGCTTGACGCGCCGCCAGGGCGAAGCAGAGCAGGCCGAATCCGAGCGTGACGGCCCAGCAGACTGCCTGCGAGGGTCCGGCGATCATCTGGCCAGGGAACATGGCCCGCCGTAGCGCGGTGACGCCGTAAGTCATCGGGTTGGCGGTCATTAACCAGCCGATCCAAGACGAGGCGCCTTCAACCGGGAAGAAAGCGCCCGACAGCAGCCACATAGGCATGAACACCATGTTCATCACCGAGTGGAAGCCCTGCATGGAGTTGAGCTTCCAGGCGAAATAGAAACCGAGGCTGGTCAGGCTGAAGGCCATCGCCAGGATAATCGCCGTCGCCTCGGGCAATGCCGACCAAGCGACGGGCAGACTCAGCAGCGGAATGAGCGGCAAAAACGCGGCGCCTTGGATGCCGCCAATCGTCGTGGCCCCGAGAATCTTGCCCAGCACGACAGACGAACGGGGAACCGGCGCAGCTAGAACGGAGAGCAGAAACCCCTCGCGGCGGTCTTCAATGATCGAGATGCTCGAAAAGATCGAAGCGAACAGGACCACCAGAGCGACCGCGCCGGGAAAGAAGAACTCCGAGTAGCCTCCGCCACTCGACGAGCGCATCGACGATCCAAAACCGGAGCCCAGTACGGCCCAGAAAATGAGGGGCGTAGCGATGCCGGCGAGGACACGTGCCCGCTGACGGTAGAATCCGCGAACTTCGCGCAGCCACAAAGCCGTGACGCTGAGCCAAAAGCTGGGCCGAGCAAGTTGTTCGTCAGGGCGAGGCAGAACGCGTTCGTCCGCCGTTGCCGTCATGCTGTGGTCGGCCATGGGTCTGACTCTCAGTGTAGTGGACCTCAGGCCGCCGGTTGCGGCTCGCTGAAACTGTGACCGGTGAGCCGGATGAAGACGTCTTCGAGCGTGGGGCGGGATACGGAGACGGAATCGACAGTCGCGGGGAGCTGTCTCATGAGCTGCGCGACGATTTCCGGGCCGTGGGCGTGTTCGAAGCGGACTTGCCCTTGCAGCACCTGAGGCTTGATGCCGAGATGCTGTTCGACGCTGGCAGCGACGCCGTCCAGGTCGGCGGAACCGAGCGAAACGATGTCCCCGCCGATGCGGCTTTTCAACTCAGCGGGAGTGCCGACGGCGATGAGCCGGCCGCGGTCTAGAATGGCCAGGCGGTCGCACTTGTCGGCTTCTTCGAGCAGATGCGTGGTCAGCACAACGGTCGAGCCGTACTCGGAACGCATACGCTCCAGGTAGCGCCAAAAGTCGAGGCGAACGCCGGGGTCAACGCCGGTGGAAGGCTCATCGAGCAGCAGCAGTTGCGGCTGATGGAGCAGCGACTTGGCTAGCTCGGCGCGTTGCCGCAGGCCGCCGGAGAGTTGTTCGACTTTGTCTTTGAGGCGATCGCCGATTCCGGTACTATCGGCGGCAAAAACGATGCGCCGTTTTAAGTCTGCGCCGGTGATGCCGTAGAGCATTCCTTGATAGGTCAGGTTCTCTTCAACGGAGAGACGCCGGTCGAGGCTTTGGTTTTGGAAGACGACGCCAATGCTCTTGCGGACTTCCAATGGCTCGGCGACGACGTCCTTCCCAAACACTCGGGCTGTGCCAGATGCCGGGGGCAGCAGGGTGGAGAGAATCCGGAACAGCGTGGTCTTGCCGCCGCCGTTAGGGCCGAGCAATCCGAAGATCTCCCCGCGGCCGACTTCGAAGCGTACATCGTCGAGAGCTTTGCGGTCCCCGTAGGAAAACGACAGGCCATCGACCTGGAGTGCGGCTGGGTTAGACATAAATGCGGTGAGCAAGAGCAGAGTAGCAGAGCGAGCGGCTATTCCTGCGCGGCTAGGGTGGCGTTGGCGCCGCCGCGCGGGCCGTAAAGCCTGCGATACATGTCGCGATTGCGAAGCACGGACTGCACGTAGCCGCGGGTCTCGGTAAATGGTATGGTCTCGACGAACTCGGCGGGTTCCTCGAAATTGCCCCAGGTGATCCACTCATCGGCGCGCTTGGCTCCGGCGTTGTAAGCGGCCAGGGCGAGTTCGAGCGAGCCGTCAAAGCGGTCGACGACTTCTTTGAGGTGATAGGTGCCCAGACGCAAACTAACGTCGGGGTCACGCAACTTCGCCGACGAGAAGCCGGGGATGCCGAGCTGTCGGAAGATGGCCCGGCCAGTGGCGGGCATTACCTGCATCAGGCCGATGGCGCCGGCGCGTGAAACGGCAACGTGGTTGTACTCAGACTCTTGGCGGATGAGGCCTGCGACGAGGTAGGGGTCGAGGCCGTGCGGCTGAGCGCGTTTGCGGAGATCCTGCTCCCAGGGCATCGGGTAAAGACCTTCCCAGAAGGCCCGCGGGGCGTCATCGACGGGGATATTGAGGTAGCCGAAGCCGTAACGCTTCATGTAGCGCAGGCCGCGTCCATGCTCTAGGCGATCGCTCTTGATGCGGAACAACTCCAGGCCCACCCACAGGGAGTCCGCCTTGCGATAGTCGGCACGGGTTAACTCGCTTTCTGCATCTTCGTCGAGTCCAAGGTCGAAGAGCAGCCGCCCTTGATCGAGCACGGCTAACATTTCCGGTCCGGCCTGGGACGCCAGTTTCCGGGGCATAGGCAGGTGCTGCGTCAGGGCGGTAACGGCTTCGACCGGCGCGCCCTTGCCGATCTCAGCGAGACGGCGACGTGCCAGGTCGGCGTAGTAATGATTGGGATAGCGCGAATCGATTTCTGCGTAGAAAGCGCGCGCCGAGTCGACCGACTTGCTCTTCTCATCGAGGCGACCCATCCAGTAGAGGGCGGCGGAGACTTGGCCGGAGCGAGGGTAACGCCGTACATGTTCTTCGAGTAGCTGACGGACGCGCGGATCACGGTCCAAGTAGGCGCGCCAGCAGACCTTCCAGTGAGCTAGATCGGCGTGCTCTCCACTGGGGACCTCTTCGGCCAAGCGAGCATAGAAACGCCGCGATTCGGCGCCGTCGTTCCGCAGCAGGTAGAAATTGCCCAAAGACAGCAGCGATTCTTCGTACCACTTCGACTTGGGAAATTTCTGCTTGAGCTCGTCGGCGCGGGAGCGGAATTTGTCGATAGCCCCTCGACGCCGTTCGCATTCGCCCAGGTAGTACAGCCGCTCCGCCTTGCGGCTGGCGTCAGTGAACGACGTCTTCGATAGCCACTCGTAGGCGGCAGTGGTTCGCAGTGCGAGGTAGTTGGCCACGCCGTATCGCAGTTTGGCTTCTTCCAGATCGGCACCCGTCAAGCTGGCTTGCGCCCACCGGAACTGGTCGATAGCATCGGCGTACTTGCGGGCGGCGTAGAGGCGCTTGCCGCGCTCCAGTCGCCAAGCGTCCGGGGCCGCCGGATAGGCATTGCCGATGCTGAGGCGGATTGCGTCGAGTTGCTTTTCGGCAAGATCGGCCTCAGTCGAAGTGGGGTAGAAATAGTAGGACTGACGATAAACCGGAATCGCTTCCATGCGCCGATCGGTTAGTTCGAGGACGCGGCCTAGCAAGTAGAAGCGAGCGGCTTCCCGCACGGCGGAGGCTTTCGGCTGCAACAGGGCTTCAGCCTCTTGGAACTGCTGCACGCGAATCAGGCTTTCGGCGCGAATTCGGTCTGCCGCCGCCGCGAGCCGGCTGTAGGGGAAGCGTTTGGAGTAGTCCTTTAGCGTGTCTGCCGCGCTTTGGTGCTGCTCGGCGAGCGCCAGGCTCTTACCCCGGTAGTAAACCGCGTAGGGCTCAAGTTGCGGCTCGTCGCCTACCAAGGCCAGCTCTTGCGCCGCCGCCGGGTAGTCTTTGTTGAGGTAGTCTTTGTAGCCGAGCGCCAGACGCGCATAGGCCGCTAGGCGTCCGTTGTTGCGGTCGGCGTAGTTCGCCAGCGCCGCCCGGTCCGCAGGGCCGCCGGAGGAGACCCAGTCGCGAGCTAGGCGCGACAGATCGGCGGGGGCGGCTGCTTGCAGGTTCAGCGCCGTCAGGAGCGCTGTAAGCAGCAGCGTCCGAACCACAGAGCGTCCAACATGTTTCCTGGAGCCCGTCAAGCTCTCTCTATTGTAAGGGTCGATTCGCCGCGGCGAATAGCTAGGAATGGAACAAGACCGAACGCTAGCGTTTACGGGTGCTGACAGCCTCGATCCAGCCTTCGGCGGAGGAGATCAACGCCTCGATGGCGGTTGACTGCAGTGGCGCGCTGCTTCCGGCTCCGCCTTTGGAGTCGCAATAGAGAACTGCCAGGACCTTGGAGCGCAGCCGAACGGGGAATAGCCCTACGCGGTCCTCGGACCGCAACGCCAGCAGGTCGACGAGGGAGGCGGAGAGGTCCCGGGCGGAACCCGAAGCGACGACGCTGCCGGATGAGTCGACGGCCTGCTCGAAGGCTGCGGCCTCGAGGAGTGCGATGGAAAGTTCCTGAAAGGCGTCAGCTTTGTCTTCCGTGCCGACGCCGGCAAGTCGAAAGCCCAGCAGACTATCGCCTTTGTTGATGAGCAGCCCCGCACGCCCGCAGAAGATTGCGGCGGAATCGACTAGGGCGCCGGCGACTTCGACGACGGAGCTAGCCTTTTGGATGCTTCGCAAACCCTCCAACAACTTGTCGTAGGAGACCGACGGGTTGGGCGCGTCGGTCTTTCGAATCTGGTCAACGAGAGCCGCGCACTCCGAATGCAGACGGTCGGCTAGGTCGGCCGCGAAAGTGTCCAATTTGGAACTCACCGTGTCGCCGACAATGCTGTCGATCGTGCGTTCTAACTCGGTGGACATGAGTTGTTCTCGATGATGGAGAAGCTGCGGAAGGACTTTTATTGTAGCTTAGAGGAGACGCCGCAAAGGCGGGCAGGGAGCGCGAGTCAGCATGGAAATCAAAGGCAAAACAGCTATTGTGACGGGCGGAACCAAGGGCATCGGGTTGGCCATCGCCGAGGCGTTGGTGCGCGAGGGCGCCAAGGTTGTGGTCTGCGGCCGCGACTCCGTCGCCCTTGCCGAAGCGGTAAAAGATCTATCGGCGGACGGGGAAGTCTCGGGTAGGCGCTGCGACGTTTCGAAGTGGGAAGACGTCGAGGCGCTGCTTGCCTTCACGGCGGAAACCTATGGCGGAGTCGACATCTTGGTCAACAACGCCGGGGTCGGCCATTTCGCGCCGATCGATCAACTCAGCCTCGAGCAATGGAGCGCGGTGATCGATACCAACCTGAGCGGCGTCTTCTACTGCGTGCGCGCGGCCGTGCCGCAGATGAAGCAGCGGGGCGGGGGATTCATCCTGAACATCGGCAGCTTGGCCGGGCGCAACACATTCCCGGCCGGGTCCGCTTATAACGCTTCCAAGTTCGGGCTCAACGGCTTTAGCGAAGCGATCATGCTCGATCTGCGACAGTACGACATTCGCGTGTCGCAGATCATGCCCGGGAGCGTTGCGACCGAGTTCATGGCAGGAGGATCGGACGCGGCGGAGTGGAAAATCGACCCAGTCGCCATCGCCGATACCGCCGTGGATCTCATCTCCATGCCCGACCGAAACTTGATCAGCCGCCTGGAGATGAGGCCGAGTAAGCCGCCGAAGAAGTAGGCGTCGAGGCCCTCGCCGGAGCTTGCAGCGTTGACCTGCTGATCTGCGCGCTGCGGTTTTTGCCGATGATTGACGCATCCACTAAAAAATCTCTTGGAACTCACGCCGCAGCGTCTTATCTTAGTGTACATATGCACACTACTGTCCGGTTAGAAGTCAAATAGAATCAGCTGGTTAGAGTCATCGAGTAAGAGTTGATGGGAG
>JAQCLD010000162.1 GCA_027592785.1 Acidobacteriota bacterium
CGACGGCCTCCTTCTTCTATCGAAAGATCCGTCACTAGTTTCTCTGTTTCGATTCGGGGGTGCAGGTCAAGCTGAAGGGGACAGCTGAAGGGAGCTGAAGGGGACGGAGCCCAAAGCTGGGCGGCAATCTGCGAGAATAGCCCCAACGCAAACTCATGCCTCGTCAATCGCGGGTGGTGGCGGTGGACGTACCGCATCACATCACCCATCGCGGCAACAACCGCCAAGACGTCTTCCTGTCAGACGAAGACCGGCGCCGCTACCAGCAATTGTTGGCCGACTCCCTGGCGCCCTGCCAGGCGGAACTACTCGGCTGGTGTTGGATGAGCAATCACGTCCACTTGATCGTCGTGCCACGCCGCGAGGACTCCTTAGCGCGGCTGGTTCGCCGAACGCATTCCGCCTATACGCAGGAGTTCAACCGGCGTCGAAGCCGTGACGGACATCTGTGGCGAAGTCGTTTCTATTCCTGTGCTTTGGGACCGAACCGGCTGCAGACTGCGTTGCTTTACGTGGACCTAAACCCGGTGCGTGCAGGCATGACCGGCGAGGCCGTCGCTTGGGAATGGTCCAGCGCGCGGGCGCATATCGCCGGTCGCGATGAAACAGGCTTACTGGCCTGGGACACGCTGGCCGAATACGGCGTCTGCGCCAACTGGGCCGAGCGCTTGAAACGACAGCAGGCCGAGTCGACCGAGCGCGAGCTTCGCCGGGCAACCCTGGCTGGCATACCGTTCGCCGACCCGGAGTTTCGCCTCGAATTGGAACGGAAATTCGAACGGGATCTCGAATGGCGTCCGCGCGGCAGGTCGCACCAACCGAAGACGCTCGCAGCTACCGCCGGCAGGGGCTAGCTTCCTGAACGCAAACGGTTTAGCTGTGAACTTCAGCCCTGCTTTGGGCTCCGTCCCCTTTGCGTCCCCGTCCCCTTTGCGTCCCAATGCCGGTACTTCCCGCACCTATCGGGTTGGAATCGGCGTTGCCCGCTTAGACTCGGTCAAATAAGCGTTCACCGAACGCGTGATCTTTTCAACAGTTTTCGGACCGATGCCAGGGATCGCCTGAAGCTGCTCCGGCGTCATACCAGCCAAGGGCTCAACTGTGGAAACGTTGGCGTCAAGGAGTTTGTCGACTAGCTTTTCCGTTAGCCCATACTCGGTTAGAACGCTTACCGGCGACCCAGCACTGACCGTGGCGGCCGTGGTCAACTCGACCTCGCTGACTCGAGCACGCAGCAACTGCAGTCGCTTCTCGACTCTGTTGATCAGCTTCGGTTCTAGAGCGATCGCGTCCCTCAGCCTAGAGTACGCCTCGCTCCACCGCTCGTCCTCCTCTAACGCCTCGGAGAGTCTGAGCAGCGTGGTCGGTTGCTTCGGTTCCAGATCCAGAGCCTCCTGGTAGGACTGAATCGCGTCCTCGGCGTGGTCGGCTCGGAGGTGCCACTTCGCGCGGACCCGCAGGCCGAACACACGATCTGTTGTGGTGAGCTGATCGTCCTTCAACACCTCATTCATGGTCTCGATGGCCGCGGCATGTCGTTGGCGTGCGCCCAGCGCGTTTGCCTGTGAGATGGAAAGGCCAACCGATAGTGGCGCTTCCGCCTCCAGCTCTTCGAGGTACTTCAACGCACGCTCGGCATCGTGGTCGACAAGGATGTCGATCATTGCCTCCCGCAAGTCCTGCTTTGAGTCTGGGAATGTCGCCGCTGCGCGATCGAGAAGTCGGACAGCACCTTCCCATTTCCCCTGTTCCTTCAGGTAGCGCACGCAGTTGGCCACCGCTGACTCGATCATTCCTTCCGGCTCCAAGTAGGGCGCCAGCATCGCCCCTGCCTCCTCCGCCCTGCCCTTATCGAGCAGAAGATCGATCTCCATCATCGCGGCGTTGGTCGCCAGTGCGGGAGCCTCCTCCCGAATACTCCGCAGGTCCTTCAGCGCCTCGTCCAGTTCAATGTAGCCCCGCTTGGCAAGCACCAACGTCCAGCCAAGTCGTTGGAGTAGCGGCGTAGTGGGTGCTGAGCGACCGCTCATCGCCATGAGTCGCAGCCTGGGATCGGCCACCATGATCTCCGTAGCCACGCGTACAATTTCCAGCACCGCTTGGGGTGCCAGCCTATACATACGAGCCGTCAGCACCATGACCTCCTCTGGCGGCATCTGCTGCAAAGCCAGCATGATCGCCATCACCAGTTCGAGTCGTTGCGGCTCTTTCTCTAGTGCTGTGAGCAGCCCGTCCGGGCCGCCTTGCCTCGTTATCTACAGTTTCGCCAGGTTCTCCAGCAGTGCGAATCGCACTCTGTCCGGTGCATCGTCACCGTAGCTTCTTGACATCGATCGAAGCTGGCGCTCGTCGCCGATGGCCGTGTAGATCTGGATCGCCCCCACGATGGCCTCTTGGTGGTTGGGAAATAGCTCGGTCAGAGCCCGCGCCGCCGAGCGCGCCTGGTCGGTCTTCGAGGCAAGGGCCGACAGCATCCCGAACAGAAGGCGCGCCCCGATCATGTCCGACCTCGACAGGTGGTCGCGACCTGCGCTAAAGATCAGTAACTCCAGCGAGTCAAGGGCCAAGTCCTGCCTTTGGGCCTGTACCAGGAGCCGGGCCTGCAGCAGTATGGATCCCGCGCCCAGGCTGCCCTCGTCAGCGCGATGCTTCAAGTAGTCCAGTGCGCTTTCGAGTTGGCCCTCGGCCAGCCACGAGCTGGCGATAGCCTGGTCCGCAAAATCTTGCGCGCTAGGAAATCGCTCGGTCAGTTGTTCTAGCACCTGACGTGCCTCGGCGGTGCGCTTGAGCATCTCGTAGGCCTTGCTCAGGAGCAGGTATGCACCAAGTAAGTCGGGGCAGCGCTTGACCAGTCTTTCACCGCGCTCCGTGACCAGTTGCGCTCGACCGGTAAGGGCAAGTAGCACGAGTCGTTGCAGTTAGACTAAGTCGCCCGCTTCCGGGGCGTGCTCCAATATCGCAGAGTGGATTCTCTCCAGTCCTTCCTCGTCGCCGCGAAGCGCTACCAATTCGCCCTGCATCAACAGAAACGGAACCGGCACGGACGAAGAATCCTCGGCAAGTGCCGTCATGATGACGCCCTCCCGGTTATCGGTGGCGAGCTGGGCCAGTAGGTTGTCCTGCCCTTCGCGTATAGCCTCACCGGCCTGTCCCTCCGCCAAGGACACGGATTGGTAGCGCCCGAGCGAAATCTGGATGTTCTGTCGCAGTCGCAACGCCTTCTGGTGTTGCGGAGCGACTTCCAGCAGTCGTTCGACTTGGAGCAGTGCCGCCTCGTCCTCGTCCTCCTCGGACAGGATTTGGGCCAGCAGAAGCCGCGCCAACTCGGTACCCTCGGAAGCCGTGGCGATGGCGTCGGCGAGGTGACGTCGCGCCTGATCCGTCTCGCCCAAGGTCAAATTGAGCAATCCCAGCCCAGTCAACACCTCGACCGTGTCACCCACCTCACCTCGTATCGACTGGAGCATCCTGTGGGCCTCGTCAGCGGATCCAGCCTCGGCGTGGATGATGGCAAGCATCAGCCCGTTGTCGACAGTGCGTTGTTCATCGACTCGCTCGCGGGCCAGGCGCAGAGCGGTTTCCCACTCGCCGCATCTCCGGGCCATGCCCAGCGCCAGCCAGCCGAGCAGTTCTCCTGCCTTCCCGTTATCCAATCGCCGAGCCTCAGATGCCAGTCCGTCCGCAAAGGCCACGCTGGATTTGTCCGCCTGGCCCGCGTTCAAGTGCTCAAGCATCCGCCGGATGTCCCGCCCGAAATCGCGCACAGCCGCGGGTCGGTTCTCGGCGTCCATCGTCCGCGTCAAACCGAACAAGTAGTCATCACTCCGATCCGTGATGGACTTGAAGAACTCGTCGGTCACGAAGGACAGGGCCGTCTCCGCCGAGAATTCGCTCGCGCTCGCCAAGGCGCCGCGTGCGTATTCGAGCCTCCCTGTAAAGAACAACTTGCCCTCGCGTTCCGCACGCGCCAGCATCTGGTCGACGAAGGCCTGGAACATCCGCCGGGACACGGAGGCGACCGACTTCGGATCGGAATTCCGCCGCTCCGCGGCCAGGTGGAGGCGCACAATGTCATGACACCGCCACTGCCCCGGCGCGATCTGCTTGACGAAGGATCGTCGGATCAGGTCGCGGAAGACAGCTTCCTTGAGCTGGGTATCGAGGCTCGCGCGAAGGATGCTCAGGTCGAACCAATCGAACAACGCAAGATACGCCGCGATCGGCCGGGCCGCCTCCGGTAGCCGGTCAAGGATCCGCCCATAGATCCACGCAGTCACCGCACCCTGGTCTAGCCGGTCGGGCAGGGTTCGCCCTTCCCGAGGATCGAAAGTCTTAGCGTCGAGCTCCTCATCCTCCATGATCATGCCCAGAAGAAGTGGGTGCCCGGAGGTAAGTTGCATTACCTTGGCCTTGACATCGTCGTCGGTGATGCCAGCCTTCTCGAGCAGCGACGCCACCTCGTCTGGCTTCAGTTCGCCCAGTTCGATCCGCACGTGCTCGTGAAGCCCAGGATTCGCTTCGTCCGGCAGTCTCTGGCCGCTGAGGTAAAGACGGAAGCCCGGGAATTGGCCGTGCAGCCGCGGAACGAGGCGTTCGAGCAGGAACCGGCGGCACTCTCGGCCCTCCAAGTGCTCGGCTTCGTCAACGAAAAGCACCCACGGGTCGGCTGCTAGCGATTTGAGCACGTCGATGAACGTATCGAGGCGCCGGGTCTCGCGCTGAAGCATCTCGATCTCGGCAACGCTGCCGAAATCGACGGTGGTGTTGCTGGTTTGCGTGCCTCTACTAATCCGGCTAGCGACCTTGCCTTCCATTTGCATGGTCGGTGCAACGTTGACCAAGGCACTCTGACGCTCGGTTCGTTCAAGCTCGTCCAGCCTCTGGCCTAGCTCCTCAGCGTAGGCCGGATCGAGTTGCCCGGCTACAATCCGAAGGAAATCGGGAGCTGTGGTATTCGGCGTGAGCTGAACTGTTGCGTGCGGGACGCTCTCGCAACGATAGCGGCCCAGCCAGTCGATCAGCAGGCTCTTGCCGGTACCCGATAGCCCGCTCACGAGCATGGCCCAGCGTGATGATGTAGGTTCAAGAAGTTGCTCGAAAGCCTCGATCTCGTCCTGGCGACCGACGAACAGCTCAAGCGGTGTCATGACGGGTCCGATGAGTCTCCAGTTCGTTGCTCCACTCTCTTCAACTTTCCGCCGCGGGCTGTCATGTCCATATCAGCAGCGGCCTTCGCCTCGTTCATCTGCTTCCCGTCCTCGATCGATCCGCCACGCGTGGCGGACATTCTCATCGAAGCTCGCCCGCGGTCCGTGTCCATCCTCCAGCCGAACCCCTTGATCTTGAGTCGCCGACCGAGCTTCAGGGCTAACAGAACGACGACGACGACCGCGGCGGTAACAATCAAGAGTTGCTGCACTTCAGCGCTCATCTCGGCACCTCATCCTCTGGGATTTCCGTTTAGGCAATCCCGGCACGGCCAGCATAGCCGCTTCGCGGCTGCGCTGCAAGGGTCTTCGAGAACCTGGGCTCCCTTGCACCCCCTTGCTAACCTAGAACCAGAACGGCCCGCTCTCCGAGCGGGCCGTTCTGCGTCGGGAGCCATCCCCCATGCCGTACCCCTCGCCTTTGGACGATCCGCCCCGACCCGGCAAGAATTTCCGCTCGATTCGGCCCCAAACCCTTCGACAGTCAATCGAATCAACAACTTAGGCCAATTGGGCGGCGGAACGAAGCGGAAATCAGCGGAACGGCGCGGAAATACGCGGCGCCTGAGGGAAGTCCGCGGCGCCAATCGGTATGCCGCCGG
>JAQCLD010000046.1 GCA_027592785.1 Acidobacteriota bacterium
CCCGCCGTTCCGGCGGGTTTTCTTGTTATTACGGCAAGAAGGCCCGTCGGACGTCGGATTCAGATCAATGCGCTCGCCAAGCGCAGCAGAGCCGCGCCCGTCAGGAAGCGATCTCTTCAACAACTCCCCAGCCCATGCTCCATCTCAGGGCCAAGCCTGGTCCTTAGCCGGCCGCCGCTGAGCTCCCATGCTCAATTGCCGTGGACAGCTCGCGGAGTAAACCCGCGCCGTCTTCCCTATAAGCGCTGCCATGTTGGCAGGCGAGCATCTTGGGATCCAGCTGAGCCAAACGCTCCAAGACCGCCGACGTACTCGTCGCGTGTGCGTAGTAATCCATCATTCCGCGCATCGCTTCGCTCGCCGTTAGCACCTCTGACTCGGTAACCGGCGGCGGATTTCCGCCCGGCTGCGTAAACAAATCGCCGCACAACAGCGTCTTCGTCGAAACGTCAAACAAGATTCCGCAATCCCACCCGTGCGGAACGTGCGGCGTGTAAATCCACTTCATTGTCCGGCCGCCGATCGAGAACTCCTCGCCGTCCGCCAAGCCACGAGCGGGCCGATCGGCGAAGTCATTAAGAGACGTCAACACGCCGATCTCCGTCCCAAACGGCGTCGCCTCAGGAGCGACTTCCAATAGGTCATTCAGCGCGCCGAACTCGTCGCCCTCAAAATGCGAACCGCCGATCCAACGGAGCTTCTTGGCGGGCATTATTGCCTCGATCGCCTGCCGCGTTCCGGCGAAAATCTTGCGGTATCCCGTGTGGAACAGGAGCGGTTCGTCGTCCACGACCAGGTATGAGTTGAAGGTGAAGCCTCCGGGGATAATGTCCAGTGGCGTCGAGATGCGATAGATCCCGTTGCCGACTTCGTCGACGGTAACGCCGGTTTCTTTGTTTACGAGCACTTTGCCTCTCCTTGTTTACGCGACCGCCGCAACGGCAATCTGCATCTGAGTAATACGCCTGGATTCATCCCGACCTGTGCGGCACCTTCCAGGTTACCGCTCTCGAAGCCAAGCAAGTCGCCGTCGCCAGACACGTCTGGTTCTAAGGCCCCGGCGGACAAGAGCGGCAAGTCTGGCGCAAGCGCTTTTGCGACATCGCGCCGCTAAAGCAGCACTTGCGCCCGAACTGGGGTGTCCGAACTGGGGTTGACGGTTCGACAGCACCAACTTAGCCTAGAGTTACGTGCCAGTCCCCATCGCAATTCGTGCCTCTTTCGTGGCCGCCGGTGTCGCCGCGCTGGTAGGTTTGGCCTGGCGCATTCCCGGCTCGATTCTTATTGCCACGCTCATTCTCGCCGCCGGACAGCTGTGGGCCTCGCGCGAACGAGCTTCTTGGATTCGCGCCTCTCTGTTTGTTCTGCTTGGCCTGGCTCTCACGTCCTTGCAAGGCAATGCCGCGCTCAGTTCAATGCCCTTTTCCGCTGACGCCCCGCTAGTTTTGGGCGTGATCGCTTCGGGCTTGTTGTTTATTTTTGGGGCCGACAAGCGACGGGCGGTCGGCGTCGCGCTCATCTGCCTGTTCGCAGGAGTCGTCTTCTCCGCGCAGGACGCCGACGGCGGCTCGGTTTACTGGCGCGGAGCAATTCTCGCCAAGAAGGCGTTCGGAGGGCTGCCGCAGGTCTCGTGGCGTGACGTAAGAAATGAAGTATTCGGGGAGCGCGTCGGATTAAAAGACATCGATGTCGACCGCTGGGTGCAAGTCATCGACCGTAAGCCTGGCCCCAACGGCGACGTAGAGCTTTTCCGTACGGAACTAGGCGACATGTGGGCGCCGGCGAGTAACCACGAATCAGTCGCCTTGATTGCGCAGGAAATGGTCCAGCTCGACGAATATCAAATCGGCGAACATCGTATCCAACCTGGCGATGTCGTCATCGACTGCGGGGGCCACGTGGGCTTCTATACTAAGCTGGCTCTGCGCCAAGGCGCTGGCCTGGTCCTCGCCTTCGAACCCGATCCGGAAAACCACTGGCTCTTTAGCCAAAACCTGAAGCAAGAGATTGCCGACGGCCGCGTAATCCTCGTGAAGGCCGGCGTGTGGGACGAGCGGGACGAACTTGTCTTTCACCACTCTAAAGAAAATCCCGGCTCGCACGGTTTCTTCGACAATGGCGACGAACAATTGCTCGTGGAAAACGTTCCGGTCCTACCTCTCGACGATAAAGTCGAAGAGCTCGGCCTGCAGCGCGTCGACTGGATCAAGATGGACATCGAGGGCGCCGAACAGCGAGCGCTCCAGGGTGCGGCCCGCACTCTGGCCCGATTCAAACCGAATCTCGCAATCTGCACCTACCACCGCCAAGACGATCCTGACGCCATTCCGCCGATCGTGCTGGCCGCCAACTCCACCTACACCGCCGCAGCGAAGCGGGTTGCCGCCGGCGGCTTCATTCGTCCCAAAGTCCTATTCTTCTACTAATCGGCTTCCATCTCCATCAGCGAAAACGGGTCCACCCGCGCATTTCCAACCCGCACGCCCCAGTGCAGATGTGGCCCCGTCACTCGTCCGGTTGCGCCGGCCAGGCCGACGACTTGTCCGCGCTCGACCAGGTCTCCGGGCTGTACCAGAATCTTCGATAAGTGCAGGTACATCGTGTAGACGCCCAGCCCGTGGTCAATAAAGACGGCGTTGCCGTTGAAAAAGAAATCGTGCGCCAGCACAACCTTGCCCGCGTTCGACGCCAATATCTTCGTGCCCGTTGACGCCCTTAAATCCGCGCCCGAATGCGGCGCCCGCGGTTGATTGTTGAACACGCGCCTGCTGCCGAAATTCCTTCCGCCCGTAACGCCCGGGACCGGCGTGTGGAACTTCCCCGTCCAATACTTGTGCGGCGTCAGACGCGCGTAGAGCGCCCTCGTCTCTTTCGCCTCGCGGTTCGCTCGCGCCTGGTCCTCTGGGCTTAACTCCACGTATTTCGGGGCTACCGTTAGCCGCGTCGTCGGGAAGCTTTTCCCCTTCACCTCGATCACTTCTTGGCGGGCCTGGGTCCTTCCTCCTGCGTAGTGCAGCGTGATCGGAGCAGGATGCTCGCCAGGCTCGACATCCAAGTCCACGCCGATCACGGTCAGCCAACGTTCGCCCTCGCGCACGAACGGCACATCCCGCCCGGCCCACGCTATCGTTGCCGCCTCAAGCCCGGCCTCATGTGGATACTCGACTTGCAGGGCCTGGCCCTGAAAAACCGTCAACACCGCCAGCAGTATGTACCAAGACATGCGCTTATTCTAAGGGTCCTTGCCCTGATGTAAGATAAACGAGCCATGATTGATCGCCGTCAATTCCTGCTCGCTGCCGCAGCAGCACCAGTCGCGCTCGCCGCTCCTGTTGAAGATTTATGGGGTGGGCCGGTCATCGACATTCACGCCCACACGCGCAGCGACGCGAACGGCAACGCCACGCACTGCGACGGCGCAGGTATCTCGCATGCCATCCTGCTGACGCGCGCCAATCAATTGGACAATGCCAAAGCAGCCCAGGCCGCGCACCCGGGCCGCTTCCATATCTCGGCATCGACCCGGCTCACTGACCCTAACGCCGCCGCCGATCTGACCAAAGCCGTAAAGGACGGAGCCATTGCGTTCGGTGAACTCAAGGACCCCGTCCAAGCCGACGGCCCCGAGCTGCAACGTCTCTACGCGCTCGCCGGCGAGCTGGATGTGCCGATCATGGTTCATTTCCAGGAGGTTCCCAACTCCCCCGAAGGCGTGTTCTTCGCGAACGGCATCAAGAATCTGCCGAAGATGCTGGAGAAGTATCCCAAGACGAAATTCGTGGCGCACGCCAACAGCACTTGGGGCAACATCACCGCGGTCAACAACGTGAATACTGACTACCCGACCGGCAAGATCGTGCCCGGCGGCCTCACCGACAAGATGCTCGGCGACTACGCCAACCTTTACGCAGATCTGTCGGCAAACTCGGGTCAGAACGCCCTGTCGCGCGACCCCGAGTTCACGACCGGCTTCCTCGAACGCCACCAGGACAAGTTGCTGTACGGCAGCGATTGCCCCTGCCGTGACGGCAAGGGCCAAGGACGCGACACGGGACGTCTCATCGGCAAATGCCTATCCCGCGAAACCCTCAGCATCGTGAAGAAGCAGGCCTCGCCGGCCGTCTTCCGCAAGATCGCCTGGGAGAACACGCACAGGGTTTACAAGATCAAGGCCTAGACGGCCCGGTCGCCGGTAAGCGGGACGGTCGAAAAGGGGCGCCAGCCGCTTGGCCTATTGCCCGGGGAGCGTCCGCGGATCGATAATGACCAACGAGATGTCTGCCTCCTTCCAAGAACTCGTCGACTACTTCCATGCGTTGGCGACCGAAGATGTGACGCACACCGAAGGCACCTACATGGGCCACTGCTTCACCGTGTATCGCGACATGAAGAAGTGGGGCTTTGATGAAGAGTTGGCGCGCGCGGGCCTGTTCCATTCGATCTACGGAACGGGACTGTTCCAGCGCTTTAAGCTGCCGGTTGAGAAACGCCAGGAAGTACGCGAGCTGATCGGTGAGCGTGCGGAAAGGCTCGCTTATTTGAACTGCGCGATCATCTACGACGAGTTCGATGAGGAGCTGGCGCGGGGCGGGGAGACGTTTCGGATGACCAGTCGGCTGACGGGCGAGCCCATCGAGTTGAACAAGCCGGAATTCGAAGACCTGCTGCGGGTTCACTTGGTCGACCGCTTGGAACAGATCCCCCGGTCGAAAGCGTGGGACTGGCGAAGAGACGCGTTCCGCGAAATCGCCGAGCGCCTCGGCCCCCAGGCGGTGGTCGAGTTCGAGCGAGTGTACGCGTTGGAAGCGGCAGGCTAATTCCACGACGTCATCTTCGAACGGCAGATGCTGCGAGCCTAGTAGCGAATTGGCACGAGGTCAGCGTTAATCTGCGATTTCAGGGCGAATGCGCTTAAGCGCGTCGGCCAGGAGGTAAGCCCGCTGAAGCGGGCTCCGGAGGGGGGGCGGCGAGTTCGGCGAAACCAGGCCTTAAGGCCTGGCCTAACCATGAGGCCCGTGAACGGGCCTGAAAGCGCGAAGAAGAACTGGCGCGCGGGCGGCTCGATCGAGGGACACTGGCGGCGGCAGTGCGTCCCCGGCTAGAAGCGGGCGGATGAGAGTTGGACGTCGGCGGCGAACCAGGCTTTTTCGAAGCGCGTTTCGATGGCGGCGGGGTCTTTGCCTTGGGCCTTCATCGCGTCGATGACTCCTTTGAGGGAGTAGCCGTTTTCGCGGTTGTCTTTGAGATCTTGCCAGAAGACGATTGCGGCCTCGTCAGCGCGGCGGGCATCGAGCAAGATGGACCCCAGCGTTTGGCGCGTCGGGTAATACCAGTCGGGCGGCTCGTTGTAGAGCAGCGTGTCTTCGAGGCGCACGACGCGGTCGAGCTGGGCGACGGCTTCGTCGAACTTGCGGCGCTTGGCGAGCAACTCTCCGTTGAGGACGCCGCGGGCGATCTGCAAGAGTTGCTTCGCGTTGCTGTAGCCGATTAGCGTCTCGATGGCGGTGGGGTCGTCGATGATCTTGTCTATTTCTTTGAGCTCGCGGGCGGCTTTGCCCAGGCCGCCGGTGTGTAGGTAGGCTAGGCCGCGGGCGTAGTGGCGAATGCCTTCGGTGAAATGTGCTTCGCGGTCGAGCGCAGGCTCGGCGAGGACTTCATCCCACATGCCGAAGCGGACCATCGTGTAGAGCGGCATCGATAGGAAGGTTTGATAGAGCGCCCAGATGTCGGAGTCGACGTGATGCATGGGGACCCGGTCGGCGACTTTGCGCGAGGCGGCCATGGCCTCGGCTTTGCGGCCTTGCATGATGGCGGCCCAGGCGAGGAAGTGGATGTTGTGCGGATAGTAGGCCAGCGGATAGATGCCTTGGGCGCGGCAAGCGGTGACGTAGCCTTCGTCGGCCTTGATGGCGTTGGTGTTGGCGGTGAAGGCGTCGGCGTAACGGCCGGTCTGCATGTAGATGTGCGAGGGCATGTGCACGAGGTGTCCCGTATTGGGCGTGAGGCCGGTGAGCAGGTCGGCCATGGGCTCGGCGCGCTCGGGGTGTACGGCTTCGATGGCGTGGATGTAATAGTGCAACGCGCCTTCGTGTTTGGGGTCGCGTTCGATGACGCCTTCGAGGAGCGAGAGGATCTCGGGCGTCCAGTTATGCGGCACGCCATCTTTTGACCAGTAGTCCCAGGGGCTGAGATTCATCAGGGCGGCGGCGAAGAAGACGGCGATGTTGTTGTCGTCTTCGTAGGCGTGATGCAGCTCGTGGATGGCGTCGGTGTAGGCCTGGTCGAGTGCGGCGCGGTCGGCGGCGGGGGCGGCGACGTAGCGTTTGGCTAGGGCGTCGATCAGCTTCTGCTCTTTATCGCTGGCGGAGGCTTTAAGCGCGACGGCTTTTTGGATGGCGGCGTATGCTTGCGGCACGACGTCGGGAACCATGGGGAGATTGAGGTTCGGACCGAGGACTAAGGCCCATCCCCAGTAAGCCATGGCGCAGTCGGGGTCGAGGCGCGCGGCTTCTTTGAAGGAGCGCAGGGCCTCTTGGTGGTTGAAGGCGTAAGCCAGGCGCAAGCCCTGGTCGAAGAAGGCTTGAGCTTGCGGCGACTTGGTGGTGATCGCGAGATGCGCGCTGCCGATGCCGTCGAGGACCGGCGCGATGGGCTCGTTCGCCGTGGTGGGGTCGGCCTTGAGAGCGACGGGATCGAAGGGGGCGTGCTGGGCAAACGCGAAGCTCGCGGCGAGGAGGAATAGAAAAAGGATGTGAGTGGAGCGGTTCATGGCAGTTGCCTCTCTTCGTCAATACTATACAAACCGGTTGGTATAAATCAAGGGGAACATTATGATTGGTAAGCCCGCTGAAGCGGGCTGTTAAGGGAGGGCGAGAGCGGCCTTCGTAACCAGGCATAAATGCCCGGCCTAACCATGAGGCCTGTGAACGGGCCTGAAAACACGGCGTGAAACGGCGGCCCCGGTGCGGGGTGGCTGTGCACAAGAAGGCGCCTCTCGGGCTACTCCAGATCAGCGAGGAGTTTGGCGCGGAGGCGGACGAGGTTGCGGCGGACCTTCTCTGGGACCTTCACGTCGATGGCGGGGAGGGCGGCGATTTGGGCTTTGCGGGGTCGGGCGATTTCGTCGAGGTAGTCGAGAGAGTTGAGGGCGGCGCAGGCCACGTAGAAGCCATGGACTTCGGGGTTGGCTAGGTCTACCAAAACATCGAGGGCCTTGGCGGATTCCACGGCCGTACCGTGGCGGGCAAGCGCTTCGGCGGCGGGAATGCGTACGTCGACGACGGAGTCGGACAGGGCGCGTACGAGTTGGTCGTGGAACTGGGCGACGCCGTCATTCTTACGCATCAGTCCGCCCATGGCGGCCCAATAACGTCCTGCGCTATCGAGGCTGCCGAAGCCGGTGCTAATCGTTTGCAGAGTGGCGTCGTCGTTCTTGAGGCTGGAGGCGGCTTCGGCGACGAGGCGGATGCGTTCGAAGGGGTAGCTGCCGTTGTTGTGTCCCATCTCGTAGGGCGTTGTGCCCACTGAGCGGGAGTGGATTTGGCTCTCGGGCAAGAAGCCGAGGTCGCGAATGTCGGCTTCCCACTCGCGGATGGCGCGGCTCATGCGTTCGACGATGGAGCGGTTGGCTGGGTCGGCGGCAATGTTGTGAATCTCGTCGGGGTCGGCCTCAAGGTCGTAGAGTTCTTCGGCGGGCTTCTCGCGCCAGAAGAGCGCTTGGGGAGCGTTGGAAGTTTTGTCTCCGCCGAAGAGCTTGAACCAGGCTTGCGTGGTGGGCGTTTGGAAGAGGTAGTCGACGTGCTGTCCGTAGCTGCGGTGCGGCATGTAGTTGCGGGTGTAGACGTAGCGTCCGTCGGTGGCGGCGCGGACTTGGTCGGGGCGCTCGTCCATGCGTCCGCGGAAGGCGAATTGGAAGTCGGGGGCTTCGGCGATGTGTCTCCCGGCGAAAGCGCGGCCTTGCATGTTGGCGGGCGGCTCGATGCCGGCGAGGCTGAGCGCGGTGGGCGCGAGATCAATGAAGCCGATCAGGCGATCGCTCTTGGCGCCGGCTTGGTAGTCGGGCGGAGCGAGATGACGCCACTTCTCGGGGAAGTAGACGATGAAGGGCACCTGCAGGCCGGAGTTGTAGACGGAGCGCTTGCTGCGAGCGATTCCGGCGCCGTGGTCGGCGTAGAAGAAGACGATGGTGTCTTCGGTGAGGCCGTCTTCGCGGAGCTGGTCAAGGATGCCGCCTGCCGCCGTGTCGACTTCGCTGATCTTGTCGTAGTATTGCGCCCAGTCTTGGCGCACTTCGGGGACGTCGGGGTGATAGGCGGGCAACTTCACTTCGGCCGGGTCGTGGATCTTGGTGTGCGGACGTTTGCGGATCTGGCTCTCGTGCGATTGGGTGAAGTTGAAGATGGAAAAGAAGGGCTGACTCCCAGTGCGTTTGCGCCAGTGGGCGGTGTTGCTGGACTCGTCCCACGTCTGGCCGGGCTGGATGATGTTGTAGTCTTCTTTGACGTTATTGCTGGCGTAGTAGCCGGCGTCGCGCAGGTATTCGGGATACAGGCGGACGCCCGCGGGCAGGGCCACTTCGGAGCGCATGTGCTGGCCGCCGATGCTGGGCGCGTACATGCCGGTGATGATGGTGGTGCGGGCGGGGGCACAGACCGGCACGTTGGACCAGGCCATGCGGTAGAGCATGCCCTGCTTAGCTAGCTCATCGATGACCGGGGTGGTGGCGAATGCGTCACCGTAGGCGCCGACGTGTGGGCCGTGATCCTCGGAGGTGAGCCAGAGAATGTTGGGCCGATCTTGTGCGGTGAGGGCGGCGGCGAGGATGAGGAGGAGTAGGAGGGAGCGCTTGAGCATTGCGCTCCCTATCCTAGCAACTCGATTTAGGACGTGAGGCGCTTCCAGAGGTCGAGGTTGCCGGCGACGTCGGTGAGGCGGAAGTCGCGGCCTTGGTAGGGGTAGGTGAGCTGCTCGTGGTCGATGCCCAGGCAGCGTAGGATTGTGGCGTGGATGTCGTGGACGTGGGTGCGGTCTTCGATGGCGTGCAGGCCGATCTCGTCGGTGCGTCCGATGGTTTGACCGCCCTTGATGCCGCCGCCGGCCATCCAGATGGAGAAGCCGTAGGGGTTGTGGTCGCGTCCCAGGGCGTCGCCGCCGCCGTTGAGCGAGCCGTCAGAAACGGGGGTGCGTCCGAACTCGCCGCCCCAGATGACCAGCGTGTCGTCGAGCATGCCGCGAGCCTTGAGGTCGGCGAGTAGACCGGCGATGGGCTTGTCGACCTTGTTGGCCATCTTTTGGTGACCTTCGTCGCAGCCTTTGTGACCGTCCCAGTCGCCGCCGCCGGAAGTGTTGCCGGACCAGAGTTGGATGAAGCGCACGCCGCGCTCAGCCATGCGGCGAGCCAGCAGGCACTTGGTGCCGAAGTCTTCGGAGGCCTCGTTGCCGATGCCGTAGAGCTCTTTGGTGGCGGCGGTCTCGCTGGAGATGTCGGTTAGCTCGGGCGCGGAGGTCTGCAGCTTGAAGGCGAGTTCGTAAGAGTTGATGCGTGCTTGGAGAGCGGAGTCGTCGGCGCGTTCGGCGGCATGCTGCTCGTTGTAGCGGCGCAGTAGGTCGAACATGCGGCGCTGATCCGGCTCGGTGAGACCTTCGGGCGGCTTGGCGTTCAAGATGGGCGTTGCGCCGGGGCGCAGCGTGGTCGCTTGATAGAGCGCGGGCAAGAACCCGGATTGGTAGACGGCGGAGCCGGACTTGATGCCGCCCTCGAGCATGACGACGAAGGCTGGTAGCTCTTCGGTTTCACTGCCGAGGCCGTAGACGATCCAGGAGCCCATGCTGGGGCGTCCCAGGCGCGACCAGCCGTTGTTCAATAAATTGAGCGCGGCGGTGTGCGTGAAGCCGTCGTGGTAGCAGGAGCGAATCACCGCCAAGTCGTCGGCGTGGTTGGCGACGTTGGGGAATAGATCGGAGATCTCGATTCCCGACTGGCCGTGTCGGGCGAAGTTGCGGCTGCTGCCGAGGATGGGCTGTTTGCGGAACTCAGAGAACTGCAACTGGACGTTGCCGAAGCTTTCGGGCACGGGCTGTCCGTGGAGCTTGTTGAGCAGGGGCTTAGGGTCGAAGGTTTCTAGGTGGCTCGGCCCGCCGTGCATGAACAGCGAGATGACGCGCTTGGCTGTAGCCGGTAGCGGCGGCGCTTTGGGCGCTAGCGGGCTGGGCGCGGCCATGAGCGGATCCCGATTGAGCAGGTAGGCGGCGGCGACGGAGCCGAAACCAAGGCCTGCACGTTCGAGAAAGGCGCGGCGAGAAGCTTGTTGGAAGGGGTGCTCAATCGACATAGATGAACTCGTTGAGATTGAAGAGTAGAAGGCAGAGGCGGTCGAGGCCTTGACCGTCGAGAAATTCGATGGCTTGCGAACGTTCGGCGTCGTCAGGAGCGCGTCCAAGGGCGCGCAGCCAGGCGGCGTTGACCAGAGCTGTCGGGTTGTCGGCGTGGGCTTCGCGGAGCGACACCGCGAAGGCCGTGGCTTGGTCCATCGCAGCTTCGGAATTCATCAGCGCGAGGGCTTGCGGCGCCACGGTGGACTCGTCACGACGTTCGCAGCTGAGCGTCGGCTCGGGCGCGTCGAAGATTTGCAGCATCGGTAACTGGAACGAGCGTTTGACGAACAGATAAACGCTGCGGCGGTTATGATCCGCTGGGTCACTGTTGACCGGCCACTCTCTGGGGCTGCGCATGCCGAGCATTTCTTCGTCGCTGAGCGGAATGGTGACGGGCTGTCCACCGGCCTCCAGATTGATTTCGCCGGAGATGGAGAGCATGGCGTCGCGCACGGCTTCGGCTTCGAGGCGTTTGCGATTCATGCGCCACAGATAGCGGTTCTCGGGGTCGATCTGGTTGTTGGCCTCGATGGGCTTGCTGGAGCGGCGGTAGACGTCTGAGGTCAGGATCAGGCGGTGCATCTGCTTGACGCTGAAGCCGCGATCCATGAACTCGGTGGCGAGCCAGTCGAGCAGTTCGGGGTTCGAGGGCCGCGCGCCTTGGCGTCCGAAATCATTGGGCGTGGAGACGATGCCTTCGCCGAAGTGCCACTGCCAAATGCGGTTGACCATGACGCGGGCGAAGAGCGGGTTGTCCTTGGATGTCATCCACTCGGCGAGCGCCTTGCGGCGTTGCGGAATGAAATGATCCTGGGGCTCGACGATCGGTTTGCCTTCGTGCAGCGCCGCGGGGAACGCAGGCTTCACGAGATCGCCTTTGTTCTGCCAGTCGCCGCGATTGAGTACGTAGGTCGGCGGCACGTCTTCGGTGTGAACCAAGAGGTTCGCTTTGTCGACCGGCTTGGGCGCGCGCATGTAGGTCTTGCCTAGCTCTTCGAGCAGCGTCGTCCGCTCATCGCGCTCGGAGGGCGTCAGAGTGCGTTCGCCTTCGGGGCGTTCTCGCGCTTGCTCGTCGATGCGGCGAATCTTCTCGGCGAGTTGTTCGGCCGCCACCCACAGCGTCTCGTGGCGCGTGTATTCGTAGATCGTCATGCGATCGACGATGGGCACTTCGCGTTCTTCGCTGCCGGCAAAAAAAGCGGTGAGGCTGTAGTAGTCCTGCTGCTTGATCGGGTCGAACTTGTGATCGTGGCAGCGGGCGCAGCCGACGGTGAGTCCCAGGAATGCCGAGCCGGTCATGTCAACCGCTTCGGCGGACCACTCGCTCCGGTATTGGTCGCCGTAGAAAGTGATTTCGACCGGGAAGGCCCCGAGCGAGTAGAGGCTGGTGCCGATGCGCTTGTTGAGGTTGGCCTTTTTGTCTTCAGGCAGACCGTAGGTGCCGCCGAGGTCGAGATTATCGGGCCAGATTTCGTCGGCGGCGATTTGCTCTTGGACGAAGACGTCGTAAGGCTTGTCGTTCTGGAACGAGTCGATGACGTAGTCGCGGTAACGCCAGGCGTTGGCGAACAGCGCGTCGGTCTCGAAGCCGGCGGTGTCGGCGTAGCGGACGACGTCGAGCCAATGGCGTCCCCAACGCTCGCCGTAGCGCGGTGAGTCGAGTAGTTTGTCGACCAACTTGTCGTAGGCGTCGGGCGCGGGGTCGTTGACGAAGGCGTCGATCTCGGCGGGTGACGGGGGCAGGCCGAGGATGTCGAAGTAGACGCGGCGGGCCAGCGTGCGGCGGTCGGCGAGTTCGCTTGGCTGCAGTTTGTGCTCTTCGAGTTTGGCGAAGACGAAAGCGTCGATCGGGTTAGCGACGCGCGTAGCGTGCTGCACTTCGGGGACTGTGGGCTTCTCGGGTTTGCGGAACGACCACCAAAGATTCTGCGCCGATGCGGCTGCTGTGCCTTCAGGCCAGGGCGCGCCCTCATCAACCCACTTGGCCAGCGTGGCGACGTCTTGTTCGCTCAGGCCCTCTTTGCCGGGAGGCATTTTGAGGTCGCTGACGCGGCGGACCGAAGTCATCAACAAACTCTCGCTGGCGTTGCCGGGAACGATAGCCGGACCTCGGCTGCCGCCGTTGAGCGCGCCGTTGCGAGTGCGCAGGTCGAGCCCGGACATCTGTGCCGGGCCGTGACAAGCCATGCAGTTTTGCTGAATGAGTTCGAAGCCGGGATGAGGGTCGGCGGCCGCTAAGAAAGCCGGTAAAGCTAACGAGGCCAGGGCAAAAGAATGGGTCAATACTCCGCGCAACATAGCGAATAATCTGCGGTTAGTATACCTCAGAGATGCTACACCCTCTAAGGCGTGGTGGCTACTGAGTTTTCTTGATGGCTGGGGGCGAGTACGCGGCGGTAAAGGCGTTCGTAGCGGTCGATGATGTCGGACTGCGAGAAGTACTCGGAGCGCTTGCGGGCAGCGGCACGGACGCGCTGGTGGGCTTCGGGATTCTTGAGAAGTTCGCAGGCGGTACGGCCCATGGCTTCGACGTCCCCAAGTGGCAGCAGAAACCCGGACTCTTCGTGTTGGATCAGCTCCGGCAGGCCGCCCACGTCGGTGGCGATGACGGGGACGCCGCAGGCCATGGCTTCGAGAGCGGCCAGGCCGAAGGATTCCTGTTCGCTGGGAAGCAGAAAGAAATCGAGAAGAGGCAGCAATTCGTCGATGTCCTGATCGGAGCCGAGGAAATGGACTCGGCTCTTGAGTCCAAGTTCATCGGCAAGCCGCTCGGCCGTTTCGCGATCGGGTCCGTCGCCGATCATCAGCAGCTTGGAGGAGTGGTGACGGGCAATGTAGTGGAAAGTCTTGATGACGTCTTGGGTACGCTTGACCCAACGGAAGTTCGAGAGGTGGCCGATCAAGGCTTCGTCGGGGCAGGCGTACTTTGTGCGGAGCGCGGCGTCGAAATGCTTCGGGTTGAAGCGTTCCAAGTCGACGAAGTTGTGGATCACTTCGGCCGGGCAATCGGTGCAGAACCGGGCGTGAGTTTCGCGGGCGAGGTAGTTGGAGACGGCGCTGATGCCGTCGCTTTGCTGCAAGCAGAAGCGGGTGATGTCGTAGAAGGATTCGTCGAGACCGAGCAAGGTGATGTCGGTGCCGTGCAGGGTAGTGACGATCTTCGGCCCGTTCTCGCCGAGCATCTGTTTAGCGAGGTAGGCGCTGGCGGTGTGGGGAATAGCGTAGTGCGCGTGAAAGACGTCGATCGGATGCTGACGGGCCACCGTCGACAGTTTCGAGGCCAGTGCCAGAGTGTAAGGCGGGTACTGGAACAGCGGGTAGCGGGCGATGGGGACTTCGTGGAAATGGACCCGTGAGTGGCCTTCGGTGACGCGCACGGGGCGCACGTAACTGACGACGTGGACGTCGTGTCCGCGGTCGGCCAAGCCCATGCCGAGCTCGGCGGCGACGACTCCGCTACCGCCGATGGTCGGGTGACAGATGATGGCGATGCCTAGTGGTCTTTCCATGGCTCGATGTCGAATAGGCTTAGTAAGTCGGTGGCTGGAATCGGAAGTTCGCTGGTGTAGGGCTCGCCATAGGCGACGCCGATGAGCGAACCGAAGTACTTGAGAGTTGCCTCGATGGATTCGAGTAATTTCTCGGAGGCGATGCGCACCGGGAAGTCCTTGTCTTGCTTGACGCCGAATTGCGACTTGTAGCAGCGTACGGCGTCCATGCGCTCTTGGATGAATTCGCTGATGTCCACGACGACTTGCGGGTTCATAGGGCGCGTACTCATGTGATGCAGCAAGGCGCGCGGACGATGCGGCGGCAGTGCGGGCAGGTAGTTTTTGATGCCGCAGAGGTAGAAGCTCTGGCGCAGCAGATCGGCCGTGCCCATGTGGTCGGGGTGGTGATCGTCCAATGGCGGCGCGATGACCAGTTGCGGCCGCAGTTGCCGGATGGCGCGGACGACTGCTGTGCGGTTGTCGTCGGTGTCGCGAACGTAGCCGTCGGGGATGTTGAGATTGACGCGGTGAGTGAGTCGGAGCGCTTGGGCTGCGGATGCAGCCTCTTTGGTCCGCTGCTCGGGCGTGCCTAGACTGCCGAGTTCGCCGCGAGTGAGATCGACGATCGCCGTGGTTCGGCCGCTACGCACGGTATTGAGCAGCAGACCGCCGCAGCAGAGTTCCGCATCGTCGGGGTGGGCTGCGAATACGACCAGGTCGCTGGGCGCGGCGTCAGGGGAAGGCATGGCTTAGGCTTTTTCTAACTCCGCGGTAAGCTTGCCCCACTCGTCTTCGCAAGCTTCGATTTTCTTGCGGCGTTTCTCCATCGACTCGAGCGCCTCGGCCTGTTTGGCGAAGTCGCTGGCGAAGTTCTGAAGCATGCCTTGCAGGGTTGAGTTTTCTTTTTCGAGGTGGGCGACTTCTGCTTCCAAGGCGGCGACTCGCTTGCGGAGCTTGTCGGCTTTGATGGGGTTGAGTCGCTTCTTTTTTGAGTCGGCAGCGGCGCCATTCTGCGGCGCGGGAGCGGGCGCCGCTGGTTTGGCATGGAAATCGAGGGCGGCCATGAGTTCCGCGCTTGGTGCTCCGGGGGCAGTGGTGGTTCCTTGAGCTTCGCCGCGGCGCGCCAGGGCCCATTGGTATTCCTCGTAGTTTCCGGGGTAGGTTTCGACAGTGCCGCCGCCGATGGCAAATACCTTCGTGGCTAGGCGGTCGATGAAGTAGCGGTCGTGCGAGACGAAAACGATGGTGCCGGTAAATTCCATCATGGCTCGCAGCAGCACGTCTTTGGCGCGCATGTCGAGGTGGTTGGTGGGCTCGTCGAGCAATAGGAAATTGTGCGGCTCAAGCAGCATGCGAGCCAGCGCGAAGCGGTTGCGTTCGCCGCCCGAGAGTACGCCGACTCGTTTGAAGACGTCGTCTCCCGAGAATAGAAAACAGCCGAGCAGCGAGCGCACTTCGGCGTCATTCATGCCGCGCGCTCGATCGGCGATCTCGTCGAAGAGAATCGCCTCGGGGTTCATCTCTTTGTATTGGTCTTGGGCGAAGTAGTCGGTTTCGACTTTGTAGCCGACTTTGATCTCGCCGGCTGTCGGCGGCTCAAGGCCCGACATCAGCCGAATCAGCGTCGACTTGCCGGCGCCGTTGTGGCCGACCAGAGCGACGCGGTCGCCTTTCTCGATGTGGAAGGAGACGTTCTCGAGAACCTTGTTGTCACCGTAGTACTTGGAGACGCCCTTGCCTTCGATCACGACGCGGCCGCTGGCAGGCGGTTGCGGGAAGCGGAAGTGAACGACTTTCTCTGCCGGCGGAATCTCTATGCGCTCAATCTTTTCGAGTTCCTTGACGCGGCTTTGGACCAGCGGCGCTTTGGACGCCTGGTAACGGAAGCGGCTGATAAACGCTTCAAGCTGTTCGATGCGGGTGCGCTGGTTCTTGTAAGAGGCGATGAGTTGCTCGCGGCGCGCGGTCTTCTGTACCTCGTACTTGGAGTAGTTGCCCTTGTAAAAGTGCACCTGCTTATTCCAGATTTCGACGACTTGCTGAACGGTCTGGTCGAGGAAGAAGCGGTCGTGCGAGATGAGCAGGAATGCGTTGGGATAGCTCTGTAAATAATCCTCGAGCCAGTTACGCGCTTCGAGGTCGAGGTGGTTGGTGGGCTCGTCGAGCAGCAGAAGATTCGGCTTTTCTAGGAGCAGCTTGGCAAGCGCAATACGCATCTGCCAGCCTCCGGAGAAGGTTTCCGTAGGTTTGTCCCAGTCGCTGCGAAGAAAGGAAAGACCGCCCAGAACGGTGCCGACTTGGACCTCTTTGGTGTAGCCGTCGAGCGCATTGTAGCGGTCCATGACCCAGGTGTAACGGTCCACGACGGCTTCGTATTCGTCGCTTGTTGGATCTAGTTCGCCCATCTGATGAGCCAGCTCTTCCTGCTCCTGTTCGAGGGCGATGGCCTCGTCGAAGACGCTGAGACATTCCTCAAAGAGCTTGCGCCCCGAGAAACTGAGTCCGTCTTGCGGCAGGTAGCCGACGCGCAGGCCTTTTTGCTGATTGACCTCTCCCTGGTCGAGGCGTTCCATGCCGAGGAGGATCTTCAGGATGGTGGACTTGCCCGTACCATTCGCGCCGACGACGCCAATCTTGTCTTGAGGCTGGATGAGCCAGTTCAGGCCGTCAAATAACGTCCTGTCGGCATAGCGCATCGCGCCATCGGATATCTGCAACATTCTCTTCCAGTGTAGGCGGTGGACGGGCGCTGATCAGTTACTTCCGCTGAGCGGCGAACCAAGCTAGGGTTCGTTGGACGCCGTCTTCGAACTCGACCTGCGGAGCAAAGCCCAAGACTTCTTTGGCGGCGGAGATATCCGCACGGGAATCACGTACGTCGCCGAGACGCTGGGGGCCGCGCTGGGGTTCTAGTTCGACCTTGGCGGCGGCCTGCATGGCCTTCCAGGCGCGATTCAGGGTGACCCCTTCGCCACACCCGCCGTTGAAGACGCCGCCGGAGGCTTCTGGGACCGACGCAGCCAGCAGATTGAGGCGAGCGACATCGTCTACGAAGATGAAATCTCGCGTTTGTTCGCCGTCTCCGTTGATGACCGGCGCTTCGCCGCTGAGGACGCGGTTGGCGAAGATCGACAGCACTCCCGAATAGGCGGACGAAGGGTCTTGGCGTGGGCCGAAGACGTTGAAGTAGCGCAGGGAGACGGTTTCGATGCCGTAGCTTTGTTGAGCCGCCCTGAGAAAATGCTCGCCCGCCAGTTTGTGCGCGCCGTAGGGCGACAGCGGCTCGGGCCGCATGTCTTCCACTTTGGGCAGGGCGGGGGAGTCGCCATAGACCGCTGAGGAGGAAGCGAAGACGATGCGGCGCACCTTTTGTTCGACTGCCGCGCGGATTACGTTGAACGTGCCGTCGACGTTGACCCCAAAGCAGAGTTCGGGCTCGCTGATGGAGCGCGGCACGGAAGGGATGGCTGCTTGGTGGACGACGACGTCGATGCCTTCTAGGAATGGGAGCAGCGCCGCATAGTCACGGATATCGCATTCGTGGAACTCGATCCCAGCCGCGCCGGCCAAGTTTCGCTGATGTCCGGTGATCAGGGAGTCGACGACGACGACGCGCCGGCAATCGTCACGCAGGCGAAGGGCGTCGACGAGAGCGGATCCGATGAAGCCCGCGCCTCCGGTAACGAGGACGCTATTAATGCTTAATCCAACTGAGCGATTTGGTCGCCCAGGTAGGCCATCGACTCGGTCACGATGTGCTCAGCACCGGGCGAAAAGTCGAATACTTCCATCGAGACCCAGCCTGAATAGTTGCGGTCTTTGGCGGCCTGCAGGACCGGCTTGAAATCGTAACCGCCCTCGAGACGGGGATGTGAGCCGTCGAGTTCGTTGACGTGGATGTGGCGAATTTTGTTCCAGTGGCGGGCGACGAGTACCGCGTGCGACTCAAATTCGTCGATGGCGTTATGCGAATCAAACATCGTCTGGACGTTCGGGCTGGCTAGTTGATCGACGATCGAGGCCGCTTCATCCAGGGTTTGGATGACGTCGCATTGGTCAATCGGCAGAGCCTCGACCAGCAAGGTTACGCCGTTCGCTTCGAGTTGCGGGATCACTGAAGCCACGCCATCAATGAAACGCTTGGTGGCCTCGTCGCGCGTCGCGCCATCGGTCGTACGCCGCTGCGCGGGAGAACCAAAGACGAGTACGCCGCCGCTGTCCTGGTCGGCTGGACGCAGATCCGCGCAAAGGTCCGCCAGGCCGCGGACGTAGTCCCAACTGCGCTGGCGAACTTTGTCGTCGGGCGTGGTGACGTGAATACCTTGAGGGCCGACGGTGAGCCAGTGCAGGCCGACGAACTTCAAACCTTCTTCGATGATGATGTCGCGCGCCTGATGACGTTCGGCGAGGGGTAATTTTGTCGCGTCTTGCAGCAGCGTGAAAGGGGCAATTTCAATGCCGTCCCAGCCGGCGCGCTTGATGGATTGACACGTCTCGCGGAAATCGCGCCGTTCGTACAGCTCGTTACATACGGATAGATGAAAAGGACCGGTTGGCATAGCTGAAAGCTCAGTGTAGCTTAGCTTCTGCCTGGTATAATCCCGGCGTGAAGAACCTCAATCGTCGCAGTTTTTTGATGACCGCCGCGGGCGCGACCGCGGGACTGGCTTCGGTCAGCGCCCATCCGCGCATCAACTCGAAGTTTCGCGGTGTGCGGATCGGAGCCCAGAGCTATAGCTTTCGTACCCTCGACACGGACGGTATGATTGCCGCTTACAAGGAGTGCGGCATCGGTACGGCGGAGCTGTACTCGGGCCATCTGGAGGCGAATATCCCGATCAGCGACCCAACGCCGCGGACCTTGCCGCATGGTCGTCAGGCTGCAGCGAGGCCATCGCGTGAAGACCAGCGGAAATGGCGTTTGGGCGTCGACCTGGCGGAGTTTGAGGCGGTGGGACGCAGGCTGCACGAGAACGGCGTGGAAGTTTACGCCTACAACTACAGCTTCCGCGAAGATTTTGACGACGCCGAGATTGAGCGCGGCTTTGAGATGGCCCAGGCGATCGGCGCCCGCTACATCACGGCTTCGGCCAACGTGACGACGGCGAAGAGGATTGACCCGTTCGCCAAGCGTTATCAGATGCGCGTCGGCATGCACAATCACTCGCGCATAGACGACAACGAGTTTGCCACGCCCGAGAGCTTCGAGAAGGCGCGCATGGGCATGTCGGACTTCATCGCGGTCAATCTCGATATCGGCCACTTCGTCGCTGCCAATTTCGAGCCGTTGGAGTTCATTCTCAAGAACTACTCCGACATCCTGACTCTGCACATCAAGGACCGCAAGAAGAATCAAGGTGACAACACGGTCTTCGGCGAGGGCGATACTCCGATTGTCGAGGTGTTGCAACTGGTGCGCGAAGAGGGCTACCAGTTCCCTTGCAATATCGAGTACGAATACCGGGGCGAGGCGAACGCAGTGACCGAGGTCAAGAAGTGCGTGGCCTACTGCAAGAACGCTCTTGAGTCCTAGGCGCTACTTCAAACGTCGAATGCGATGGTTCTCGCTGTCGCCAACGTAAATCGTCCCGTCACTCCCCACATAGACGCTATGGGGCCGCGCCAGGCCGCACTGTAGCGGATCGCCGTCTGACCCCTCGGCGCGGACGCCTGTCCCGAGGACGGTTGTGATAATGCCCGTCGCCTGATCGATACGGCGTATCGTGTGGCTCTCGGTGTCGGCGATGTAGACGCCTCCGTCTGGGCCGATTGCGATTCCCTTGGGGCCGGAAAGTTTGGCTTGTTTGGCCGGCCCTCCGTCGCCCTCGTAGCCGCTTTCACCAGTGCCAGCTAGATGGTGCATGGTCAGCGTTTTAATATCGATGCGGTAGACGGCGTTGCCTCTGCGGAGCGCGAGATACATGTCTCCTTTGTCGTCGAAGTCCATGGTGCGGGGCTCGTTGAAGGAGGCGCCTTGGATGGCCGAGCCGTCGGGAGAAGTCGTGTTTTCGCCGGTACCCGAGAAGGTGCTGATCACGCCGGTCTTCATGTCGATTTTGCGTATACGGAAGTTGCGAATGTCGGCGACGTAGAGGTCTCCGCGGGAATCGAAAGCTATTGAGTGCGGTTGATCGAATTGCGCCTGCGCCGCTGGGCCGCCGTCGCCCGAGAACCCGGGCACTCCTGTACCAGCCACGGTGGTTATGATGCCGGTCGACCGATCGACCTTGCGAATCACGGCATTCTGCATCGAGACGAAGTAGAGGTCGCCGGCGGCGTCGAAACGCACCTCGTAGGGCTCGTTGAGTTGAGCTTGTGTGGCCGGACCGCCGTCGCCGGAGTAGCCCTTCTCCCCCGTGCCGGCCACGGTGGTGATGCGGCCTGTAGCCATGTCGATTCGCCGCACGCGATGGGTGTTGATCTCGCCGACGTAGAGGGCCCCGTCTGGTCCGATGGTTAACCCGTAAGGGTTGCCGACTTGGGATGCCAGCGCCGGGCCATTGTCTCCCGCCATGCCGGAGACTCCCGTGCCGGCGATGGTCTCGACCTGCGCGGCAGACAGCAGGTTGGTGAAAACGAGAATGGCGAGGATGGTGAGAAAGCGCACGCAGGCATATTAGCCCACGAGGGGGATTCGCGTCACGGCGATCTTCCCGGAAAAGCAGACATCGACGTCGGAACCTTGGATGCGCGCACGCTTGGAATATTCGCCGGAGTAGCGCAGACCGGCGTCTTCGGCCAGAAATTCCAAGGGTAACGGCGACAGATCAAGCGGACATTCAACGATGTCGGCTGTTTCCCGTTCGGGAGGCAGACACGGCAGGTTGATGTTCCAAATGACCCCCGGCTCGCAGCGATGGCTGAGAATGTCGAGGATGATGGGGGCGCACCAGACTGCGGCGCGGCGCCAGTCCGCGGTGGTCAGTTGACGGTTGCGATAGTGCGAAAGGGCGATTCCGGGGACGCCGTGGAGCGCGGCTTCGCGGATGGCGGCGACGGTCCCGGAGTGATAGACGTCGACGCCCAGATTCCCTCCCGAGTTGATGCCGGCCAGAACGTAGCTGACTTCGCCGGGAAACTGGTGCAAGGCAACCCGGACGCAATCGGCGGGCGTACCGTCGACGGAGAAACGATTGGCGTCCCGTCGCTGGAATTGTATGGGCCGATCGGTTGTTGTCGAGTGACTGCAGCCGGAGCGCTCGATGTGCGGCGCCGCGATGATCTTCTCGAAGGATCCGTTGACGGCGCCGGCTAACGCTTCCAGTCCGGGTGCGTCAATCCCATCGTCGTTGGTGAGAAGTATCTTCATTCCTGAACTCTCATTGTCACAGAGTGCGATTGAGACCACGGTGACCAAGAGAATTCATTCAGAATAAGGCGATGTTGTTGCGCGCACTGGGGTTGGCGGCGGCGCTGTGGCTTGCGGCTTGCGGAGGCGGAAGAAGGATCGTCGCGCCGCCGCCAGCGCCCGCTGCGCCGGTGCAGGACGGGAAACCGTCGGGGGTAGGGCCGGGCGCCCCGGCTGATACTCCCCCTCGCGTGCCCCTCGCTGCTCCCGCTAGTCCAATCAAGCCCTCGCCATTAGGGGCACGGCGGCCCCAAGCGCGCGGGGTCGCGCAGGCGGAGAGGGCCACGTTTGAGGTGCGCAGCTATCGGACGCCGGACGGGGCTGTGCTGCCTTACCGGCTGTTCATGCCCGACGGCTACGATCCCAAACGCAAGTACCCGTTGATTTTGGTTCTCCACGGGGCCAGCAGCCGCGGCCACGATAATCAACAGCAGCTGTCGGACAGCGATGGACCGCGCTATTGGGCCTCGGCACAGGTGCAGACTCTACAGCAAGCGTTCGTTGTCGCCCCACAAGCCGATCCCCAATACTCGCCGACCTGGGTGCGGGCTTGGCGGCCGCCGGTGAAGCAGGACCCGAAACGCCCGGAGCCGCTGGAACTCTCAGTCGACCTGATCGAAGACTTGTCGAAGGAGTTTTCGATCGATCGATCGCGCCTCTACGTCGTGGGCTATTCGATGGGCGGATTCGGAGCTTGGCTGGTAGCGAGCCGTCACCCCGATTTGTTCGCTGCTGTTGTGCCGATCGCGGGCGGGGGAGACCCTAGCTATATCGTGGGGACGTCAGCCGAGATTTGGGCCTTCCATGGGACTACCGACAAGGTTGTTCCGGTACGGCGATCCAGACAGATGGTAGCCGCACTCAAGAAGGCCGGCAAAGATGTGAAATACACCGAGTATCCCGGCGTCAATCACAAAATCTGGCGCCTGGTCTATCAGGAAGCGGAACTGCCGGTTTGGCTCTTCAAGCAGTCGCGTTAGCCGGCAACGGCTTGTTGAGCGCGGAAGAACTCCACCGTTGCGGCTAGACCGTCGGCGAGCGAGACTCCCGGTTCCCAGCCCAGGCGTTCCTTGGCTTTGGTGATGTCGGGTTTACGCTGCTTGGGGTCGTCCTTCGGCAGGGGTTGGCGTTCGATCGCGCACGAAGAACCGACGAGTTTCTGAATGACCTCGGCGAACTCCAAGATGGTTAGCTCGGTAGGATTTCCGATATTAACGGGCTCGTGCTCTTCGCTGAGGATGAGCCGGGTCAGGCCATCGACCAGGTCGGAAACGTAGCAGAAGCTGCGCGTCTGGGAGCCGTCGCCGAAGATGGTGATCGGCCTGCCGTTCAGCGCCTGATCGAGAAAGGCCGGAACGACGCGGCCGTCGTCGAGTTTCATTCGCGGGCCGTAGGTGTTGAAGATGCGCACGATCTTGGTGTCGACCCCGTACTCGCGGTGGTACGACATCGTCATGGCTTCGGCAAAACGCTTGGCTTCGTCGTAAACGGCACGCGGTCCGATCGGGTTGACGTTGCCCCAGTAGGTTTCCCTCTGCGGATGCTCTAGCGGATCGCCGTAACATTCCGATGTTGACGCCAGCAGATAACGGGCGTTCTGGGCGCGGGCTAGATCGAGCATGCGCTTCGTACCGACTGAGTTGACGAGCATCGTCTCAATCGGATGCGCCAGGTAGTCAAAGGGGCTGGCGGGGGAGGCCATATGGAAGACGCCATCCAGCCGACCGTCGATCTGCAGCGGGTCGCAGATGTCTTGCTGGATGTAGGTGAAGGCAGGGTTCTCGAGCAAATGGGCGATGTTGGCGCGGCGGCCGGTAATCAGATTGTCGACGGCGATGACGTCATGGCCATCGGCGATCCAGCGATCGGCCAAATGAGAGGCTACAAAGCCGGCTCCGCCTGAAATGAGTACTCGCAAAAGGTCTCCCCGTAAGATCCATGGTAGGCAAGCGGCGGAATAGACGCCAATAGGTGTTCGACTTAGGGTGGAGCAATCGAACGCCCGGCTTGCATCGAGGCCCCAAATGGGAAAAGATGGTTCGCGAGTTGCCAGGAGGCCCCCTATGAATCGCCGAGACGCTTTTTTATCGATGACAGCAGGAGCAGCAGGGCTGGGAGCGCTGTTTGCTCCCCAGTTGCGCGCGGCGCCGACGCCCCAGGAAACACAGGCGCGTCGCGGCATGCCGGCGATTCGAATTACGAACGTCAAGGCGGTGTTGACGGCCCCTCCGGGGCTGCCGCGCACGGTCATCGTCAAGATCGAAACGAATGAGGCCGGCGTCTACGGCTGGGGCTGCGCCACATTCACTCAGCGAGCCAAGGCCGTGGTCACAGCGGTCGACGAGTTCTTGGCGCCGTTCTTGATCGGCAAAGACCCGGATCAGATCGAAGACATCTGGCAGACGATGTACGTTAGCTCCTACTGGCGCAACGGACCGGTGCTCTACAACGCGATGAGCGGCGTCGACCAAGCGTTATGGGACATCAAAGGCAAGCGTGCCAATATGCCGGTCTACGCCCTGTTGGGCGGCAAGGTGCGCCAGGCGGCCGACGTTTACCGTCACGCCTCGGGCGACAGCCTGGAGTCCCTGCTTGAGTCGGCGCAGGGCTATATCGAACAGGGCGTACGCCACGTGCGCATCCAGATGGCTATCGCCGGTAACGCCAACTACGGAGCCCGCACCGAAGGTTCCGGAAACGGATTTCTCGGCGCTCCCTCCGGCGGCCCGCACAACGAGCGCATGTACGAGCCGACGCCCTACGTGCTGTCGGTGCCCAAGATGTTCGAGTACATGCGCAAGAATCTCGGCGACGAGATTGAACTGCTGCACGACACGCACGAGCGCATTTCGAACGACCAGGCGATGTGGCTCTGTAAACGGTTGGAGGAATATAGGCCGTTCTTCCTCGAAGATCCGGTCTCGCCCGAGCAGATCGGCTACTTCCGGCACATTCGCAGCCAGTGCACGACGTCGATTGCTATGGGCGAGTTGTTCAACTCTCCACACGAGTTCGTTGGGCTGATCTCGGAGCGGTTGATCGACTTCATCCGCGTACATATTTCGCAGATCGGCGGCGTGACCCCGGCGCGCAAACTGGCGGCGCTGAGCGAGTTCTTTGGGGTGCGCACGGCCTGGCACGGGCCGGGAGATACATCACCGGTCGGCCATTTGGCGAATATCGCGCTGGATGTGTCTAGCTACGCCTTCGGCATCCAAGAGGCGCAGCAGTGGCCTGAAACGGTCCACGAAGTGTTCAAGGGTTGCCCACGATTGGAGAACGGCTTCTTCTATCCCAACGAGGCTCCGGGTTGGGGCATCGAGATCGACGAGACCTTGGCGGCCAAGTACGACGTCGATTCGCGCTACGACACGCCGTTCGACTACTCGTGGGGCACGACGCGCCGCCGCGACGGCTCGATCATTCGGCCTTAGTCGTTCGAGGCGGTCTCTTCGAGAAGGTCAGCGTGGATCTCGAGCGTTGTGCCGGGATCCACCAACACCTCTCGTTTCCATTGCTTGTAGCCTTCTTTCGAGACGGTGATGCTGTATTGGCCAGGCGTAACGGCTTTGCCGCGCGGGGTGAGGCCGTTAAAAGCATTGTTGATCTCGACTTCCGCTAGTTCCGGGCTGGAAGTGATGCGCAGCACGCCTTCCTTGGGCGGCGCTTGCGGCGCGGGCGTCGCGTCGCTGACTCGAACTTCCGGTTCCGGGAGTTCGACGGTCTTGCCGGTCACCAACTCCGCGTTTTTCAGAACGCCTTCGTAGTTGCTCTTGTGCAACTTGAACTCAACGGCCGCGGGCAAATCGCCGACGGCGAAAGTAACCACGAAGAAGTGCTTCTTGCCCTGCAGTAGCTCGAAGGGCCGCGATAGCGGCGACCCGGGGCGGGCCCCTTCGACGGACGAGTAGTAGAGTTTGGTGACCGAGCCCGCCGGAATCGAGACGAACTCGTTCCAACTTTCGTCGATGAAGCGAATGCCCTTGGCGTCAAACGCTAGGCGGCCCTTGTCGCCCTCGCGCGCTTGGCCAAAGCCAGTGCGAATCTCCACTTTCTCGAACGATACTTGGGCGGCGAGAGCGGACGAGAAGGCGAGCACAAGAACGCCCGCGAAAAGGTGATTCAGAATGCGCATGGGGAACCTCTACCGCGTACTATGACCCCGCTTGGGAAGTACCGTAAACGCGGCGGAGGCCCTAACTCCGGCTCAGGCTTTTACCGTACAGCGAAAGCAGTACCGCAGGCCTACCCGGCATGCTAAACTCCCCCGTCATATGCTCGCGAAGAGACTGTTGCTTATGGGCCTAATGGCCCTGGCGTTGATTGTTGCCTGCGCGACGGCGCCGCCAGAGGAAGAGACGACGAGTGCCGCCAAGCCAGCGACGCATACCTTCGAAGAGGTGGCGCCGGGCGTTTATTTCGCTCAGGGCACGGGCGAAGTCAATGTCGGCAGCAACTCGATGGTAGTCGTCAATGACGAGGATGTGCTGGTTGTGGATTCGCACATCACCCCCGACGCTGCGCGCGAGTTGGTTGTCGCCATCACCCGAATAACCGACAAACCCATAAAGACGCTGGTCAACACGCACTTCCACTATGACCACGCCAACGGCAATCAGGTTTTCGGAGACGGCATCGAGATCATCGGGCACGAGTACACGCGGCAGAAGCTGCTGACAGACGTCCTCAGCGAGCCGACTTACGTGCTGCAAGGGAGCGTCGAGGCGCTCACTCCGCGGCTCGAAGCGATGGAGGCGCAGCTCGCCGCAGCGGAAGGCGACGCGCGCACCGATTTGGAGAAGAGTGTTGCGGTGATGCGGCGGCACATCTCCGCGCAGTCAGAGGTCGTGTTGACTGCGCCGCAGCGGACATTAACGGACTCGTTGACGCTCGAGAAAGGCTCGCGGACGATCGAACTGCATTTCTTGGGTCGCGGCCATACGGCTGGAGATGTGGTGATCTATATGCCAGCCGAGAAGGTGATCTACACGGGCGACCTGTTCTACGATGGTGCGCCGTATCTCGCGGACGGCTTTCCGCTCGAATTTATCGAGACCTTGGACAAGCTGAAGGAGTTCGATGCGGAGCTCATCCTCGGCGGGCACGGCGGCGTCACGCGCGACAAGTTGAGAATCGATGCGCGGCAAGAGTACTTGCGTGACTTTTGGGCGCAAGCCAAAACTTCGCATGACGCTGGACTTTCGTCCGCCGACGCGTTCGCCAAGCTTGATCTCGAAAAGCATGGCTTCGGCAGCGGACGGCCAGCGATCCGCCAGCTCGAGATCGAGCGCATGTATCACTTGATGGACGGCGGCGAATAGCTGGCGGTCAGGCTAGAATAGGCCGTTCATGTCGAATTTCCCCCGCGTGGCGTCTTTCAAGACGGTCGAACGTTTTCGCGAGCGTCTGCGTGAACTCGGTCTGCCGATCGACGCAGATGACGCCATTCTCAAAGCGCCGGAGTCTCCGTTGGCAGAGCCGCTGAGTATCGGCGAGTTTCACGTCGGCAACCGCTGGGCGATCCATCCGATGGAGGGCTGGGACGCGGAGGCGGACGGCAAGCCGAGCGAGCTGGTCCATCGTCGCTGGAGGAATTTTGGAATCTCCGGCGCGAAGTGGATTTGGGGCGGGGAAGCGATGGCTGTTGTGCCCGAAGGCCGCGCCAATCCCAATCAACTCATCATCAATCAAGCTAATCGCGACGCGTTGGCGCGGCTCCATGAAGACTTGATAGAGGCTCACCGCGCACGCTTTGGTTCCGCCGACGATTTCTTCACCGGCTTCCAGCTGACGCACTCGGGCCGCTTCTGCAAGCCTTTCGAGAAGGACAAGGCCGAACCCAAGATTCTCTACCGCCATCCGATTCTCGACCAGAAGTTCGGACTCGGCCCCGACTACCCGTTGCTCGGCGACGACGAGATTCGGCGCATCATCGACGCCTGTATCGAAGGCGCCAAGATTGCCGAGTCCTGCGGCGCGCAGTTCGTGGATATCAAACATTGCCACGGCTATCTGGGCCACGAGTTTCTGAGCGCATTCACGCGGCCTGGTCCGTACGGCGGACCGCTGGAGAACCGTACTCGATTTCTGCGCGAGATTGTCGAGGGAGTGCAGGCCAATACGAAGCTTTTAATCGGCGTGCGGCTCAGCCTGTTTGACCTGATACCTTTTCGACCCGATCCAAACCTGAGCGAAGGAACCAAGCTTGGCCCGGGAATCCCCGCGGAGTTCGAAGGGTCCTACGCCAGTTCCTTCGGCGCTGATGCTGAGGATCCTTCGCAGTATGATCTGCGGCCCGCCATTGAATTCCTCGCGGTTGCGGAATCGTTGGGCGTCAAGATGATCAACGTCAGCGCCGGCAGCCCCTACTACAACCCGCACGTGATCCGGCCGGCGCTGTTCCCGCCTTCAGACGGATACCAGCCGCCGGAGGATCCGCTGGTCGGTTGCGCACGCCAGATGGAGGCTTGCGCGGCGGTGAAGGCGAGGTTCCCGAACCTGGTCTTTGTTGGCTCGGCCTACACGTACTTCCAAGAGTTTCTGCCGCAGGTCGCCCAGTGGGCTGTCCGGACGGGCGGTACGGACGCGGTCGGGATGGGGCGTATGGTGTTGTCCTACCCCGAGTTGCCGGCGGATTCGCTCGAGAGGGCCGAGCTGCAGACCAAGCGGCTCTGCCGCACGTTCAGCGATTGCACCACCGGTCCGCGTAAGGGACTGGTCTCGGGCTGTTATCCGCTCGATCCGTTCTACAAGGCGCGCCCCGAAGCGGCCATCGTTAAGAAAATAAAGGCGTCTCTGTAGCGCCGGCGTTGGTGACCTTTCTAACGTTTGGGACAAATACCTCGCTATAATGGCTGTTCGTATCGGTCAGTTTGGCCGACATCGAGGAGACTCCCTTATGAATCGAACTGTTAGAGAGCTTGCTTCGCTCGCCAACATCGCGCTCGTCGCGCTGCTGGCTCTGAGCCTCGTCGCCCTGGTCGGCTGCGGAGGTCCCTCGATGGAGGAGACCGCCGAAGTTGCGCCGATGGAGACTTTTCCGCCGCAGTTGCCTGGCTACGCGGCGATGACGGTTCCTGAGACGAACCCGATGACCCCCGAAAAAGTGGCGTTAGGTAAGCAACTCTACTACGACAAGCGCATGAGCGGCGACGGCAATCGCTCCTGTTACGGCTGCCACGTCCAAGAGAAGGGCTTGACCGACGGTCGTGCCAAAGCATTGGGCGCCTTCGATAAGGAACTTACCCGCTCTGCCCCGACCATGTGGAACGTGGGCTACCACGAGAACTGGTACTGGGATGGCCGCTCAGGCGCGCTCGAAGCGCAGGTCAAGGGCGCATGGGGCGGCGGTAACATGGGCGCTTCCGGCAACGACGGCGCACCTTCGATGGACCAGGTCTGCGTCAACTTGATGGAGATCCCGGGCTACGCCGAGCAGTTCACCGCAATCTACGGTGAAGCGGGTTGTACGCCGGACAACGTCGGCAGCGCGGTGGCTTCATTCATGCGCACGATCATCTCCAGCGACTCCAACTGGACCCGCTTCCGCAACGGCGACGACGCCGCTTTTAGCGCCGAAGCGAAAGCCGGCTATGAGCTGTTCTCCGGTCGTGCGAAGTGCATTAACTGCCACGACGGTTTGCTGATCACGGACTTGCAATTCCATAACGTCGGCATCGGCGTCGATGGCGACACAGTGGCCGATCCGGGTCGCATGAACGTCACCAAGGACGAAAAAGACAACGGGGCATTCAAGACGCCGACCTTGCTCGACGTCTCGAAGTCCGCGCCTTACTTCCACGACGGCAGCGTCGCCACATTGGCAGAGGCTGTCCACATCATGGCCACCGGCGGCATCGCCAACCAGTGGCTCGACGAAGAGAACCTGCGCGAGGTTCGCGAGGCGAATCTGACGGCGGAAGACGAGGCCTCGCTGGTCGCCTTCCTCAACGCGCTGGACGCGAACTACAACATCGAAGAGCCGATGCTTCCGTAAGCGTACTGCTTGATCCGACAATAGAAGGGCGCGGAGGCGAGAGCTTCCGCGCCCTTTTCGTTTCTCTACGTCTTAGCGCCGCCCGATAAGCCGCCAAGCCGCGCCCGCCAGAGCAGGAGCCGACAACAAGAATAGAAGGCCTGACGCGGCAGCCACCTGCGGACTAATCGCAAATCTCAAGTTCGGCCAAATGACGCCAGGAAGAGTTGAAGTATCGCGCGTCGCCAAGAAGAGCGTGAGGATCACCTCGTTGAGCGAGACGACGACCGTGAATAATGTCGCCGCGATGAGGCCCGGCGCCATGAGGGGCAGGGTCACGTAGCGAAACGCTTGCCGTGGACTGGCCCCCAGGCCCCGTGCCGCTGCTTCGAGATGCGGATTGACCCGCTCGAGCGAGGCGCGCAGGGCGAGATAGGCGACCGGCGTCGCGATGACCGAGTGCGCGAGCGCCAGACTCAGGTGCGACCCCCACAGCGGGGTTGCCCGCACGACTGCGAGGAGTCCGGAGGCGATGGCCACGGCGGGCAGAGCAAGGGGGGCAAGCAAGGCGGTCTCCCAGAGCGGCTTGCGTCGCCAGCCGCCGCGGCTCAAGCCCACGGCGGCGGCGAGCGCCGTCGGCACGGAGATCAATGTCGTCAACGCGGCGACCACAAAGCTGTTCAACAAGGCCCGCGTCCACACAGGGTTTGCAAGTACTTGGCGGTACCACTGCAAAGTCCACTCGTCGCCGGGTAACTCCAGAAATCGCGATGGCGTAAACGAGACCAAAAGCGAGAGCGCTAGCGGAATTAGTGAGGCGCCGACGATCAGATAGGCGAGCCGCTTCACGCCAAGCGCCTCCGAATGGACGTTAATGAGTAGCCGCAGATCGCCATGACGCCGAGCAGGACGACGTTTAGCGCCGCAGCCAGCGCCCAGTTGAGGTCGTGGTTCATCTGGCGGTCGATCTCGACCGATATCGTGTATTGGGCCGGCTGCCCGAGCAAGTAGGGCCCAAGAAAAGCGCCTAGGCTCCACAGGATTGCCAGCGTCGCCGCGGCAATCGTTCCCGGCAGGCTCAGGGGAAAGGTGACCTTCCAGAAGGCCTGTGCTGCGCTCGCGCCAAGACCCCTCGCAGCTTCGACAAGCGAGAAAGGCACCGCCTCTAGCGCGGCGGCGATCGTCAGCACCGCATAGGGCAGCAGCATCAATACTTCCGCAGCCACGACTGGCCAGAAGCCGCTCGGCCCCAAGATCATCTTTAGCCCGTAAACGAAGACCAAGATGTTGGTGAACTTCGGCAGAGTGACCAGCACCAACAACACGACCTTCCCGGCTGGGGAAGAACGGTAGACCGCGTAGGCAACCACATAGCCCAATACCAGCGTCAGCACGGTGGAGGTGACGGCCAATCCGATTGTGAAGGCTAGTGTGTTGAGGTAGAACGGAGTGGTCAAGACCTGGACGAAGTTATCCAGAGTCCAAGTCTCTGGTTGGTAGAAAAGCGTCTCGAACTGCCTCGCGCCTGAAATTTCGCCGCGCGAATAGACGCTCAGACGCAAGATGAGTAACAGGGGCAGGGCGACGCCGAGCATCCACAATGCGGCCGCGGGCGCCGTGAGCCAGCGGTAGCGCCTCGCTTCGGTCACTTGTCTAGCCCCAGGAACTCTGAGACGAAGGGATCCGCAGGATTCATCGTCAAGTCGAACGCGCCGCCGATCTGCACGATACGACCGTGGTTCATGATGGCCGTCCTGTCAGCGACGCCCAGCGCTTCTTCCTGGTCGTGAGTGACGAGAATCGTCGGAATCTTGAGCCTCATTTGCAGCTCGCGAAGTTCGTCACGGAGCCGGAGCCGAATGTTGCGGTCGAGGTTGGCTAGCGGCTCATCGAGCAGCAACGCATCGGGCTCGTGGGCGATGGCGCGGGCCACGGCGACACGTTGTTGTTGCCCGCCGGATAGCTCTGAAGGCTTGCGCGCTTCGGTGCCGTCCATGCCGGTTAGTTCCAGAACGGCGCGCGCTTTCTGCTCGCGTGTGACTTTGTTTTCGCCGCGCATCTTGAGGCCGAATGCGACGTTCTCCAACACGGTCATGTGCGGAAACAACGCATAGTCCTGAAAGACCATGCCGACCCGGCGAGCGTCGGGCGGCTGTTTGGTCACGTCGTGGCCGCTGAGTCGTACTGCTCCGCGATCCACAGCGATGTAACCGCCGATCGCCCGCAACAGAGTCGTCTTGCCGCAGCCGGAGGGACCCAGCACGGCGACGAATTCACCCGGCGCCACCTCGAGCGACACTTGGTCCAGCGCTCTGACGCTGCCGAACGACTTGCTGATCTCGACCAGTTCAATCATGACCGGGCGCGGTTAGACCAGGACCTCTTGGTTCCAACGATCCGTCATCGCATTCCAATTGTTTGTGTAAGCGTCGTAAGGGTAGTAGCTCAAAGCGCCAAACGCTTCTTCGGTGTATGGATTGATCCGCCGCCATAGCGGATCGCGCGCTGCTTGCTCGGTTGCGACTTGCGGGTTCGGCGTCGGGAAGCCTGCTGCCGCGTATTCCCGTTGAAACTCCAAGCTGGCGAACTGATTCAGGAATTCGTGCCCCAACGACTTCAGGCGTGAACCTTTTGGGATGAGCCAAATCGCCTGGAAGTGCGCACGGTCGGGCGTGATGAAGATGTCCGCTTTCTGACCATCGCGCATCATGTGGTAAGCGTCCACGCTATGAATGTTTCCGGCGTTGACGTTCCCTTGCGCCAGGTTGAAGGCCATGTCGGGCGAAGTCGCCCACCAGTGGAGGATCTTCGACTTATTACGCTTGGCGTAATCGAACACGCCGTCGAAATCTTGTTCAATCGCCTCCGCCGCACGGCCTGGAGCGTACGCTGCCGCGAAAGTGTAAAGCGACATGTAGGAGGCGCGGTAGAACCCGGCTCGCCTGTCCAGCACTTCGGCCCATTCGCTGATGGTCTCGTCCGCGGTGAAGCCATAGATCCCCGTGTGAGAGGCGTCTGGCCAGGTGAGGCCCCAGCCTTCTTGGGCGACCCAATTATCGAGCGCATTGGGGTGGAAGCTCTTGGCGTTGGGAATTAAGCTCCAATCCAACTCGGCGAAATGACCCTGCTTGATCACCGGGTACACCTGGAACGGGGCCACGATCATCACGTCGTAGGGTGGCTGGTCGGGCGGGGCGATCAGCAGTTTGGGAATCTCTTCGCCCCAGCC
>JAQCLD010000047.1 GCA_027592785.1 Acidobacteriota bacterium
GTTTTCCGGCGCCTTCCGACGCCTTCACACCGCCGCTTTGTGGTCTAGTTTTGCAGTGCCGTTCTCAGCAAGATCGTTCGTGTCGGTCTTCACTTGGGTGACCGCCGTCGCATCGAGATCATCGAGGAGGATCGGATGCGAGGCGTGTTAACCCGTCGCGCAGATTTCGTCATATCTACGGAAAAAGGCTACAGACACGTTTCCCCGCCACAGCATCTTGTCCGAGACTTGTTGACGCGCGCTGACCTGCCGCTGCCAGTGCTGTGCGGGATAACGAGCATCCCGATCATCAGGCCGGACTGGTCGATCCAGGACGAAGAAGGTTACGACACCACCACCGCGCTCTACTACTGCCCAACCCCGGGCTCGCGGATCGGGCCCGTGCCGGAGAGTCCATCTCCGCAGGAACTTCAGGCTGCGATTGACCTGCTTCTTGAGGTGGTCTGCGACTTCCCCTTCGCCGATGCTGCATCGAAAGCGAATGCGTTGGCAGTGATGGTGAGTTGCTTCCTTAGGCCAGCTATAGAAGGTCAAATTCCGATCTCGCTGATCGTGAAGCCACGAATGGGAACGGGAGGTACACTTCTCGCCGACGCCTTCTCGTACTGTGTCGCTGGCGAAAGTTGTTGCTTGATTGTCCCGAGCAGCCAGGAGGAAGAGATGCGGAAGAAGATCACAACTGCACTGATTTCCACTCCCGCAGTCATCAACATCGACAACGTCGTTGAGGCGCTTAGTTCCGAATCTTTGAACATCGTCTTGACCCGTAGCGAGTGGGAGGACCGGTTACTAGGCAGCAATACCCAAGTTCGGCGACCCAATCGTGCCATATGGATTGCGACCGGTAACAACATTCGGCCTGGGCGAGATCTTGTACGACGCAGTTTCCTGATCCGACTCGATCGCGGGACGTCGAGCCCGTGGAAACACGAAGGCTTCAAGCACGAACCGCTCCTGCCTTGGATATCACAGAATCGAGGAGAGATCATCCGGTCCGTGCTGACGATGTTCAGAGCTTTCGCGGCTGCCGGCTGGCCCCAGGTCGAAGTCGTTAGATTCGGAGGATTTCAGGACTGGGCGAACAAGATTGGGGCGCTCTTGGCTTTCATGGGAGTCGAAGGTTTCTTGGAGAACCTCGATGACTTCCACCAGTCAGCTGATGTTGAAAATGCGGAGTGGGAGCGATTTGTCAACTGCTGGCACGCGACCTTTGGTGACGAACCGATGCTCGTTCGGCAAGTCGTTGAAGCGATTAATTCCAAGGATGCTGCGTTGCGCGACACTTTGCCCGCGGCACTGGCCGAAGCGCTTTCCAACCCAGCCGCCAGTATCCAACACCGGCTGGGGAAAGGTCTGAGTCGGTTTCATGGCAGGGTGCTCCCGAATGGATTGCGGGTCGTGCGCTTGGGGGATGATCGCGCAGCAAATGTTGCTCGGTGGAGGGTGATCCGATGCGAAGGATAATACCTCTCGGATTTCCGGGTTTCCGTTCCGTCGGACGCAGGAGGATAGAAAGTATTCGAGCAAGGGAAAAATTCAAACACATATCAAGCAGCACTTCAGCGCACTTCCGGAATCCCGGGACTCGGCACGCCATTCTGTTGTCATCGACGTCAGGAGGAGTCACTGATGGCATCTCCGACTGACCTGCTTTGCTCAGCGATTGCTAAGAGCGTGGCAGAACTTCTCACGCCGCTACTGGGCACCAGCGTCACACCTCGGTTGTTGGATCTCGACCAGGCGGGGATCTACATTGGCCGGCCGCCGCAGATGGTTCGCAAGCTGGTGGCGGCGGGCAAAATTCCCAATTCTTCCGGGGATCGGCGGATCTTGATCGACCGCGCCGATTTGGACCAGTTTGTCGATCGATGCAAGATGGATGAGAGCGCAGGGTAGAATGGACGCCGTGCCGAAGCGACATTATGGGACTGGATCGCTACGGCTACGACGACGTGTCTGGTACGCGCGCCTTCGTGCTCCAGACGGTCGCCAGATCGAAATCAGCACCCACACGACTGACCGCGTCGCTGCGGAGCGGTTTCTTTGGGAGAAGTTGGGCCAAGTCGCGAGGGGTGAGTTCGTCGGCCCAGAAAAGATCACATTGGGCGACCTGCTCGATGATCTTCTCAGCGAGTACGAACGGCAAGGCCGGAAGTCGCTGCCCCAGCTGAAGAGCCGCATCAAGCAGCTCGAACCTCTTCGCAGCCTTAAAGCGGCCCGGCTGCGCGCGAGAGGCCTAGACGCATATCAGCAGAAGCGAGCGGAGTCGGGGGCGGCTCCCGCGACGGTGAACCGGGAACTGGAGACCGTGCGGCGCGCGCTGACGCTAGGCGTGGAGAATGAGCTAGTTGCCCGGGTCCCAAAGTTTCGATTTCTGGATGCCGACAACGTTCGGATGGGATATCTCGACCACGACGATTACGCACGGCTCAGGGATCGCTTGGCCGAACCTATTCGGCTGATGTTCACCATCGCCTACCACGTCGGTGCGCGAGCCGGCGCGGCACGTTCGTTGACCTGGGACCGCGTCGATCTCGACGGCAAAATCATCTACCCGCCTGGCGCCCAGGCGCGCAACAAGCGTGTCGGCGCCTGGCCTATTTATGGCGACCTGGAGCGTGCGTTGAGAGAGGCCCAATTCATCCGCGAGCGGGACGGCATCAACTGCCGCTGGGTAGTCCATCGTCATGGCAGGCAGGTGGTCGATTATCGGGACGCCTGGGATGAAGGATGTCGTGCTGCGGGACTGCCTGGGTTACGTTTCCACGATCTGAGGCGATCTGCCGTAAGGAATCTTTTAGACTCGGGCTTGGACGAGAGCACCGTGATGAAGATCATCGGACACCGCACGAGGGCGATGCTCGATCGGTACAACATCGTGGACCCCAAGGCGATTCGACGCGCGGGCGAGAAGCTGGACCGCTGGTCCGATGAAAGACTCCGAGATTCTAGAGTGGCAAAACCGCCAACGGCCCTCAATTGAGGGGACGTTTGAGGGCACGCGGCTTGTAAGTGGTTGCGGGGATAGGATTTGAACCTATGACCTTTGGGTTATGAGCCCAACGAGCTACCAGACTGCTCCACCCCGCCCAACCAATATAGCGAACGTGACCGTTGAGTGTCACGAATGTTTCATGCGTTTGGTTCGGGATGTATTGCGGCGGCGTTGTTCGTCGATCGATTCTTTCTCTTCTTGGCGTTTGCCAAGCTTCTTGAGGTCTGCTTGGACCTTGCGGTAGTTGTCGTAGCGCTGCTGGTCAAGGGCGCCGGATTGCAATGCTGCTGCGACGGCACAACCGGGTTCAGACTTGTGCGAACAGTCGCGGAAGCGGCATTGCTCGATGATGGTTTCCACGTCGGCGAAGGATTGTTCGACTCCGGCTTGCGACCAGGGCTCGACTGCTCGAACACCGGGGAGATCCATGAGCAGCCAGCCGTCTTTGGCCATCAACAGATCGCGTCCCACGGTGGTGTGGCGGCCGCGGCCGTCGCTGTCGCGCACGGCGCCGATCTCGCGTTCGTCGGTGCCCAGCAGGCAGTTGATCAGGTGAGACTTGCCGACGCCGGAAGAACCCATGAAGCCTGCCGTGTCACCGGGTTTCAGAAGGCGGCGGATCTGGTCGATGCCGTCTTGTTGTAAGGCGCTCGTTAGCAGGACGGGCGCTCCATTGGCGATCGCCTCGACTTCGCTTACTCGCTCGGCCGCGTCGGGACAAATATCGGCTTTGTTCAATACGACGACCGGCTGCGCTCCGCTCTCGAAAGCAATGACCAAAAAGCGCTCGATGCGGCGCGGATTGAAATCGCGATCGAGCCCGGCGACGATGAAGATGGTGTCGATGTTGGTCCCTAGAACTTGCGAGACGGTTTCTTCTCCGGGGGCTTTGCGGACGACTCGGGTGCGGCGCGGCAGGACGTCACGAACAGTGGGCGGGTTGGATTCGAGGGCGACCCAATCTCCCGTGACCGGTCGCGTATCGGGATTGCGGATCAGCTTGCCGCGCGCCGGCGCTTCGATATCGCCGGACTCGGTCCACACCGAGTAGAAGCCGCGATGGGTGCCGCAGACCCGGCCTGGCGTGAGGTTCCCGGACGAGAACTGCGCTTGCCAGGCCTGTTCGGTGAAGTCATTCCAACCCAGGTCTTGAAGCGTCATGAATCTCGCAAGAGACCTTCAGCATAGGCTCTTGAATCGGTTCTAGCAAGACGGCTAGGGAAGAGAGGGTTGCCAGACAGCCAGAGTGCCGCCCTCGGTTGCGGTGGCCAGGTACTTGCAGTCGGAGGCGATGCTGCCGGCGGTGATTGCGCTGGAGTGGGGAATGACGATCAACAAGGAGCCATCGATTACGTTGTGCAGTTCCGCGGCCGAATGCCCCTCAGCTAAGGAGTTGAGCGAGGTCCACGCGCCCGATGGACATTTATCAACGGAGAGCACGTTGCCGCTGATCTCCTTTTGGTCGCGAACGCTGCGAGAAGGTACGTCCCACAACGTGAGTGAACGGCTGCCGTAGGCTACAAACTCCAAGCCGCTTGGGCTGAAGCGAAGCACCTGTGCGCCGGGGACTGCTTGGTCCAATTGCTCGAAACTGCCCTGTTTGAGAGCTGAGAAATTCACTAGGCCGTCGGAGCCGACTGATGCCAGTAGCGGAGCCGTCGGACTGAAGGTCAGGCCGCGAGGCCCTTCGGGTGGTCCGCTGAAGACTTCGGATACGGCCGGGTCGCGCAGGTCCCAAACTCGGAGGGTACGGTCAGCGGAGCCAGTGGCGAGATATCGCGAGTCGCCGCTGAAGGCGATTGCCGTTACTCGATCGGCGTGGGTGAGCCTGCGGGAGACCTCGAAGGTTTGGACGTCCCATAAGACCGCCTCTTTGCCTGCGCTTGCTGCGGCCGCCCAGCGACAGTCGGGGCTAAGTTTGACGTCTACGGCTTCACCTTGGAGCCCTTCGAAGGATCCCAGCGCCGTACCGCTGGAGATGTCGAATAGGCGGATGGCGGCGGAGTCGGCGACCATGAGGCGCCGTCCGTCGAGCGAGAAGTCGAGGCTAGACGCTGCGTTCCCCAGGGCGATGGTCTGTACGGCGCGATAGCCGCCCATGTCAGGGCCTGCGCTGGCGGCTTCCGCTGCCGCCATGTTCGACCGGTCAGCGGGGTCGCGGGAGATGTAGCTGAGTCCCAGATAGACGACGGTGATCAGACCGGCGGCGACGAACAACATTCTCTTGCGTCGTTGCGCGCGGGCTTCAGGCGAAAGGGGTGCGGAGACCACTTCGCTCGACGCGGCGGGCGCTTCCACGATGGCCCCGGAGTCCAAGGCCAAGGACTGCAGAGCCAGGCGAAACTCTTCGGCGGTCTGAAAGCGAGCATTCGGATCTTTGGCCATTGCCCGCAGGATGGCGTTGCTTAACCCCACAGGTATATCCGGACGAATCTTGAGCGGCGGTGGCGGCGACTCGCTCACGGCAGCTTGAAGCAATGCGTAAGTATTTTCGTAGCAGAATGGCTTGCGGCCGGTCACGAGTTCGTAGAGCACGGCTCCGAAGGAGTAGATATCGGTGCGGTGGTCCACATCGGCGCTGCCGCGGGCTTGCTCGGGTGAAATGTAAAAGACGGACCCGACGACCGAGCCCATCTGTGTCAGTTTGGGGTCCTTCGTCTCTTTGGCTAGTCCGAAGTCCATGAGCTTGACGCGCCCGTCGGTAGTGACCATGATGTTCTCGGGCTTGACGTCGCGGTGGGTTACGCCTTGACGGTGGGCGTAGTCCAAGGCCTCAAGAGACTGCATGCCGAAGCGCAGGGTCGGCTCGATGTTGGCGGGTCCCGCGGCGATGAGCTGGTCCAGGGAGCTGCCTCCGACCAATTCCATGATCATCACGAGCTCTTCTTTGGCCCAGAACGCGTTGTGGACGGAGGCGATGCCCGGATGATCGAGTTTGGCCTGGAGCTTGATTTCGCGTTGGAAGCGTTCGGCTGGGGCCTCGGTATCGGCACGGCGTTCGAGCAGCACCTTCATCGCTTCGACGCGGCCTGTTATGGCGTGTTCTACGCGAAAGACGCGCCCAGCGCCGCCTGAACCGACGGCGCCGACGATACGGTAGTCCCCAACTTGATCTCCGATTTCGAAGCTCATCGCGCAGTACAAAGAGCGCTCCGCCCTGAATCGCCCAGGCGCGGGGGAACGCCGGACGAAGGAGACTCTGGTGAATTCTGTTACTCCGCCTTTAGTCTAGAAAGTTGCGCCTGCTGCAACCGGTGAGCAGAACCACTTAGTTCCGCGGTTGAATCCACCGACAGACAGCGCCGACGGCGAAGGAGCCTGTCGGAATCGGTTGCGCTATGATCCAGGGCGATGGGCGAAGCGTTGTTGCTCGGCGTTCTGGCGATCGCCAGCTTGTCGTACTTTGCGTGGAAGGTACGCCGGCGCCTAGCTGGTTTGACGAAGGCGCCTGGGGAACTGCGTTTTGACCACCTCGGCGCTCGGCTGGAGCGCGTGTTCACCGAAGTCCTTCTGCAGTCCCGGGTGATACGCGATCGACCGCTGGCCGGAGTGCTGCACGCGCTGGTGATGTGGGGCTTCCTGGCATTTGGCTGGGTGAGCATGGAGCATCTCGCTGTAGGCTTTGCTGGGCTCGAGAGCGCGAGCGCGGACGATTCCTGGTACGGAGGCTTCGCCGCGGCGTGGGCGGCGTTGGTCATGGTCGGAATTGTAGGCTTGGCGGTAAGACGCTTTGTTTTTCAGCCACGGGCCCTGGGCAAAGTCTCCGCTGGTTCGGGGATTGTGGCCGCGCTGATTGTGGCCTTGATGGCGACGTATCTGGCAGGGTGGGGCGGCTTCGATCCGGGCTCGGTGTTGTGGCGAATCAACTGGCGACTGCATACGCTTGCACTGTTCGCGATGCTCTGGGTGATTCCGAATTCGAAGCACTTACATCTGTTCTTGGGACCATTCAACGTTTTCTTTCGCGGCAGCGATCTGACCAGTCCGACTCGGGCTTTGCGAGAGGACGACGACGACGATCTGGGGTTGGCGGCGTTCGCTGATCTGTCGAAGAAAGATATTCTAGACCTCAACTCCTGCGTCGAATGCGGGCGCTGTATGGACGTTTGTCCGGCGAACCAAACCGGCGGATCGCTGAATCCGAAGGAAGTTATCTTGCAGCTGCAGCGGGGCCTGCTGTCAGGAGCCGGCAGCGACGCTCAGCTGGCTGGAACGGCGGCGGAGGTGCAGGCGGGCGAGGCCTGGATTGCCGAAGACGATCTATTCCAGTGCCTGACGTGTGGAGCCTGCGAGCAGGCTTGCCCTGTCGGCATCGAGCACGTAGGGGCCAAGATCATTGATCTACGGCGCGGGCTGGTGAGCGAGGGCAGGACGAATAGCGACAAGCTCGCCGATCTTTTCCGAACGATGGAGCGCTCGCCGCACAATGCTTGGGGAGCGCCGCAACAGACGCGTACGAAGTTGATCGAATCGGGCCCATTCCCGATTTACGACGGATCCAAAGAGTGGCTGCTGTGGCTGGGCTGCGGCTGCAGCTACGACGCCCATGGGCACGATGTGGCGCGAGCGATGGCCAAGCTGCTTGATGCTGCGGGCGCGACCTGGGGCGTGCTGCAGAGAGAGACGTGTTGCGGAGACTTGGCCAGGAGAACGGGCAACGAATACCTCTACATGGAGATGTCTGAGAAGGCGATGGCTTCCATTTTGGAGGCGGACGCCAAGAAGGTGGTGACTTGCGATCCGCACTGCTGCAGCACTTTCACGGCGGACTACGAACAGAACGAGCAATGGCGAAATGCGGGGATCGAAGTACTGCACCATACGGAGCTGCTGGACCGCTTGTCGCCCCGACTGTCACTTGCGTCGGTTGCGCAGGGAAGTACGACGTACCACGATCCTTGTTACCTGGCGCGCGGTAGGGGCGTGACCAAAGAACCGCGACGGTTGCTCGAATCGGCGGGCGTCCCGGTGGCGGAGATGGAGCAGCGCGAGATGCGCACGTCGTGCTGCGGAGCGGGCGGCGGGCAACTGTTTATCGCCGATGATTCAAAAGGCGCCGATCAGCCGCGAGTGAATCACTCCCGATTTGAACAAGCGATGAAGACGGGAGCAACGACGGTGGCCGTGGCCTGCCCCTACTGCGCCATCATGCTCGACGACGCGGCCGGACATGCGAACCGCAAGGACGTGCAGATTGTGGATATCGCGGAATTGCTCGCGTCGCGGCTGACCGGCTAAACCGAATCGGACTCGACGCGGGCGCCGTCGGTGATTGGCGTCTGCTCCAGGATGGTGATGCCGAAGCCCTCGAGCCCGACGATTTTGCGGGGACGATTGGTGAGCAGGCGGACGCGAGTCAAGCCGAGTTCCGATAAGATTTGCGCGCCGATCCCGGCACGGTACTGCAGGCGACTGGTTTGCTCGCCGGTCATGGGACCGATCGTGCTCTGATAGTCCACCTGAATCTTGCCGACCTCTTGGCCAGGGACGGCCTCGATGCCGAAGCCTGCGGCGCTTTGGTGTAGGTAGACGAAAACCCCGCGGCCTTCGGCGGCGATCTTAGCTAGTGAAGCGTCGATTAAGTCTCTGGAATCGGGTTCGCTCGTACCGAAAAGATCGCGAAAGAAGTTATTGGAATGCACGCGGACCAAGCAGGAGTCGCCCTCGGTGGGATTGCCGAGGACGAGCGCGACGTGGGTTTCTGAGTCGAGGAGACTGCGATAGGCGATGGCCCGAAACTTGCCGAAGCGCGTGTCGACGTCCCCTTCGGCGTAACGCTCCATGTAACGCTCGGTTTCGAGGCGGAAGCGGATCAGCTCGGCCACGCTGGTCATCCTGAGCCCGTGCAGCTTGCAGAACTCGATGAGTTGGGGCACACGAGCCATCGTGCCGTCCTCATTCATGATTTCGCAGATGACGCCGGCTGGAATCAAACCGGCCATGCGGGCAAGGTCGACGGAGGCTTCCGTTTGGCCGGCACGCACCAAGACGCCGCCTTGTTGGGCGCGAAGCGGCGGGACGTGACCAGGGCGGGCCAGGTCTTTGGGGCCGGAGGCAGGGTCGATGGCAACCTGGATCGTGTGGGCGCGATCGGCTGCGGAAATTCCGGTCGTGATGCCATGGGTCGCGTCGATCAATTCGCAGAAGGCCGTGCCGAACCGCGAAGTGTTGTTGGGGCTCGCCAGCGGGACCTGCAGGCGGTCGAGCCGCTGCGGGGTGAGCGCGAGGCAGATCCATCCGCGGCCGTGAGTGGCCATGAAGTTGATGACCTCGGGAGTGATATGTTCGGCGGCGATGGTGAGATCGCCTTCGTTCTCACGATCTTCATCGTCGACCACGATCACCATGCGGCCGGCGCGGATGTCCTCAAGCGCTTCAGGTACGGATGCGAAAGCCACTACTCAGAGCTTACCAGTGAGACGCCAGGCGATTCAGGACAGTTTGCGGACCAGCGTGAGACCGTCGGCGACGTGCATCATCACGGACTCCACGCGATCATCGGCCAGGATGTGTTCGTTGCAGGCGCGGATGGCGACTGTATCGGGCGACTGATCGCGCGGATCGATGACGCGGCCGCTCCATAGGACGTTGTCGACGGCCAGCACTCCGTTCGGGCGAAGGCGGGGGACAATCGCCTCGTAGTAGGAGATGTAGTTGGTCTTGTCGGCGTCGATGAATGCGAAATCGATGGAGGCTTCCGCGGACAGGGAAGCGAGCGAGTCGATAGCGGATCCGAGCGTCAGCTGGATGCGGTCGCTTAGGCCGACGCGCTCCCAGTAGCGCCTGGCTACCTGAGTGTATTCTTCACTGACGTCGAAACAGAGCAGCTTGCCGCCCGGCGCCAATCCGCGGGCGATCTGAATGGAACTGTGGCCAGTAAAGACGCCGATCTCAATGGCGGTTTTGGTTCCCAGGATGGCCGTGAGCAGGCGCAGAAAGGTGCCCTGCTCGGGCGCTGTTTGCATGCGGCTGGCATCGCCGAACAGGGATAGGGTCTCGGCCCGCAGCTGTTCGAGGATGGGGTCGTCGGCAGAGCGATGGCGGCACAGGTAGTCGTATAGTTCGTCAGTGAGCGGGGTAAGCTTGGACACCGTTTTAAGCTATCACTTATGGGCGGCGTGTAAGGCGAGCGGATGACGTTCACGGAAAGCGTAGCCGATTTCCGGCGCCGTTAGCGGCCCGACAACACCCTACCGGACGAACTGCGACCATAGCCGCAGACTGCAGGCTGGCGCTGTAGGGTATTTTCCTTACAGTCAGAAACTACTTGCCCAGCCTATGCTCGGGGGAGTCCTAGGCTCGGGGGAGTCATGCCTAGTAAGCCATACACGCCTATCAGCCCATACTGGTTCACGGTGGTTCCAGCGGTCGTACTGGGCCTCGGATACTACCTGTGGCATTCGCACAGCTTCATCGCCATGGAGCTGCGGCAGGCGCTGAGTCCCATCGTTTCATTCGTGGCCCAGTTGTTCGACGGACTGGTTTAAAGGCGGACGTCGAGCGACGGAGGCGTCGCCTGGATCGGGCGCAACTGTCCAAGCCCGGTGCGCAAACGCCGCAGGTCTTCGATCTTGGCGCGTAACGCTCCTAGTTCGATCAATAGGCGTGAGCGGGCTTCGTCTCCAGCGCGGAAGGCAGCGGCAAAGCCTGCGGCGTCGTCCGGCAGGCCTTGGCGGGCTACTAGATTGTCCAGTACAACGCGCCGTTTAGCGAGCAGTTCACCGAAGCCGGAGAGCGATGTGCTGGTCAGATCGTCGCTCAGCTGAGCCAGGCTTTCGATTTCTTGGTTCATCGCGGGTTCTAATTGTTGTTGTTAATCGGCTGGAATAGCTGCGTCAGCAAGTCCTGCTGAGACTCCAACGCGGCCAACAGGACATCCGCTGCAGCGAACCGATCTTCGAGGTTCTTGATCAATAGATCGACTCGCTCCTGGGCCTTCTCGATCTGCGCCTGCAGGTTCTTATCCGATTCGCGCAGAAACTGGATGGCGGTTTGGATATGACCGGTAACCGGATCGGACAGATTGCTCAGGCGCGTGTGGGCGGCGCCGGCAAAGCCGGAGGTCGTGTCTCCCAGGAAGTGCAGAACTCCGACGAAGTCGCTGCCGGCGATGGTGCTGAACTTAGCCGCATCGAAGCCGAGAGCGCCTTGGTCGTCGAGTTCGAGACCAAGGTCAGCCATCGAGAAGACCGAACCGTCGCCGAGCCTTCCGGTTAGCTCGCGTAGCGCGGACTGTGTTTCTCGGATTAGGCTGTCGCCGGAAAGCACGCCGGCGCCATCACCAATATGGGAGACGACCCGCGAAACGACAGCGTTGTATTGGGTGGCCACGGCGCTCAAGGCGCTCGAGAGGCTTGTAATATCCGCCTTGGCAGCTACTGTCACCGTGCCTGCATCGACGATCGTCAACGAGAGACCGGGGGCAAAATCGACGATCGTATTGCCCGAGTTCGTTACCGCGACGCCGTTGACGGTGAACACGGCGTCCGTGCCTTGATTGACCTGGGTCAGCAGTTCCTGGGCGCCGCTATCGGTGAGGCTCAGCGTGGTAGCCCCGGTGTCGTTGGCCGTCAAGGTGAGGTGGTACTCGGGGTTTTTGAGGTCGCTGCTGGTGTTGATGATGGTTGCCTGGACGCCGAGGCCGCTGCTGTTGATATGGTCGCGGAGGCCTTCGAGGGTATTATCGAGCCCGGGTTGGGTCAGGTCGATAGCGGTGACCTGTGAGCCAACTGTCAACGTAAATATCCCGTCCGCTGCCAGCGTGTCGACAGCCGAATCGGCGACGCTCGATGTCGAAGTCTCTTGCGCCGAGGCGGCCGCGGATGTCACATCGAGGTCAAAGGAAATCGCGCCGGGCGTGCCGGTTAGGACGACCGTTGCAACTGAGGAGTCACTGGAACTGGCCGCGATCGCTCCTTGCGCGGCTCGAACGCCCAATGTCGCGAACGCGTCCCGTAGGGCGCGGACATCGGCGGCCAGGTTGCCGAACTCTTGCTGCTTGGCGAGTTGAATGGTCTGCTCGGTCTGCAGGTTTTTAACCGGCAGGTTCGCAACCGTGAAGGATCGTTCAAGCAGTACTTGAAAGTTTTCTGAAAACTTACTGACGCCAACGAAGCTAACTGGGATACCGGCGCTCATGGGCTGCGTCGCTCCTTAGAGCGTCCAAGCGCGGCGGTTGCTTCCCGCGGCGGCCAGTTCCTCGGCTGGTTCTTGTGCCGGTTCGTCCAATGCCGCACGGCAGTCGTGCCACCCTTCGAGAAGGGTCTGCAGTACGTTTCGTGCGTCGACGAGGAGCTCAGCATTCCGTTCAGCATGTCCAGTAATCAGCCTGTCTTGGATGTAATCGTAAAGTCTGGCGAGATCCTTAGCTATTTGTCCGCCGGCGGCTTCGTCTAGCGAGCCTTGCAACTCGACGACGATAGCCATGGCGCCGCCGATGGCGACGCCCCGCTCTTGTGACTGGCCGGTCTCCAGATTGTCCAGAGCGCGGGAGACTCGGGCGATGGCCTCGGAGTAAAGCAGACAGACGAGTTCCACGCCGGTTTGATGAAGGATGTCGTTCTCTGCGTAGATATGGGCTCTCATTTGCCGTTCCGTTTTAAGCTGGCCGTTCGCCGGGGCCTAGATTCTTGAGGACCTCGGCCATGCGGATGACCGATTCGGAGGGAATCTGCCGAATCACTTCGTTGGTGACGCGGTCCACAATCCGAATCAGGGCGTTCCCGCTGCTCTTGTCGATAGCGAAGCGCACCTCGCTTCCCGCACCAACGCCTCCGCCGTCATTCAGGACCTTGACTGCGCGGGCTATCTCGCGATGCTTCGCCGCCTGCTCGAGGCTCCCAGGTTCTGGGGAATCCGCAGCAACTTTGGCGGATCGAGCGACTTGTATTTCAGGAATGCTCATCTAGCGCCCTCCTCGGCTTGCATCCCGGGGTTGTCCTGGATGCCTTCGTCGGCAGGGTTCTTATCGACCGCTGCGGAAGAGTCCACGTGAATTTTTTCGTGGGCCGCGGCCTGCTATGGGAAACCGTGGTGGGAGTTAGGACTCGGCCTTCTGGTAGGCCTCGTCAAGCAGCTCGACGACATGCAGAACGCGTTGGTTGCGACCGTACAATTTGGCGCCGGCCTGCAGTTGGATCATGCAGCCAGGATTAGCCGTGACGATGATCTCCGCGCCCGTTGAATCTGCCATACGCATCTTGTTCTGCAGCAGGTCAAGGGACATCTCGGTGTGCTCAATGTTGTAGACTCCGGCACTGCCGCAGCAGATTTCGCTCAACGGCAGTTCGCGGAAGTCCAGGCCGGGAATCGCCTTCAGCAGCGTGCGGGGTGCGTCTTTCACTTTCTGGCCGTGGAGCAGGTGGCACGAGTCTTGATAGGTCGTCTTGACCCGCATCTCGCCGAAATTGCGGTTGAAGTCGATGGAGGCGAGGAACTCCGAGACGTCTTTGAGGTTGTCCGAGAACTCTTTAGCGCGAGGCTCCCACTCCGCATCCCCGACAAACAGCTCCGGGTATTCCTTGAGAACCGAGCCGCAGCCGGCGGCGTTGGTGATGACCGCGTCGTAGCCCTGTCCAGCCACGGCGATGATGTTCTGCTTGGCCTGCTGCCTGCCGAGATCGCGCAGACCCGCGTGAACGTGCAGGGCGCCGCAGCAACCTTGCTCGCCGGGGATGACGACTTCGCAGCCGTTGCGCTGGAGCACGCGTACTGTCGCTTCGTTCATGCGCGCGAACGAAACGTTGGCGATGCATCCGGCCAGGAAAGCGACTCGATGCTTCTGTTCGCCGATCGCCGGGTACGTCTTGCCGACCTTGCTGAAGAAGAATGGCGGCTGCGAGGGAGGAGCGAAGACTTCGATTTGGTGAAGCTTGGGGCTGATGAACTTCAGTAGCCCGCTGTTACGCGCTAGAGCTTGCAATCCGGTGACTTGTCCCAGCCAGGCGCCGTAGCCGGCGATCGTCAGCAGGGTCGGGCTCAGCAAGAGCCTTTCGTAGAGGAAGCGTTTGAACGCGCTGTGCGGTCGTTGGGCGGCGATCTGCGAGCGAGCAGCCTCGACGAGCTTGCCGTACTCCACGCCGGAAGGACAGGCAGTTTCGCAGGCGCGGCAGGCCAGACAGAGTTCAATGTGACCGACGTACTCGTCGTTGATCTCCATCTTGCCTTCATTGACCTGGGTCATTTGGTAAATGCGGCCGCGGGGCGAATCCATCTCCAGCCCCAACTCACGGTAGGTCGGGCAGGCGTTGAGACACAGGCCGCAATGGACGCAGTGGTCAAGATCTACTTGTTGCGGTTCGTCTCCGAGGACGAGGAGTTTCTGGTTAACGGCACTCACGAGAGGTTCAGCCCACTACTATACGTTGGTTTCGGAGATGTTCAGATCTTGCCGAATAAGCGCCCTGGATTCAGCAGCGCCTGGGGATCCAACTCGTTCTTGAGGCGTTGCATCACGGCCAAGGAGGAATCGGGCGCGGTCCACTGTTCGAGTTCCTGTTTGGCCGCTGCCGAAGCGTGTTCGACCAACGTTCTTACGCCCTGCGAACGCAAGCGATTGAGCTGCTGCTTGAGCTCTTCGCCGTCGGAACAGCCGACGTAGGTGACGCCGAGCGCGGCGCGAGAGACGCTGGATCCCTCGCAAAGCTGAATGGTGTCGGCAAGTGCGGATGGCGCTGTGGATACGCGAAGAATTCCGCCCTCGGGATGCGCAGCTATCCAGCTGGAGCTAAACTCGCGAACATCGTTCCAAAGCTGATCAGCTGCTGGGCCATCCAGACCGATGAAGTCGACGGCCTCGGCTTGAGCGAACTCGCCGTACTCTTTCTCGTAACGAGTGACCGTGGATGCGTTTCCATGGGCTTCGGCTATGAGCCGGTAGCGCTTGGCGCCGGCTACGTCAGCGACGCCGGAACCCGAGACCAGGTCCAAGGCGACCGGCTGCAGCTGGCTGGCGATAATGCGGGTCCGCAACTTGATGATCGACGCCAACGAGTCGCCCGAGAAGACAAACGTGCTCACGGCGACGGGCTTGGGCAGAACTTTGAAATTGACGGTGGCGATTGTGGCCAGGGTGCCGAAGGAACCGATCATCAGCTTGGCCATGTCCAAGCCGGTTACGTTCTTCACGACCATGCCGCCGGATTGGATGAGCTTGCCTTCGACGGTAGCGAAGGTCATGCCGATGGTGACGTCGCGAGCGGAGCCGTAGCGGCGGCGACGCGGACCACTGCTGTCGGTGGCAACCACGCCGCCTACTGTCGCGGTTTGACCGTAGGCGGGGTCTACCGGGACGAATTGATTGTTGTCGTCGAGGATGCGGTTTAACTCACGCCAGGGCATACCCGCCTCGACGCTGATGGTCAGATCGGCGGGCTCGTAAGCTAGCAGCCGGGTCATCGCCGAGGTCGTGACGCGGACTGCTTCCGAGGGAATAGGGCCACCCATGGTCGGCTTGCTGAAAGCGCCGCCCGTTTCGATGACGGAGTTGCGTTCCGCACACGTTCTGAGGGCATCACACAATTCGGAAGGGCTGGTTGGGGCGGTCATGTCTCGCGGAGGGCCCTCCCATCGTAGCGAGCCTGCAGACGAATTTGCCAACTAACGAATTTCAAAGGTCTCTTGCGAGGAAAGAGATTCTTGTCCCACGATGTCCGTAACCGTTAAGACCAGCGTGTAAATGCCGGGTTCGATCGTTGGATCGAGGTCGAAGCGCAAGCCGGCGGGCACCGAAAGCCTGGGATAGAAACGGGAGCCCTTCTCGCCCTGGGGATTGAAGGAGTACGCGTGGCTGCCCTCCGCGTCGAGCAGGTCAAGATGAGACGACAGTTCGTAGGAATTGCCTTCCCCGAGCTTGTAGCCCGTGATGTCGAAGGATGCGAATATCGTTGCCCCGGGCCGAAAGACCGCTTGGCGCAGAGGCGTTCCGCCGGCGGTCAGCGAGAACGTGAAGTTCTGAACAGATAGAACGTCGCTGCGCACCACGGGCGGGCCCGCGACGTGAACGTCTAGATCGCTCTCAGCGGTCGCGCCAGACAGCTCATCCTTGGCTTCGACATGGATGCGATAGGAACCGGTGGGCAGATGGTAGGGCAACTCCGCTTGGTAACGCACGACCGGTTCCCATTCTTCGTCTTCGGGGGCTAGTTCCGCATCGAACAGTCCGTCGCTCCCCGGTGCGAAGGGCAAACCGGCCGGCCCGTTGGTGGTGACCTTCCAACTGACCTTCATGCGGTACGTCTCGCTCTCGGTATATCCCTTTAGGTTGAAGGCGACGTTGACGATGTCGCCGGGAGCGAAAACGCTGTCGTTGGCGATGGGGTAGTTGGCAAAACTGTCGAGCAGGTCGAGGCGGATGATCTGCAGCGTGGGCGGTTCTTCGCCTTCGGCTTCTTGGGCCAGACCGACCGCGGCGGACGCAAGTACGACGCTAGCCAGCAAGCACAGGGGAAATATCTTTCGCGGCGACCACATACTGTTTGACTGATTTCCGTTCGACCTTGCCCATGCGGTACTCGTAGACCTCGCGCAACAGAGACATCGTCGCCTGGCGAATCATGTGATCCGCCTCGAGCTGGGCTTCAACCGCATCCAATTCATCGATGCTTGCAAAGAGCCGCGGGTTACGTGGCATATAGAGCGGACAGCAATCGGTGAAGGGCTCGATGGATGTTTCGTAGGTGCCGATCTTGCGCGCGATCGCCGTAATTTCTTGTTTGTCGTCTCCGCACAGGGGGCGATAGACGGGCATCTTGGCCACCGAGTTGACGCCTTCGATGTTGGCAATAGTTTGAGACGCGACTTGGGCGATGCTGTCGCCGGTGATGGTTCCGTGGCAGCGATGACCGCGGGCGAGCTTTTCGGAGATGCGCAGCATGAAACGGCGGTAAAGGAGCAAGCGGAACTCGTCCGGAGCGTTGGCGACGATGTGCCGTTGGATGGGGTCGAAATCGACCAAGAACAGCCGCGAAAGGCCCTGATAGGGCGTCAACTGGCGAACAACTTCGCGGGCTATCGGCGGGGACTCCTCACCCGGGCGGGCCGCAGCGCCGTAAAAATGCACGAAGTTCACGCGGACGCCCCGGCGCATGATCTTGTAAGCCGCGACGGCTGAGTCGATGCCGCCCGACAGCAGGCACATCAGCCTGCCCGCGGTGCCGGTGGGCAGGCCACCCAGGCCGCGCAGCTTGTCTGTGAAAACGACCGCCTCTGTAGCTGTGGCCTGGACGAAACAGGTGGCTTCGGCGTTGCTCAGGTCGACGCGCACGTCGCGTCCCTCGGCTCGCGCCTGTTCGCCGATCAGCGCGCCCAACTGACGCTCCACTTCAAGTGAGCGGAAGGGCAACTGCTTGGATGCTCGCTTCGCCCGCACTCGGTAGGAGTGAAAGTCTTTCCCGCGCATCGACTCGAGGCCAGCGGCTAGGATGCGTTCGAGCGTGGGCGGGATGCCGACGCCGACGCCGATGAACTCGATGCCGGGTACGCGTTGCAGGCGCGCCGCTGCTTCCTGCGCCGCTTCTGGGGTCTGGGCGGAGACCACCATTCTTTCGTTTACGTGTCCTTCTAGGCGGACCGGGAGTCCTTCAAGCGTCTGCTCGATAGATGTCTTCAGTTTGCTGATAAAAAAGGGCTTATTGCAGCCTTTCAGCCACAGCTCGCTGTAGTGCAGCACTAGTAACGGTCGCGCCCCGGTCATCTCTGTCCATTATAGGGAGGGGCCAATGGCCGCAGGTGCGCTGATCCGATACACTCACGAGAAGTCCATGGATGAAAGTAAAGGCCCGCTTACCCTTTCGATTGATGTCGGCGGTTCCGGCGTCAAAATGATGATTCTCGATGCCGCGGGCGAGCCGCTAACGGACCGCCTGCGCCGCAAGACGCCGGAGCAACCCACGCCATCCCTAGTGCTCGCCGAGATGGTGTCGATGGCGGCCGAGATCGGCTCGTTCGATCGAGTATCGGTAGGTTTCCCTGGAGTTGTCGTTGGCGGGATGACGCACACCGCGGTGAACCTGCATGACGAGTGGGCCGGCTTCGACCTTCGGGGCGCTTTGATGCAGCGGCTAGCCAAGGATGTTCGCGTGGCGAACGACGCCGACGTTCAGGGCTTGGGCGTAATCGAGGGCATTGGCGTGGAGTTGGTCCTCACCTTGGGCACGGGAATCGGTGCGGCGTTGTTTATGGATGGCAAGCTGGTTCCAAACCTGGAGCTGGGGCACCATCCCTTCGAGCGCGGCAAAACTTACGAAGAGCGTTTGGGTGACTTAGAACTCCGCAAAAAGGGAAAAGACACCTGGAATGAGCGACTGCAAAGAGCCATCGCCGTTGTGGATCGCGTGTTCAACTACCGTGTCCTCTATCTCGGTGGAGGCAACGCCAAGCAGATCAATTTCGAACTTCCGGCGAATGTACGAGTGGTCCCCAATGTCGCCGGTATCCTCGGCGGCATCCGCCTTTGGGACTAACGGCCGCTATTCGGCGGGCGGCTGATAGCCTGGCCCGCGCAGCACCTTGCCGGATCGGCTATTCGTATGTTGACCGTTGTCGAGAGCAACTACGCCGTTGACGATGACGTAAGGAATACCTTCCGGATAGTGGTGAGGCTCCTCGAAGGTGGCCTTGTCGATGACGGTCTCCGGGTTGAATAGCGTCGCATCGGCCCAGAAGCCTTCCTTGATCAGGCCGCGGTCGGGGATGTTCGCTTTTTCGGCGTTCATGCTGGTTATTTTCTTGACCGCCTCGGGAAGTTCTAAGGTATTGAGTTCGCGAACATAGCGGCCGAGCACGCGCGGGAAGGTGCCGTACCAACGCGGATGCGGGTGCGTCGCGCCACGCGGACCTTCCGGACTGATCGCCGAGCCGTCTGATCCGATGGATGTATAAGGCTGCTTCATCGCCAGTTGCATGTCGTCTTCGGAGTGGTGGAAGAATACGGTCGGCACGCTGCCGTCTTCTTCGATGAGGACATCGAGCAAGATGCCGACCGGATCGCCGACCCGCGAGGCGATCAGCTCGCTCATGCGTTTACCGACGAATTGCTTGTTGCTCTCTTGCTTGAAGTCCACCAGTAACATGCCTTCCCAGCCGCCGCCGGTGGCCAGGTAGTGGTTATACCAACCAGGGAGTCCGTTGAGGATGTCGCGGCGGAGGCGGGCGCGTTGCGAACGGTCGCGCAGGCGGGCCAGCATGGCCTCATTGCCGCCGTCATGCGCCCAAGGGGGAATGATGGCTCGCAGGTTGTTTTGGCCGGCGGTGTAGGGATAGACATTCGAGCGAATGTCTAAGCCCTCAGCGCGGGCGCTATCAATCAACGCGAGGACTTCGAGCATGCGGCCCCACAGGGCCTTGTCGGCGATTTTCAGATGAATAATATCGACGCGAATCTTGGCCCCGCGCCCGACCGCGATGGCTTCGGCGATGGCATCGAACACGCCCTGACCTTCGTCGCGAATGTGCGTGGAGTAGAGGCCGCCATGCGCCGCCGCGGGTTTGGCGAGTTCGGCAAGTTGCTCCGTGGTCACCAGGCTGGACGGCGGCATGAGCAGCGACGTGGAGAGTCCTAGAGCGCCCTGCTGCATTGCTTTCTCGACCTCGGCCTGCATGAGTGCGATCTCTTCGTCGGTTGCCGGCTTGAGTTCATCGCCCTTGATGAAGGTCCAGATCTGGGTCTGGCCAACGTAGGAGGCGATGTTGGGCGTTAGGCCTTTGGACTCCATGAAATCGAAGTACTCGCCCAGCGTTCCCCACTCGTGTTCACCGGGAGTGAGGGGCCCTTGTGAGCCGCCTTCGCCGAGGATCATCGTCGTCACCCCTTGGCGCACCATGCTCTCGGCGTTTGGCTCATCGATCACCGTCAAATCCGAGTGGTTATGCATGTCGATAAATCCCGGCGCCACGACCAAGCCGGAAGCATCAATACGCCGCTCGGCTCCCGCCGCTGCGAGGTCGCCGATTGCCGCGATCTTGCCGTCGAGGATGCCGACGTCCGCCTCGCGGGCCGGCGCACCGGAGCCGTCAACCAGACTGCCGTGTTCGATGATCAGGTCGTAGGAGGGCTGCGACGAGCAGGAACTCAGCTGCGCCAGGGCGAAGACTAGGGATGCGAGGACGTGACGAGGTTTCACGCGGCCATTGTAGCCGTCCTGGCCCGCACTTTACGCGCTTCTTCTACCGCGGTATGCCAAGTGAAGTTCCGCGGCGGTCTGTTCGATCTCCCGATCTTCGAGGCGTTGGTGCTCGGAAAGCCTCCGCTCGCGGAGTTTTGACAGCAGCTCGACACGCCGTCTGATCTCCAGGGCATGCAGCTTGGCTTGACGAATGGGGCCGTCGAGCTTGTCCGCGGCGCCTTGGGCTGCAATCGCGTTCTCGGCCAAACTAACCCGCCAAGCGTCGAGTCCGCGGAGTTGATCTCCGGCGATCGGATCTGCCTGGGAGAGGCGTTCTAGCGCAGCCTGACGCTGTTGCAGCAGTTCATCGGCTTGCCGACGTGACGCCTCTTGTTTCGCTCGCAGTTCGGCGGATTTGGCTTCAGCTGCCTCCATTTCGCGGTGCAGCAGGGCCAGATAGGAGTCGAGGGGAAATCGAAAACGCTTCATACTCTTGCAGCTAGGTCTTTCAGTTGGGCCAGGGTCTCGTCGAGCGGCGATGAGCGGTTCAACTGCTGGCGCAAAAATTCTCGAATGCGGTCCTGTTCTTTGACCGCGGCATCGAGCTTGACGTTGGCGCCGGCGGTGTAGGCCCCGAGATTGATGAGGTCTTCAGAGTGCCGGTAGGCCGCGAGAGAGTCCCTCAGTTTGGAGGCCCAGGCGCTCTGCTCCGGCGTGGCAATGGCGTCAGTGAGTCGGCTCACACTATTTAGTACGTCAATTGCAGGGAAATGGTTCGCGGCAGCCAGGTGTCTAGATAGAACGATGTGGCCGTCGAGGAGAGAACGCGCTGCGTCGGCAATCGGCTCGGAGAGGTCGTCGCCTTCGACCAATACGGTATAGATGCCAGTGATCGAGCCTTGGGTGAAGTTGCCAGCGCGTTCGAACAGCCGCGGCAACAACTGAAAGACCGACGGCGTATAACCCTTCTGACTGGGCGGCTCTCCTGCCGCGAGGCCTATCTCGCGCTGCGCCATCGCTAGGCGTGTCGCCGAGTCCATGATCAGCATCACGTCTTGCCCCTGGGACTTGAAGTAGTCCGCGACTGTCGCCGCCAAAAAGGCGGCGCGGACGCGAGCGGGGGCTGGCCGGTCCGAAGTGGCGACGACAACGACCGAACGCTTGAGGCCTTCGGGGCCGAGATTATTGTCGATGAACTCGCGAACCTCGCGATTGCGCTCGCCGATCATGGCGATGACGTTGACGTCGGCGTGGCTGGAGCGCGCTATGGCGGCCAATAAAGTGCTCTTGCCGACGCCCGAGCCTCCGAAGATGCCGACCCGCTGGCCTTTGCCGCAAGGCAGCATGGCGTCGACGACGCGCACGCCGGTAACAAGTTGTTCGCGGATCGGTTCCCTTTCCATGGGGCCGGGCGCTTCGCTGTGCAGCGGCAGACGCTGGGAACAACGCAGCGGGCCGAGCCCATCGAGGGGCCGGCTGAATCCGTCGATGACGCGGCCGAGCAGTTCTGGTCCGACCGGCGCCTGAGAGGCGGATTTTCTCGTTCTCACGATTGCCCCGGGTCGCAATCCTTGGGGTTCCTCAAGCGGCATTAGCAGGACACGGTTTTCCCTGAACCCAATCACCTGCGCCAAGCTAGCCTCCCCGTTGTCGCCTTGGATGTCGCATAGATCCCCGATTGAGGCGGAGGGACCTTCTGATTCCAAGACTAGTCCGATGCAGTCCGCGACTTTGCCCAGACCGCGGATCGGGTCAATGTGCTCGAGACGGCCAATGTAGTCCTGAAGATGTTCGCGCAAAGTATCGCTAGGCATCGGCGAGCCCCATTTGTAGTTCGTCGAGTTGCGAATCGATACGGGCGTCGAGCATGCCGCTCTTGGTCTCGAGCAGTGCGCCGCCGCGGCCGACGTTCTTGGAGGCTGCAACTTCAATGTCAGGTCCCACGCAAAGGCGTACCTGTTCGAGATCGTCGGGATGGACTAAGACTCTGGTGACTTCGTTGTTGGACTTCTCATCCATGCAAGAGCGCACGATTCCGGCGGCCGCCGTCCTGTCGAGCGTCGCCTCGCGTCGCAAGATTCTGCGCGCCGCCGCGAAAGCTAGATCGACGACTTCCCGTTCGACTTCGGTCCGAATGGTCGATCGGTAAACAAGCAATTGGCTGACGGTCGATTGCAGTTGGCTCAATTGAACCTGGTGCTGTTCAGCGGAAGCGCCCCGACCCTCCTGCTGTCCGCGAGCGAGCCCCTCGTCGTAGCCGGTTTTCCAAGCCGATTCCTTGACTTCCTTAAGCCAAGCGTCCGAATTGGTCTGATTCTGTCCTGGACCCGCCCCAACGGAAAATTGAGGCGTGACAAAAGGAGTAACGCCAGCCGGCGAGTCTTCGGTGGCCTGGGGGTACTGCATCGGCGTGATCAGGCAGTCGCTTGGATTGTGGATGATTTTAGACAACGAACTGTTCGCCGACGGTGGCCTTGAGATTAACAACGCCTTCCGCCTCAAGGTCTCGGACGATCTTGATGATTTCTTGCTGGGCGGCTTCTACTTCGCGGATCTTGATTGGACCGAGCATGTCCATATCCTCCTTGAGCATCGCGCCGCCGCGCTCGGACATATTGCCGAAAAAGTGCGCCCGCAAGTTCTCGCTGGTGCCCTTGAGGGCGATGGTGAGCACTTTCTTATCGACTCGCGTCAGTACTTCGCGAATTCCTAGAGCGTCGATTAGCAACATGTCGTCGAATACGAACATCAGGTTGCGAATGGCGAAGCCTAAATCTCCGTCGGTTTCTTCGATCTGTTGGAGCAGCTCTTGGCCGGAGTTCGCCTCCATTCGATTCAACATTGCGGCGACGGCCGGGATCCCTCCCAACGCCTCGCTTCTCATCTGACCGAGCGAACGCAGACGCTGTTCCAGGATGGCCGCGATTCGCCCAACGACATCGGGCGATATTTGTTCCAGCCGTGCCATGCGCATCGAGACGGCTCCACGAATTTCCGCCGGCAGAGCCATCAACAAGGCGGCGGCGGCGGTGCTGTCGAGGTGCGACAAGATCAACGCGATTGTTTGCGGAGATTCGTCTTGGATATACTTTGCGGCTTGCTGCGGGTCTGCCTTCTGGAGCATTTGGAACGTCGGGATCTCTCCGCCCATCGAGCGCAAGACGCGATCGACTATCACCTTCGCCCGATCCGGTCCGAAGGCGTTGTTCAGCACTTTCTTTGCATAGTCGAGGCCGCCCTCGGAAAGCTGCCTGTGGGCCATCTCCAGTTCATGGAATTCCTCAAGCACCTTCTGAGCCTGCTCGGAGGAGACGCTGCTGATGCGTGAAATCTCTCCGCTGAGCGTTTGGATTTCATCTTCAGCGAGGAAGCGGAAGACCTGCGAAGCTACCTCGTCGCCCAGCGTGACCATGGCGATGGCGGCTTTGCGGAGCCCTGGCAACAGGGCGTTAGAATTAGATGAATCGCTAATCATCTTCTCTCATCCAAGTCCGCACAAGGCTTGCGAACCGTTCGGGGCTTTCGGTTGCCACCTCTTCGAGGTGACGCCTCAACACGACGGTCTTGCCGGTCTGCTCAGCCGAGACCTTGAGGCCCTTCAGCATGCGGTCTTCGTCCAACCGGCGGCGCTCGCTCTCCTCCGTCGCAGCTTCTTCGATTTGCTTGCGTTCGCGTTCGGTTTCGAGCGCAAGCTGCCGCGCCACACGGACCTGCGTGGCGGCGCGCCGGCTCTTGAAGAACATCACCACGCCGACTAACAGCCCAACCCCAAGCGCCCCGAGGATAATCGGCGTCCGGTTCTTGCGGAACCATTCGGAACTGAATAGCTCGTCAGCGGGGTCCGCCGCCGGAGCAGGCGCCATGGGTCCCGATTCGAGCATCGAGAACGGCAGGCTCTCGACGGTCACTGTGTCGCCCCGATCCAGCCTGGCCCCGGACGCAGCGATAACCAGACTGCGCACCGTTTCAAGTTCCGCTGCGTCGCGTGGCCGTCTGGCGAGTTGCCCCAGCGCTTCGTCTAGGTAGACCTGATGATCGACCAACACGGCAATGGACATCCGCTGGATCTCGCCTCGCTCCAGGGTGCGGCGGGTCACGGTTCGACTGGACTGAAAATTCGTGGTCTCCGAGCTGCGGTCCGTTCCGAAACGCTGCTGTTCGGGAACTGCGGGAGTGCGCGGCAGGTTGGAGGCGGTACCGGGAGCTCCGGCCGGAGGGCCATCAAGCGCGCTCTCCTGCGTCACCTGGCGGTTCACGATGACCGTATTCGGGTCGACCAGTTCCTCGGTCCGTTCACCGGAGTTCCAATCAACCTCGACGGCTACGTTGGCGCGCACGCCGCCCGGTCCAAGACGGGGTTCCAGTGTGGCCAGGATGCGGCTGGCAGCGTCTCTCTCGACGCTGCGTTGAAACTCAAGCTGACGTCCGCTGACATCTTCGGAACCGCCGAAGCGCCCCGTGAAAAGCCGCCCCGTTTGGTCCATTACCACGACTCCGGCTGGGGAGAGTCCCTCGACGGCGCTGGCCACAAGGTACGAAATTGCGCGGGTCTGCTCCCTGGATAGCGCGTGCCCGCCGTGCAGACGGACCACGATGGAAGCCTTGGCGGGTTCGTCGCGCTCAAGGAATACCGAACGCTCAGGCAGGGTGATGTGAGCGCGTGCTTGGGAGACTTCCGCTAACGATGAGATCGTTCGTTCGAGTTCACCCTCGAGGGCTCGCTGAAAGTTGATACGTTCGGCGAACTCAGTGGCTCCAAAGTTAGCTTGGTCGAACAGCTCGAAGCCGAGGCGTCCGCTCTCGGGTAAGCCCTCGGTGGCGAGTTGCAGTCGCGCGCGGTCGAGTTCTATCCGCGGGACGAGGATCGTCGTACCGTTTGCCTCTAGCCGGTAGGGAACCTCCATCGTCTCGAGCCGGGCGACGATCAGGCCTGCCTCTTGAGAAGTGAGGCCGGAATATAGCGACCGATAGTCGTGCACGTTCGAACGCCAAACGAAGGCCCCAATCAAGCTCATCACCAGGGCCGCGACGACAAACAGCGTGACCCTGCCGCGCTGGTTCAAGGCAGCCCAGAACTCGCCGATCTGCTCCAGCAGTCGGCGCAATGTTGTAAAGAATTCTTCCACGGAAAACTACACGACTCTGATCAGACCTGCATCCGCATTACCTCGTGATAGGCTTCGACGGCCTTGTTGCGGATCGCCATGGTCAACTCGAAAGCCAAGGCCGCCTGCTCCCCGGCCAATATGACTCGATGAAGTTCTACCGACTCCCCGGCGATGAGCTGACGGGATTGTTGCGCCGCTTCGGACTGCAAGTCCTGCAGCTTGGTCATTCCTTCTTTGAGTAGCTCGCCGAATCCGCCGCTTGCGCCTCCTGGCTTGGCGCGTTCGGCTAGGTCGGGCAGCGTGATCTGACTGAAGCGAATTGCGTCCACTGCGCTTCTCCTAGCGGGCCACGTCGATGGTCGCGTTGATCATCTGACGGACCGCGTCGATGACCGCCAAGTTCGCCTGGTAGGAGCGAACCGAAGCGGTGAGATCGACCATGTCTTCGATGGGATTGAAGCCCGGATAGGCGACATAGCCGGCTTCATCGGCGTCGGGGTGATCGGGCTCGAAGCGCATTTCGGGCTCCGCGGTTTCGAATTCCAGGCGGGCCACGCGTACGCCCTCAAGTGCGCCGCCGTCGACGCGCGAGCGCACCTGCGAGAGTACCGCGCCAAAGGCGGGTCCAACCGGCGCGGATTCAAACACGACTCTTCGCCGCCGGTAGGGGCCGCCTTGGGGCGTCCGCGTCGTCTCCGAGTTGGCGATGTTTTCGGTCAGCGCTTCGACTCGCGCTCTTTGCGCGGACAGTCCCGAAGCCCCTACTCCTAATGCGTCATACAGGCCCATGTCTATCTCCCTTCGTGAATCGCGTCGCGTACGGCTTTAATGCCGCCTTTGAGCATGAGCAGGGCGTGCGAAAAACGCACGCCGGTCTCGGAGAGCTGCTGCAACTCGCGCTCCAGGACGACATCGTTGCCGTCGTTCTTGACGGCTAACGTCCCGAGCTGTCGCACAGGGGCTTGCTCTGCGGCGGAATTGCTTGTGGGGCTGTCTAGGGCGGCACGCAGCGCAGCCCCAAACTCAAGCTGCCGGGTGCGGTATCCCGGAGTATCGGCGTTGGCGATATTGGTCGCGGTCACCCTCTGGGACTGCGAGAGCAGATCGAGGTAGCGCGTGACGAGGGTGGTCTCAGGTCCAAGCATCGTGGCTCCTTAGGCGGCAGCTTCCTGCAAAGTCTTCCAGCGCGCGAGGAAAGTCGTGCGCTTGAGCCGTAGCAGGTCCGCGGCTCGTTTCTTGTTGCCGTCGGTCAGCGTCAAGGCCTGCTTCAATAGGTCGCGTTCAAAGGCGCAGATCACAGCGTCGTAGTCCAATCCGGATGCGGGCACCTGCAGCGAAGGAACGTCGCAGGCGACCTCGGTACGCGGACCTTTCGGTAGCGCAAAGTCGGTCTCGCTCAAAACCAACCGATCGCCGCTCAAGGCGACCGCCTTTTCCAATGCGTTCTGCAGTTGCCGTACGTTTCCTGGCCAGTTGTGGCGGCATAGACGCGAGACGGCGGCCTCGGACAGGCGCTTCTCGGGCAGGCCCTCCCGCAGGCAACTTCGTCTCAACAGGAAATTGGCGATTTCGGGGATGTCGTCGATCCGCTCCGCCAGGTCAGGCAAGCGGATAGGCACGACGTTAAGTCGGTAGTAGAGATCCTCGCGAAACTGATCGCGCTCGACCATGCGTCCGAGATCACGGTTAGTCGCCGCTATAATTCGCACGTCGACGTGAACCGTCTGGGAGCTTCCGACGCGCTGAAACTCCCCCTCTTGCAGCGCCCGCAAGAGCTTGGCCTGCATCTCGGCGGGCAGTTCGCCGACTTCGTCCAGGAAAAGCGTACCGCCGTCGGCTTGCTCGAATCGTCCGGCTCGGCCACAGATCGCTCCGCTGAAGGCGCCTTTGACGTGTCCGAAGAACTCGGCCTCGACGAGGTCAGCCGGTATAGCGCCGCAATTGACAGATACCAGGTCCCGGCTACTGCGAGCGGACGCTTGGTGAATCGCTCGGGCCGCGAGTTCCTTGCCCGTTCCGGTGCGTCCGGTAATCAGAATCGTGCAATGGCGCGGAGCAACCAGGCGCAGGACTTCGATCGCCTCACGCAAGAGGCGGCTCGATCCAACCAACGATTGGAACGGATCGCGGGAAATTTGTGTCGCGGTAGGCAAAGTTCTCAACACTAGGTCGTGAGAGAATCATCGGTCGCGATGGCGGCCCGATACATGTGCCGGGCTGCAGGCAGGTCTATGCCCTCGACCGTACGCCGGGCCTAGGGTAGGCGCTAGCTGTTAGGCGCTGCTGGGAGCGGCGGCGGAGTGGTTGGTGCGCCGTACTATCTTCTCGACCGCGGAGCGGCCTTTCTCGAAGGCTTCGCCATAGAATTGGCGTTTTTCTTTGCGCGTGAGGCGGCGTCCGATGCGGAAATAGCGTTCCAGGCCTTTGCCGACAGCGTAGGTCCCGGCAAACGACACGAGTCCTTTGGAGATCAGACCGCCGCCGGCAGGAATCTTGCCGGCCAGTTCGCGGGCGATTGCGCGCCATCCGAACGCCGCGGCGACGATCGAGCCGATCTGGCCTTTCTGGTAGGAGTAGCCGATGTCTCCGTCGCTGGCGGCGGCGACCAAGAAGGCCATGCGCACCTGATTCATCGTGAGAAACGCCGTATCCGAAGCGAATTCGCCGACGGCCCAGGGAATCATCGCCACGGTCGGAATGATATTGGGCACCGCCGTAGCCACGGTGAATACTGCGTTCTCTTTGGAAACCTTCCAGATAATGCGATCAATCACGGCATCGCGCAGACCGGGCAGGACCCGTGCAAGGGGCACGCCGTCGTCTTCGCGGTTTTCGAGCATGGCTTCAATGCTTCCCTTGCGGTCCATTGGATCGAAGCGGAAGAAGTTCGCTGGGTGCGGCACTCCGGATTCCGCGAATCCCACGTCGCAGCGAGCGAAGTCGTCCTCGGTAGCAATGCGAACGATGTGCTTTCCGGCCCTGCGCATCTGGGCCTCGGACGAGTCGCGCGGAATCAGGCAGCGGAAGATCTCTCCGGCTATCGCTTCGTCGGCCGCTAAGACTCCGAAGGTTACCGGCCGGTCAGCCAGAGTGCGCACTTCGTTGGGGTTCAAATTGCGCAGCGCGGTTCTGATTTGGCGGATCACTGGTAAAGCCACACGTTGATTCTAACGGTTGAAACAACTTGTCGCCATACGGTGAACCCCTGGCGCCGTTCGTAACCCAGACGGGCCGCCGGGCATCTTAACATGTGAGCAGGCAGCGAGCTTCCGCCATGGTGCGAGGGGACCTGCCCAGAGAGTCGACATCGCAGTCGGCCGGATGTAAGTAACTGATAATACTGGGCTATCTGAGGCGCCAGCGCTTCGGATCGATTATTGAGGTACAACTTGCCTAACCAGAACCTGCAGGACGCCTTTCTGAATTCCGCCAGGAAAGAACGCGTTCCGGTAACGATTTATCTGACCAGCTGGGTCAAGCTGTCTGGCCGAGTCCGCGGTTTTGACAAGTATTGCGTCGTGTTTGAGACCAACCATCAGGAACAGTTAATCTTCAAACACGCCATCTCCACTGTCGTCATGGGGCGCCGCCCGGGCTCAACCAAACCTGACGCAGACGAAGAAGAGCCGACGATCGGCGAGACAACTGAGCAGCCCAACACCCTTTGACCGCCCCAAATAACCGCTGGTCCCACGACAATCGGACCACCAACGAAACATGTGTGCTTGTCGGACTCGATCTTCGGAGTCGCAAGGGCGCGAGCGCGTCGGAAGCGCTATTGGAGTCCTACACAGCTCAGGACTCCCTCGCCGAGCTTGCTGAACTAGCCGATAGCGCGGGCGCGGAAGTCGTCGGCACGATGATCCAGGCTCGCGACCATCTGGATCCCGCCACGCTGATCGGCAAAGGCAAGGTCGAGGAAGTGAAGGGCTGGGCGGCGCAGCAGGATGCCGACTTCGTACTCTTTGATCAGAGCTTGAGCCCGAGTCAGCAGCGCAACCTAGAGAAGGCGCTCGAGTGCCGCGTCCTCGACCGCACGCAGTTGATCCTCGATATCTTTGCGCGGCACGCCAGAACGCGAGAGGGCAAGCTGCAGGTTGAGTTGGCACAACTCAATTACTTGTTGCCGCGTTTGTCTGGCCGCGGCGTCCAGATGTCCCGGCTTGGCGGCGGCATCGGCACCAGGGGCCCAGGCGAAACCCAGCTTGAAACGGACCGCAGGCGCATCGGCCAGCGCATCGACAAGCTCAAAGAGAATCTCAAAAAGGTTCGCTCGACGCGCGACCTGCAGCGCAAGAAGCGCACCGCCGTCCCACTGGCAACGTTGGCTCTTGCGGGCTATACCAACGCGGGCAAATCGACGCTGTTCAACGCCTTAACGGATTCGCATGTCCTAGCCGAGAAGCGCATGTTTGCCACGCTCGATCCGACGATTCGCGTGCTGGAGTTGCCTTCGAAACGCCACGTGTTGATGTCCGATACGGTTGGCTTCATTCGCGGATTGCCGACGACGCTGGTCCAAGCGTTTCGCGCCACTTTGGAAGAGGTGACCGAAGCGTCGATGATTCTGCACGTCGTGGATATCGGTTCTCCCGGCAGGCGAGAGCAGATGCGCGAAGTGGACACGCTGCTGAAGGAACTAGAGGCCGCCGAGACGCCCCAGATCCTCGTGCTCAACAAGGCAGACCTGATCGGCGGGCCGGAAGCCAGGGCGATCCTTGCGGCCGAACGCGGCGCCGGCGGGCGGGCGGAAGTTGTGGTGATTTCGGCTGCCACTGGACAAGGTTTCGACGATCTCCGGCAGGCGATCGAGAAGTGCTTGCCTGCCGATCCGCTGCGGCAGGTCACCTACCGTTTCGGACATGACCAGGGCGAGCGACTCAACTTTCTCTATACCCACGCCCGGATCCTGGAACGCGAGGATGAGCCAACCGGCGTAGTCGTGACGGCGGAAGCCCCCGAGTCGGTTCGCGTCTTACTGACGGAGTACGAGACTAGCGAGGCTTCGATCCCGCCAGCGCCACAAAGCGTTTGAGTACGCGGCTGACGAAGTTCTGCGTTTCCGCGAAAGGCGGGATGCCGTTGTAGCGGTCCACCGCGGCCGGGCCGGCGTTATACGCCGCAATGGCGCGTACCAGTTGGTCGTTCGAGCCCGCGTACTTGTTCAACAGAAATCGCAAATACTGGGCGCCGCCTTGCACGTTTTCTGCCGGGTCGTGCGGGTTCACTTCGAGATCGGCGGCGGTCTCAGGCATCAGCTGCATCAACCCGATTGCGCCCTTTGACGAGAGAGCCTTGGGGTCGAAGTTCGACTCGGCGGCGATGACGCTGTACAGCAACTCGGGATGCAGTTGGTTGGTGGCCGACTCGGCAGCCACGATACCCTCAATCCCGGACGAGCTAGAGTCGGCTATCTGGGTGGGTTGCACCTCGACCGCCGGCGCTGCGCTGGATGCCCGCTCTTCGATGCTGGCGATCAACACTGCGGGCAACTCGGTGACGCCTCCGTCCGAAGCGTGCAGGCGAATGCGGTCGCCCACGAGCTCGTGGCGTTCGGCGATCAGACTGTAGCCGGTCGTCAACAAGAGAACCTGCTCGGCTCGTGCCTGTCCGGCGATTAATAGTAAGGCCGACGTCGCCAGTGCTGCGGTTCGAAGCATCCCGAATAGGTTTGACGCGTACATGACTGGCTACGGGCAGGCGGAATCAGCCTCCCAGGCTGATCATCTCAATCTTCTTACGATTCTGCGGCGTGTAGCCACTAGGAGAATTCATCTGGATGAGGCGCGTCTCCGAGTAGCGATCCGCCCGTTTCTGCCAGATGTCCGTGACGAACTCGCTCAGCTGCTCGTCGGACTCGCCAGACCGCAGGCGGCCCTTCAGATCGGCTCCAACGTCCGCAAACAGGCAAGTGACGACTTGGCCGTCCGCCGTCAATCGGACTCGGCTACAGGCACCACAGAAGGGCTCCGTTACCGAGGCGATGACGCCGACCCCGCCGCGCCCATCGGCGAAAGAATAATCTTGCGAAGGCCTCGACCCTCTGCCGTCTCGCTCAATCAGCTCGTAGCGAGAGCGCAGAACTTTTAGAATCTCGCGCTGGCTGACAAGTTTTTCTGAAGTCCAGGAATTGGCATTGCCGACGTCCATGAACTCGATGAAGCGCATTTCGTCCCCGTTGGCCCGAGCGAACTCGGCCAGATCGAGAATCTCGTCTTCATTGACGCCGCGTTCGACTACGGCGTTGAACTTCAGCTGCCCGAAACCCGCCTCGCGTGCCGACTCAATGCCGTCCAACACAGGCTGTAAATCAGCCCGCTGCGTAATCTGTCGGAACCGATCCGGCTGCAGCGAATCGATGCTGATGGTCAGGCGCTTCAGGCCCGCATCCTTCAAGGGCTGCGCCAGCTCGACCAGTCGTGAGGCATTGGTGGTCAGCGCGATATCTTCGATTCCCGGTATGGCAGCCAGCTGGGCTACCAATTCCGGCAGCCCTTTGCGAACCAACGGTTCGCCGCCGGTGATACGAAGTTTCTTGACTCCCAAGCCGGCAAAGACTCCTGCCGTACGAGCGATTTCTTCAAACGTGAGAATCTGGTCGCGGCTGATCCAGGGGTATTCGTCCAGCGGCATGCAGTAGGTGCAGCGGAAGTTGCAACGGTCGGTGACCGAGATGCGCAAGTCCTCCAGCGGACGCTTCATGCGATCAAGAATCGGCAAGCTACCGCTATTCTATCGACCTCGCGCCGAACCGCTCGGTCCGAGTCTATGTATATTGGCTCCGTGCAGACATTTCGCGAGGAACAACGCTTCCGTCAACCCTGGCTGGTGGTCTTGATGGCGGTCAGTACCCTAGCCGTTGCCTGGGCTATTCAGATCATGCAAGTCGGCACTTGGGCGACCCTGGCCGCTCTTGCTGTTCCTGTTGCAATTTCGGCCTGGCTTCTGTCCATGACCCTGATTACCGAGGTCCGGCCAGAAGGTCTCTACATCCGTTTCAAGCCGGGATTTCCATTTTGGCCATCGCGACGCGTTGACGGTAGCAGAGCTTGCCCGCCGGTGTAACGG
>JAQCLD010000048.1 GCA_027592785.1 Acidobacteriota bacterium
CGTTCCACTCCAAGCTGGTCTAGTTTTCCGGCGCCGCCCTGGTCTATTTTTACTCCGCCCTTGACAGTTTTACGGTGTGGCGGATGTTTGCGACAGCATCGCTCCGCTAGCACATGCCGCCAGGAAAGCTTCTGATTACAACAGCGTTACTCAGGAGGATATGGCGTGGCTATATCGCGCCGCTCACATGGCCCGCTTGGTTGACGCACCGAAGTACTCCGCTCAGCGCCTTGACCGGGCTCTAGGGCAGTTGCGTGATCTTCTCACTGCACCCGAAGAGACGCGGAAGGTCGCCAGTATTCTCCGGGAAGCAGGGGTGCGCTTCGTTGTGATCGAGAACCTGCCAAAAACGAGAATTGACGGAGCCTGTATCTGGCTGAATAAGAGCACGCCGGTCGTGGCAATGAGTCTGAGGTTTGATCGAATTGACTGGTTCTGGCACACACTCATTCACGAATTAACGCACGTGCGCCATCGCGACAGCGCTGTAGTTGACACGGAAATGGATAAATCCAGATCAGAAGAAGACAGACCGGAGGAAGAGAAGAGGGCCGATGCGTCGGCGGTATCGTTTCTTGTTCCCCAAGACCAATTGACCGGCTTCATGATGCGAGTGCAGCCCTTTTACTCAAAGAAAAAGATTCGAGGGTTCGCAGCCCGTGTCGGCGTTCATCCGGGCTTAGTAGTTGGGCAGTTGCAGTTTCGTAGGCAGGTCGGCTACGCCCACAACAGGGAGATGCTTGTAAAGGTACGTGAAATCGTCACCTCCACAGCACTGGCTGATGGATGGGGCGATGTATCGCCAACCTAGTTCTGGAGGAACTATTTAGCGATGAGTTACACATCAAATGCTTCAGATCGTTGAAGACTATCGGGAATCTGACCAACCCTGGCCAGCCTCGAAGCAGGCTATAGGCAAGTGGGCAATCGACTCGGGGAAGTGGGCGCCTCACCCCTCAGCGATCGTGTCGCAGTGTGCGGATGACATCGCTCGTGCGATGCGCGAGGAGTACGTCACCGACCCCCAGGGACGTCGAGTACGCGCCAAGCATGCCGCTCGTGTCGAGATGGACGCAAGCAGATAGCTCTATGGGATGACATCAGGAGTGCCAGTCGAGAACACATGAATGCGGCACTACAACAGCGGCGGCGGCAGGTAGTAGGTGACGTGCAGCTTCGCCAGGACGTAGACAGTTACAACGACAACAGAAATCCCAGTCGCCCGCTCCAGATCAGCCTGGACTTCACGGATGACGTCGAGGAAGAACTTCTAGGCGCGACGCTAGCGAAAAGCGCGTAGGCGTCACGAATCGGATTTCTTGCGCCAGCGTGCGCGAGCCGCAAGGGATGCTATCTCACTCCGGCGCTCAGCCGATAGTTTTTCGGAGCGCGCACGTCCACCCTTTAGTCCACCACTACGGCCTAGCCCGACGGCCTCTGGGTTCTTCTCCCCGTAGTCCGGCTTGTCCTCGACTTCCCCTGAAGCGATGTCTACGATGAGCTTGGCTAGCTGGCTAGCGTCGCGTGGCCGTTTCTTGTGTGGGCCTTCTGGCATTTGCGCTCATTATCCCATGCGGTCCCAAGGATGCCCAGCGGGCGCGGATTCAAACTGAGACACTACCCGGCATCGCGGCACAATCGGCGCTGAGAAGCGCTTCTCGGCAGGCAACAGAGGCTTGCCGGGCGACTCTGGCCGCCGAAAACATCCTTGCGCTCCGCCGTTTTAACCCTCGCACTCTGCGCCCCCACTCCACTACGATTGTCAGCGGGCGCCGACGTCAACGTCGACGAACCAGGAGGGTTAGAAGCAGCTATGGCAACGAATCGTGGAGTGGCCTACATGGGCCCAGGAAAAGTCGAAGTCCAAACCATCGACTTCCCCAAGCTGGCACTGGGCAATCGCGCCTGCAATCACGGAGTCATTCTTAAAGTCGTCACCACCAACATTTGCGGCAGCGACCAGCACATGGTCCGCGGACGCACCACCGCGCCCCAAGGCCTCATCCTCGGCCACGAAATCACCGGCGAAGTCATCGAAGCCGGCAGCGACGTTGAGTTCCTGAAGGTCGGCGACATCTGTTCTGTGCCCTTCAACATCGCCTGCGGACGCTGCAAGCACTGCAAGGCCGGCAAGACGGGAATTTGCCTCAACGTCAATCCGGCACGCCCCGGCGCCGCCTACGGCTACGTCGACATGGGCGGCTGGGTCGGCGGCCAGTCCGACTACGTCATGGTGCCCTACGCCGACTTCAATCTATTCCCCTTCCCCGATCGCGCCCAAGCGATGGAGAAGATCCGCGATCTCACTCTGCTGTCGGATATCTTCCCGACCGGCTATCACGGCGCGGTCACCGCCGGCGTGGGCCCCGGCGCCATCGTCTACATCGCCGGCGCCGGTCCCGTCGGGCTCGCCTCTGCAGCTTCATGCCATTTGCTTGGCGCCGCTTGCGTCATTGTCGGCGACATGATTCCCGAGCGCCTCGAACAAGCCAGCAGCTTCGGTTGTGAAACGATCGACTTGCGTAAAGACGCCACCCTCGGCGAGCAGATCGAACAGATCGTTGGCGTACCCGAAGTCGAATACGGCGTCGATTGCGTCGGCTTCGAAGCCCGCGGCCACGGCCACGACGCCGGGGTCGAACGCCCCGCCACCGTGCTGAACGCGCTTATGGAATTCACCGAGGCCGGCGGCGGCATCGGCATCCCCGGCCTCTATGTCACCGGCGATCCAGGCGGCGTCGACGCCAATGCCAAGATCGGAAATCTCGGAATCCGCATCGGCCTCGGCTGGGCCAAGTCGCACCACTTCACTACAGGCCAGTGCCCGGTGATGAAGTACAACCGCCAACTGATGAACGCGATTCTTTACGACAAGATTCAGATCGCCAAGGCCGTCAACGTCCAGACCATCTCGCTCGAGGACGCGCCACGCGGCTACAGGGACTTTGATCGCGGAGCGGCGACGAAGTTCGTCATCGATCCGCACGGTTCCGTCGCAGCCTAGGCACTGCGACACGGAGGAGTCCCCCACGTCGCGGACTCCTCCACTCTTTCCTCTCCAGGGACGTGGTCGGCAAAGGGCGTTCGCTGCAGCTCGCGCTCGGCTAAGCTTCTAGAAGGTGACGTCCATGTTTGTCCTTGCCGCGCTCGCCATCCTCCATTTCGCTCCCGCGTCGGCGGATACGCCCGCACGTACGCCACAGCTTGCCGCGTCTGAAAATATTGTGGCCTTGGCGTACGGCTCCAGCAAGAGTATTTACGTCGCTGTCTCTTCGAACCAAGGCAAAGACTTCGCGAAGCCCGTCAAAGTGGCCCAAGCCGCTATCCTTCCGCTGACGCGCCACCGCGGCCCGCGCATCGCCATCTCAAACGGGTCGATCATCGTCACTGCGGTCACCGGCAAGACGGAAGCGAGCGGACCGCACGCTCATGGTTTACCTTCGGATGGGGACCTCGTCGCTTGGCGCTCCACGGACGACGGCAAGACATGGTCCGCGCCCGCGCGGGTTAACGATGTCCCGGCCGCTCCGCGCGAGGGCCTTCATACGCTGACCGCCGACGGCAATGGCCGCCTCTTCGCCGCTTGGCTCGATCTGCGGGACGAAGGCACGCGGCTCTACGGCGCTTGGTCCGAGGACGGCGGCGCTACGTGGAGCGCCAACGTTCAACTCTACGAATCACCCGATGGAACGATTTGCCAGTGTTGCCATCCCACGGCGGCATTTGGCCCCGATGGCGCGCTGGACGTTATGTTCCGCAACGCGCTTGGCGGCGCACGCGATCTCTACCTGCTGCAGGCTGCAGCCGGGAGGCGGTCATTCGGAAAGCCGCAGAAGCTCGGCCAAGGGACTTGGATGCTCAACGCCTGCCCCATGGACGGCGGCGGCATCGCACATGACGCAGGACTCACCGTCACAGCCTGGCGACGCGACCGCGAGATCTTTCTCGCTGAACCCGGCAAGCCGGAAACCCGCCTCGGCGAGGGTCAGGATGTCGCCGTTGCCGCGAGCCACGGGCGCACCTATGCCGTCTGGGTTCAGCACTCCAGCCTCGTCTCGTGGGTAGACGGGAGAACGGCGACTATCGCTCACAAAGCCGCCATGCCGGCACTCATCGCGTTACCTACCCGCGGAGTCTTGGCCGCCTGGGAACAGGACGGCGGGATTGCCGCGCAGTCGTTGCCCTAGCTGCAACAGCCCCTGCCGCTTCCGCGACTCTCCTAGCGGACTCCCTGTAGACATGCGACAGATCCTTGGCAGGTCGGCATCGGCCTGGCGATTGGATTGGCCGCATCGCTCGCCGTCAATCGGCTACTCGAAGCCCCAGCTCCGGCAGGCGTCGCCCAATCACCCGATCAGATTTGCCGTCACGTCGAGCGTATTGATCCTCGCGGCCTTTCTGGGCATCCTCATTCCGGCGCGTCGAGCAAGCCGCGTCGATCCGCTTAGCGCTCTTCGCCACGATTAGGCGCCTTGTGTCCGCTCGCGTTTTTCGCTCATAGTGGTGAGTTCGCTCTCTGATGAACCTGCCGAACTTATTTGCGCCGTCTCTGAAGCAGGCCGCCGATGCGCCTGGCCTGGAGTTTAACGGCGAAGTCTTCACTTTTGGGCGGCTGGATGAGGACTCGGACCGGCTGGCGGCTTGGCTGCTTAGCTTGGGCGTTGAGCCCGGCGACCGCGTCGCGGTCTACCTCAAGAACAGCCCCTCGCTCGTGTTGATCTATTTGGCGGCCGTGAAGGCGGGGTTGATCTTTACGCCGATCAACATCCTCTACCGGCGCGATGAGATCGCACACATCCTGGCGGACGCGGAGCCGAAGATTGTTTTTGCCGATCCGGAGTCGCAAGATCTTGTCGCTAGCGCGATCGCAGGCAGCGGGTCGCGGCTTCTGCTAACGAGCGAAATCGAGCAAGCCATCGCGAGGACGCAGCGGCCTGCGACGCTGCCTGCGCCCGCTGACGACGACGTCGCCGCGCTGGTCTACACCTCGGGTACAACCGGACGCCCCAAGGGTGCGATGCTGACGCAGGCCAACTTCGCAGCCAACGCTCTCAACCTGATCGAGGCCTGGCGCATGACGGCGGATGATCGCCTGCTTCTTACCCTGCCGCTGTTTCACGTACATGGCCTCGGTAACGGTCTGCACACCTGGCTCGCGCTGGGCTATCGCCTGCGGCTCACCGAGCGCTTCCGCAAAGAGACGATCGTAGACGAGCTGCTCGACTTTCGGCCGACGGTTTTCTTCGGGGTGCCGACGATGTATGAGCGCTTGCTAGAGACGCCGCGGGAGGTTGCGCGGGAAATTGGCGGCTCGCTGCGCCTATTCGTTTCCGGCTCGGCGCCGCTGCCAGCCGCCACGCATCGTAAATTCGAAGACCTGTTCGGCAGCGTAATCCTGGAACGCTACGGCATGAGTGAAACGCTCATGAATAGCGGCAATCCCCACGATGGCGAACGACGCCCCGGCTCCGTCGGGTTACCCTTGCCGAACATTTCGATACGCATTTGCGACGAGACTGATGCCGAGGCGGTCAACGGACAGACTGGCGAGTTGCAGATCAAGGGCCCGAACGTGTTCAGCGGCTACTGGCGCCAGGACTCGGCAACCAAAGAGGCCTTCACTGCGGACGGCTTTTTCCGCTCCGGCGACCTCGGCATGCGCGGCGATGACGGCTACATTACGTTGCAGGGCCGGGGCAAAGAGTTGATTATCTCGGGAGGTTTTAACGTCTATCCACGGGAAATCGAAGAGTTCTTAGCCAAGCAACCCGGCGTCAGCGAAGCGGCCGTCGTCGGAGTACCGGATCCGCTCAAGGGCGAGCGGCCTCTCGCGTTCATCGTTTCAAGCAACCCCATTGACGCCGACGCGCTCGGCGCCGCTTGCCGCGAAGGCTTGGCCTCGTTCAAGAATCCGACCGCCTTCGTGCAGGTCGCCGCGCTGCCGCGCAACGCCCTGGGCAAAGTGCAGAAGCACCTACTTCCGCGACCGCAGTCGACAAGCTCTTGACGCCTCAGGCTAATCGCTTAGCGACGTAGGCTGCTGTTCGGGCCTACATTCGTCCCAGGGATGGACCAGCCAGCAACTAGCTCGATTTGTAGTCTGGCCAAGATCTTGTGGTACGACCGGCGCGGCGCCACTTCGTGTAGCGCCATCGTCTTCGAGCAGGTGGGTCAGTCTGTGAAAGTCTCGACCACGTCGCCGCTGCCGTGCTTCGGACGGGTGCGGCTTACGATGGGCGGTTTGGAATATTTCGCCAGCGTGGAATCGGTGCAGGTCAACGGCCAGAACAACGAGGCCGAACTCGCCCTGCAAGAAGCTCGCCGTATCGACGAGCGCTTGCCCAGTTGCGGGGCCATGGTGCTGGCGCCCGTCGACCGGACGCAAGGCTGGGAAATAGCCGTGAAGGCAAGCAACTACTCTAGCGGCGGCCTGCAAGTCGTCTCGTCACAGCCGCTGGCGAAGGAACTTCTGGTGCGCGTGGCTACCGATGATATCGAATGCCACGGCGTGGTCCGCTATTGCAAGCGCGCTGCGGCGGGCTTTCTTATCGGCATCGAACTGGTCGAACCGCCGGTCATCTCCGGCTAGGCCCCCAAGGGGCCTTCCTCGTCTCCGTACTATGACCGCTTTGTGACGTTGTGAACTGAAGTACTGACCCGGCTCAGGCGACTCAACTCCCTAAGTAGAATCCCTCGCTCAGTGACGCGCTCCACTGTGCTGACTGATCCTTTGGGTGTGCATCGCCCCAGGCGCCCCCTGGAGATACGCCCGTGAGCAAGATAAACGCTCTTATTGAGTCGACGCCAGCCGCTCATTCGACCGCGACCGATCACCGTCGTGATCCCCGCCACCCGACGCAAACCGTCGTGCTGATCTATTGGCTCGACGATGGCGGACTGCCTTGCGACTCCTGCGCGGTCATACGCGACGTATCGGCTCGAGGTTTTGGGATCGAGACCGATAAATACTTCCCAGTCGGTCAAGCGCTCACTATCCGTACCGCGGATAGCTCCCTTGAGTGCGTCGTCCGTCACATGCAGGAGTACCCCAATAGCTTTATGGCTGGCCTGGAAGTGCTGTCGTCTTCCGACGGCAGCTCGCTTGAATCGTCGCTGTCAAATCTATCCGCAGCCGTAGCGCCCTGGTCGATCGAGCCGCGGAAGCCCGGCTCTAGTTAGCTGAGCCGGGCACGTTTTCGGTCACGATGATGACGGTCGGGTCGATGGCGTATCGGCCTGATTTCTCGCCAAAGACGGTGAAGCCGCCGCTGACGGGTTCGAGACGCAGCGAAAGGGATTTCGCCTCTCGCAGCGAGGCCAGATCCCCGGTGCTGAGGTCGAGGTGCAGGTTCACCAAGTAGCCGTAACGAGGGCCCTTACCGAGAAACGCTGCCGGGCCTTGCGGTGCGTCGGGGAGGTTCACTTCGCCGATGAGCCGGCCGTTGAGAATCGCCTGTACTGAAGAGTCGTGCGCCCCGGCCGGGCTCGCCGACAACTCCAGCAAGACTTCGATTTCGGTCGGCGTCGCCGCAATGATTTCCGGGGGCAGCGAATAAGCGTATTCAACGGCCTCGGCTCCGTCTTGATCGCCTGACGCTACGCGCAGGGCGGTACGCCTGGGGGCAAAATGTTCGATGCGAAGCGCCCTGGGCGCTTCCGAGGCGCGCACAAGCAGAGGAGCGTAGTTGGCGGCAATCCGCCGGCCAGTTGCGTCCGTCAGCTCAAAAGCGAGTGTGCCCGACAAGCCGCGCAGTTGCGGCACGCTCATCACGATGTCTTGGAGCGAAGCGACCTGCCCCGGATTGAGAGCGACTTGCCGCGGCGTCGAGAAGAATTCGACCGTCCCGCCGAGATCGTTGACGGCTCGCAGCGAGACTTGCAAACTCAACGGTTCGTCGCCGACCGAGTATCTACTGACAAAAGGATGGAGCGCCAGCTTCTCGCCCGCCTTGGCCTCGAAGGATGACGCGCCGGCGATGCCGACGTAGTCTGAGCCTTGTAGGTCTGCTGCGGTCATGTCAGGCGCCACGGCGCCGTAACCGATTTCATCGGGGACGGCCGCGCCCCAGACGTATCCTTGTGCGAAATCCAAACGGCGCACGCGATTGGTGAAGTCACGGAAGAACTGCGGCAACTCTTCCGGCGGCTGCGGACCGACGGAAATCAACAGGGGCCGCGACCCGAGTTCCGAACCGGTTTCGGAGACTTCGACGTCGACGCCGCGGAGCTGCGAAGGGCCGCTGTAAGATTCGTCCCCGCCGAGCGTCCAGAGGCCGAGTTGATCAGCCCAGTCGTGCAGGCGCGGTTCGACTCCGTTTGCCGCGTAGAGCAGATTGAAGCCCAAGGCTTTGACCCGTTCCAACTCCGCGCGGAGTTCCTCGTCGGAATCGGCGACTCGCTGCGGCGCGGCGATGCCGCGAAAGTATTGCGGTTGACCGTTGGCGAGAATGCGTCGGCCGTCCTGCTCGATCGTCCGTAGACCGAACCTCGCCTGGACGATATCCGGTTCACCGCCCTTACCGGTGACGCGAATGGTCACAGGATAAAGACGCGGCGACTCGGGGGTCCACGTCTGAGCCGTAGCGACGGGCAGGCGGATCAGGGCTTCGCCCGAACCGCCTGCAAGCGTCGCGGCGGTCCTCCCTTCGGCAACATCAGGATCGGATGAGCTTAGCGCCACGTCGACCGCGCCGTCTGAACCGCGCAGGCTTACGCGAGCTTCCAAAGCCCAGGAATTGCCGATGGGGATGGCTTGGAAGTCGAGAGCCGCAACGTAATTCCGAGGTCGCCCTTCTAGCCAGACCGTGCCGATCAAACCGCTCTCGGTCGAGTTCGCCGCGTCCTCGACGCGAACGATGATTTAGGATTCGGCTCCCGGCGTAAGCAGTTCGGTCACATCGAATTCGGAAGGATGGAAGCCTCGAGCAGCCGAGCCGACTTTCTTGCCGCCGATCCATATCACGGCCTCACCGCCGACGCCCTCCATTCGCAGCCAAGCGGTTTGCGCCGACCAATCAGGAGGAAGCGTGAAGGCTCTGCGATACCAACCGACTGCGGCCGTTTGTTCATCCGCGCTCTGCCACGGGAGCGGAACACGCATCGCGGATCCGAAGCGAGGCGGTTGCCGCGGCCAGTTCTCGCTGAGTCCCTCGTTCGTCGCATCAGCCCGGAAGCTCCAAACGCCGTTGAGGCTGAGCCAAGCTGCTCGTTCCATCGCAGGCCGCGGATGCTCTTGGCGCCATGGCGCGCCGGCGTCGGGCGAGCCGCCGCAGGCGGACCAGAGTAAGATCGTCAACAAAATGAGCGGAAGCTTCACGAAGGTTCTTGGTAGGGTATCAGCGTGGGGGTTCGATTCATCATCGCAGCCGCCGGGAGCGCCGGCGCAAGGGTCTTTTGTGTTTGGCTGGGCCTGGGGTTGATGGGACTTCAGGCGGCGCCTGCGCGGCACGCCGGGGTGTCGCCGCTCATCAACGCTTTCCGCCTGCGGATCACCGAAGTGGAACAGATGAAAGATCCGTTTTCCGGAGGTCTGCAGTCGCTGGCCGGATCCACGCTTGTCGACATGGCGAAGATCGACTTTATCGTGGCCGCTTCGCGCCCGATCAACCCGCGCTATGTCCACGACCACGACCGCAAATTCGTGTTGAGCGCGGTGCGCGGACAGCGCCATGAAGAGTTGGAGTCGCACCTGCCCGCAGCCATGAATTATGTCAAGATCTCAACGGCGTCGCGGCTCTACTACGCGCGTATTCGACGGCAAGAATTGTTGTGGGGTAAACAGCGCGGGCTCGACGCGTTGGGGTCGATCGCCAAGCGCGTAGCAGATTTTAGGACCAAGAACGTCGCGCTGATCCTCGACGGCAAGATGCGACCTTCGCTCGTACTCACGGCAGATCACCTCGGCGAATTAGGCAGCCCAGAGTTGCTTGCCGAATTAGAGGCGACCTACAGCGACGCGCGCGATCAGTTCTACAGCCAGCGTAGCGCCGTTGTTTGGATGGTCTTCTTGGCCCAACTTGGCCTCAGCGTCTTAGTCGCAGTGTTCTTCCTGCAGCGAAGCAAGCCGCAAATCCGGATCGAGCTGCAGGTTCAGACGACGCGCTGACGCGGGGCGTAAAAGCCAGCCCGGAACTCAGAAAATAGCTCGCTGACGGCGGGATGCACGACCTCCGCGCCGGACGAATCCGCCGTCAGATTGCGTTCGGCGACATAAGTCTCATGCTGCGCGTCGTGGACTAGGACTCGATACCAGGGTTGGTCCTTGGGCGGACGACTCTTGGCCACTTGGTCGTACCATTCCTCGGAGCCAAGAAAGAACGCATCCACATCGTAAACCACGCCGCGGTAGCCAAACAGTCTGTGACTCACGGTCTGTCCGATCGAGAATTTGGCTTGGGCGGTCACGGATTCCGTCAGCCTAGCACGAGCTAGGTACGCAGTCGTAGAGGGGCCGTCTACACCTTTCCCCCTATTGATAGCGGCACGTATGCCGATCGCATCATGAGACTGTGGCGAACTCCGGAAAGCAAGAGCTTGTCTTTCGCAGGATTCTGATTGGTTTCTCGGTAGTTGCCGGAATCGCTTTCCTTTTGCAAGCGTCCACCGCGCTGTGGACCAAGCACGGAATCACGGAAGTCGAGGCGATCATTGCCGCGCAGGCGACTGCGCTCAGCCGCGGCTCGGGCCTCTACTACAACCTGAACGAGTACCCTTTCACCGTCTCGCCATACGGTCCGTTGCTCTACGGTGTCGAAGGGATCGCCGCGTGGCTCGGGCTGTCGCCGATGTTAGCTGGACGGGTCATCTCGTTGGCCGCCTTGGCGGTCCTCATCGCACTGGTCTATCGTCTGCTCGCGTTGTACTGCGATAGCCGCTACGCCCCCTGGGCCGGCGCCTTGCTAGCTGCCTCCACGGCGAACCTGGTGACCTGGGGTTCGGTGGGCCAGTCGGACATGCTGGCTCTGATGTTCTCAGTGGCCGCGCTGGAACGCTACTGCAGCTATCAGGTCCGGGGAGGCCGCACCGCCGTGGCGGCCAGCGGGGTCTTCGTGGCGGCGGCGATCTTCACCAAACAGAAGTTCTTGGCAGCGGGCGCGACGATCTGCGTCCTCTACCTGCTTGAGAGCCCGAAGCGCGCGATGCGCTATATCGTAGGCCTGGGCTGCGCCGGCATCGCCATTGTTGCGGTGTTAAATTGGGCGACGTCCGGAGGGTATTGGTCCAACGCGGTACTGGCCAACCTGAACCCTTTCAGCCTCGCCAAACTAGGCAACCAGCTGGAATACTTCGGATTCACAGCCAGCGCTCTGTGTCTGCTGGCTGCCGCCGGATTGGCGGGGCCGAAAATCCGCGGGCTGCATCCGTTCGCGATCTATCTGGGTTTCTCTGCGGTCATGTTTTTGGCGACAGCGCCCAAGATCGGCTCGGATCTCAACTATCAGACCGAGACCGTGGCGGCGCTCAGCCTTTGCGCAGCGCTTGCCTTAGATCGCGTACGATTCTTTCCGCTGTTGTTTGTCGGCGACAAAGGTTGGGTGACGCTGCTGCAAATTCCGTTGCTGTTCCACATGGTTTTGAACTGCGCGGTGACAGGCAAGGTAGCGATACAGAGAGTCGTCCGCGACTTGGATCGACGGGATAAGTTCACGGCATTAACGCCCCTGATTGGCCAATCGGGACGCCTGTTGTCGGTGGAGATCGATCCGGTGTTGCAAACGGGCCGCCTAATCGAAGTGGAGCCGCTGATCTACACGCTGCTGGTCAACGCGGGGATGTCCGACCCGCAGCCGGTGCTGGAGGACTTACGCCACAGACGGTTCGATCGGGTGGTGCTTTACGAGGACGTTTTCGACGGGAACCGCGAACCGCTTGACTTGGAAGTGCCTAGTCTGCCGGTGGAACACTTGCAGGCGATCTCACAGGAGTACGCCTTGCCGCAGCTTGTTCCAGGACCACTGATGGGCGGCGTCTACGTCTACGCGCCGAAGAGCGCGAGCGAGCAGTCAGTCCATCTTCCGGAAAAGCATAAGGCAAACCCCTGATAGGCGGTCGTACGACTCGACCGATACCCTCTCAGTGAACGTGCCTGGAGATGAGTGTGGCGACAGCTGGTACGAATATCGAAACGGAAGCTCGTGCGCGCGCCTATCATGCAGTCCGCTTTAGCTATGACCCTAAACGGGCGGTCGTTTGGCGCGCGCTCTGCCGTTATTTGCAACGGTTCGTCGATCCGGCCGGATCACTGCTCGAACTTGGGGCGGGATATGGAGAGTTCTCGCGGTTTATTCAAGCAGCGGAGAAGCATGCCTTGGAGTTGAACCCGGATATGGCCACACATTGGCCAAGCGGCGTTCGGCCGCACATTCAGTCCGCACTCGACCCGTTGCCCTTGCCGCCGAGTTCGCTGAACACGGTATTCGCCTCGAACTTTTTTTAACACTTCACGATCGAAGACGGCGAGCGAATCATTGCGGAAGCCCGGCGCGTGTTAAAGCCCGGCGGACGCTTGATCTGCGTCCAGCCTAACTTCCGGTTGGAGCCGCGACGCTATTTCGACGATTACACCCATAAGCAGATCTACACCGACGTGAGCTTCCGCGATTTCTTAGAGGCGAACGGACTGAAGGTCATCCACTGCTAGCCGCGCTTTACGCCCTTCAGCATGAAGTCGCGCATACCGACGGCGGGATGGCTGGTGTCGCTGTACCTCTCGCTGCCGTACAGGCCGCTGGCGGGGCAGTTCTTGGTCGTCGCGGAGCGCCGCTAGGGTAACGAATATGTGGCGCGGCCAAAAAGTAGCGGTCATCTTCCCGACTTACAACGAGAAGGATTCGATTCGCCAGGAGATTCTCGACGTCAACGCAGTGGGGCTGGTCGACGAAGTGATCGTCGTCAACAACAACGCGGCGGCGGGAACTTCAGAAGAGGTTGCCGGCACGGGCGCGACGGAGATTTTTGAATCGAAGCAGGGTTACGGGAACGCGTTGCTGTGCGGCATCGACTACTGCGACGCCGACTTGATCGCATTATGTGAGCCGGACGGGACGTTCAGCGCGCACGACATTCAAAAGCTGTTGGCGTATTCGGACGACAAGCCGGTCGTCTTCGGCACGCGGACGAGTCCGGAGTTCATCTGGGCTGGGGCTAACATGGGAGCGTTTCTGCGCTGGGGCAACTGGGCAGTGGCGAAGATGACCGAGGCGTTGTTCAACACGTCGATCCTCACGGATATGGGTTGCACATATCGGCTGCTGCATCGCGAGGCACTGCAAGCGATTCGCCCCCGTCTGACGATTGGAGGCTCACACTTCGGGCCGCAGATTCTGATGGAAGTGATCCAACACAAGATACCGTTTGTGGAGATCCCACTGAACTATTGCGAGCGTGTCGGCGAGTCGTCGGTAACGGGAGACTTCTGGAAAAGCTGGAAGTTGGGTTGGCGGATGATCTTCTTGGTGCTGGAATACCGCTTCGGCTTGCACAAGTGCGAGCGGCAGGCTTGGAATCAGGACCAGCTCGCGCCGGCCTTAGGCAATTTGGCGGCGCGGCTGCGCATGGAGTAGCCGGATAAAGAGATTCAGTCAACCGAAGCCCCGGTCGAACGCTAAGGACGAACGCGGTGGATCATGCGCGGGAAGGCGATGGTCTCGCGGACGTGTTCGATGCCGCAGATCCAGGCGACGCAGCGTTCGATGCCCATGCCGAAGCCGCCGTGCGGCACTGAGCCGTACTTGCGGAGATCCAGGAACCAATCGAAAGCCTCGCGCGGCAGGCCGTGTTCGTCGATCTTCTTGACGAGATCGTCGTATTCGTGAATGCGTTGGCCGCCGCCGATAAGTTCGCCGTAGCCTTCGGGCGCGATGACGTCGACGCCTAGGGCCACTTCGGGCCGTGTTGGGTCAGGCCGCATGTAGAAGGCTTTGATCTCGGTCGGGAAGCGGTGGACCATGATGGGCCGGTCGTAGCCTTCGCTCAGTATCCCTTCGTCCGTGTTGCCGAAGTCGGCGCCCCACTGGATTTCGCTGCCTTTGGCTTGGAGCATCTTGACGGCATCGTCGTAAGTCATCCGCGGGAAAGAGCGCTTGACCGACTCAAGCTTCGACGTGTCCCGTTCCAGCGTCTTCAACTCCTGTTGGCGCTCTTCGAGGACCCGAGCGACGACGTATTCGACGAATTCCTCGGCAAGGTCCATGATGCCGTCGAGTTCGACGAAAGGCATCTCGGGCTCGACCATCCAGAACTCTGTGAGGTGGCGGCGGGTCTTCGATTTTTCGGCGCGGAACGTGGGGCCGAAACAGTATACCTTGCCCAGAGCCATCGCCGTGGCTTCGCTGTAGAGTTGACCGGACTGCGACAGATAAGCCGAGCCGAGATCGAAGTAAGGGGTCTCAAACAGCGTCGTGGTGCCTTCGCAAGCGGCAGGAGTCAGAATCGGCGTGTCGGCTAGCGTGAAGCCGTTGTTGTCGAAGAAGTCGCGCGAGGCTTTGACCACGGAGTGCCGCACGCGGGCGATGGCATGCTGTAGCCGGCTTCGCAACCACAGGTGCCGGCGGTCGAGCAAGAAGTCGATGCCGTGCTCTTTGGGCGTGATCGGGAAAGGATCTTCGGCGGATACGGCTTGCAGGATTTCGATGGCTTCGACTTCGATTTCATAGCCGCCCTCGGCACGGTCTTCGGCCCGCAGTTGGCCTCGGACACGCACGGAGCTCTCCTGAGTCAGGTGCTTGGCTGCCTCGAAAATCTCGTCACCGACGTTGGCTTTGACGACGACGCCCTGGATGAAGCCGGTGCCGTCGCGGAAGATCGGGAAAGCGATCTTGCCGGACTTGCGCAGGTTGTGTACCCAACCCTGGAGGACAACAGTTTGACCGGCGAAGTCGGCGGCCTTCTCAATGGTGATGCGCGGAGCGTCAGTCATGCGCCATCAACTCCTCTAGACGGCTGAAGGAATCGGCAGCGATCTGGGTAGGCTTATCGCGCTCCGGATCTTCAATCAAGTCCATGACCCAAGGCGTGCCGCCGGGGAGTGTGCGTAACGCCGCAACGGCCTTCTCCCAGTCGATTGTGCCGCCTTGTTCGACCAAGGGGGCGCGTCGCAAATCCTTATCGCCATCGTTGTCGCTCAAGTGAACCAGGCGGACACGCTGTTGCATCGCTTCCAGCTCGGCTGCGACGCCCCCGGCGCGATGAGCAGCGCCCGTGTTGAAGCAATAGGAGATGGGCAGATGCGTGGTCTCAAGCAACCGGTTGAGACGAGCCGCGGAAGAGAGTTCGTTGGCGATGTTTTCGATCAGCAGCTCGGTGTGCAGTTGCCCGGCTAGAACGTTCAACTCGTCGAGAGCGTTGAATGCGGCATCCGCTCCGACTTGGTCGTAGTCTTCGCCTTCGACGCCGACGTGCTGGACGACGAACTCGCAGGGGATCAGATCGGCAATTTCGAGGGCTCGTTTGATTTCGTCGGTCGCCTTGATGCGTTGGGCCTTTTCCTTGTGGGTAATGGCGATTAAAGCGTTAGGGTTCTCAGACTCGTCGTAGTGGACGGGTGCGTGCAGCGCGGTGACGCGCATCTCGGAGTCGCGGAACCAGTGGCCGAGCTCTTCAATTTGACTGCGCTGACGATAGTTGAGATGCGGCAGGGAGCAGTAGAGTTCGATTTCCTTGACGCCGGCTCGGGCCATTCGGTCAAGCAAAGCAGTGGTAAGTCGAGCGCGGCTCAACAGCTGTGTGGAGAATACTCGGCGCATGGGAGAAGGATCTGATTGTATCGGATTAGAGGAAGAGCGATTAGGCTAAGGACAATGCCGGCGACCCTGCCCTCCCTGCGTAGGGAACTCGACATCATGCCCTCTCCTGTGGAGGATCGACCGGGTCTGCTTATGCGCGACCCGTTCCACTACACAGAGCAAACGATCATCGTGCCGCCCCTGCTGGCGCGGGGCTTGCGGTTCTTCGACGGCGAGCATACGGAACTGGAACTGAAAGCGTATCTGGCCAAGGCTACGGACGAGCTGGATGTGAGCGAGTTGTCGAAGCACTTTGTCGAGGCCTTGGAGACCGGGGGATTCTTGGAATCGGAGACGTATTTTCGGCTGAAAGAGGAAAAGCGGCGGGTGTTCGCTGAGTCACCAGTGAAGGAGCCAGCGCATGCGGGTTCCGCGTATGACGATGAGCCGGAGGCCTTGCGGAAGCAGCTCGACGGTTGGGGCGTAGACGGCCCAGACGCGGACTAACTAGCCGGACGATTGGTTGGGATCGCAGCGCCGCACGTGAGTCCGGAGGGCGGCTACCGCAGCTATGCGGCGGCTTATCGCCGTTTGCGGCCCGAACACGCCGGGAAAACCTTCGTGATCCTGGGAACTTCGCACTACGGCGAGGGCGAGAAGTGGGGGCTAACCAGAAAGGCTTACAACACTCCCCTCGGGCCAGTAGAGACCGACCAAGCGTTTGTCGAGGCACTGGCGAATCGAGCGGGCAGCTCCATTGAGATGGAGGACTACTGTCATGCCTCCGAGCATTCGATTGAGTTCCAGGCGGTCTACTTGCAACATGTGCTGGGGCAGCATCTGCCGGAGGGTGAGCGGCTGAAGGCTGTGCCAATCTTGTGCGGCGGGTTGAGCGAGAGTTTGTATTCTCGAGGTCGGCCGGACGACAACGACGAGGTGCGGCGGTTTTTCGAGGCTTTGGGAGAGACAGCCGAGGAGCGCGGGGACGAGTTGGTGTTCGTGCTGGGGATCGACCTGGCGCATATCGGCAGCCGCTATGGCGATGCGTCGCCGGCGGAGGCGGAGAAAGGCGCGCTGGCAGCGGTGCGGCGGCGTGATAACGAGCGTTTGGCGCGAGTCGCTGCGGGGGACCTGGAGGGCTACTACGCGCTAGTCGAGCCCAACCACGACGACTTGCGCTGGTGCGGCCACGGACCGTTGTATACGTTCCTAGCCAGCGCGCAGGGTTACCAGGGTCGCGTGCTCAGTTACGAGCAGTGGAACATCGATCCGCAATCGGTGGTGAGCTTCACCGGGATGGAATTCCGAGAAGTTTAGCGATCCACTCCTGTCTGACGCCATTCGCCTGTCCGGGCGGACTCCAGCACCATGTCGCAAACCTTCTGTGTTTGCAATGCGTTACGGAAGTCTGGCTGGACTGGTTTGCCCGTTTCCAAGCCAATCACGAAATCTGCCAGGGCGTTGAGGAAGGTGTGCTCGTAGCCGATGGTGGTGCCGGGCACCCAGTAGCGATCCATGTAGGGGTGCTCGGAATTGGTGACGTGGATCTTGCGCCAGCCGGTGAGGTGATCTTCGATCTTCTTGCCGGACTGTTTTTGCAGATATTCGAAATATTGCAGGTACTCGGGCTCTTCGAGGTCGAAGTAGAGACTACCGTCGGCGCCGTTGAGCTCAAAAGTGTTGAAATTCTTGCGTCCTCGAGCGTAACGCGTTGATTCAAAGGTACCTAGCGAGCCATTGGCGAATTCCGCCAGGAACATGCAGGCATCGTCGATGCTGACCGGCTGCACTTCGCCGCTGACGGCGTGTTTGCGCTCTTTGACGAAAGTTTCGGTCTTTGCCGTGACACGGGTGATGGGGCCGTTGAGCCACATGGCTGTGTCGATGGAATGAGCCAAGAGGTCGCCGGTGACGCCCGAACCGGCGTCGGCGATGTCGAGGCGCCAAAGACCTGCGCCGCCCTGGGGGACGTCTTCGGCAATAGTCCAGTCCTGTAAATAGGTTGCGCGGTAGTGGAACGGACGGCCGATGCGGCCCTCATCGACGACCTGCTTGGCCAGGGCAATGGCGGGGACACGGCGATAGTTGAACCAGACCATGTTGGGGACCCCGGCCTTCTCGACCGCTGCGGTCATCTCTTCGGCTTCAGCGACGTTCATGGCCAGCGGCTTCTCACAGAGGACCATCTTGCCTGCCTGGGCCGCAGCGATGGCAATTTCTTTGTGGAGGCGATTTGGGGCCACGATGTCGATTAGGTCGATGTCGTCGGCCGCAATCACCCTCCGCCAATCGGTCTCGACCCGCTCATAGCCCCATTGATCGGCAAAGCTCTTTGCTTTCTGCTGGTTGCGCGCAGCGACGGCCGTAAGCACCGGACGGTGCTCCACGTCGAAGAAGTCGTTTAGACGCTTGTAAGAGTTCGAGTGGGCCCGGCCCATGAAGCCGTAGCCGATCATTCCAACTCTGAGCTGTTTTGCCATGTATCCTCGCTGGGTCTAGCGGTCGCGCGAAGGCGACGAATATGACCGGGACGATTGTAGTACACGGGCTTGTGTACAGGCGCTAGCTAGGTGTTTTCACGGAAGTTTGGACTTGCAAGATTTCGATTCCTGGGTGATACTGCTGAGAGAGAGAATGATGACGGGACGGAGATCCCGGAATTAGATTTGCGGACAGCCCGACTCAGAGCGTCAGTTAAGCCCTTACTCCTAAGGGACATTAAATCAACAACTTTGACGCCCTTCCGAAGTCGAATCCAAATAGCTGACTGGCAAGGATCAATCGTGTGCCGGGCTTGACGTGATGTTAAGCCTTTGAGATATTACGGCGTTCTGCGCCGTAAGCGACGACTTAGTTCGTCGCCCGCTGCCGCCTGAGTTTTCCACCCAGGCGGCGAAAGGAGGCCCTTGTGGAGCAGTTCGAAGAGCAATTTTCCAGTAGAAAGGATCCGTTGGCTGCGGTTGCGCTAGAAGATGGCGAAACTGCGGTAGTCGACGACGACGACGCAGATAGCAAAGAAAGCGACAGCGCAGAATCGGCTGACAGTTCCACTGGTCCTGAGGAAGCGCTCTACACCGACGATCCGGTGCGGGTCTATCTGCGAGAGATGGGCGCGGTGCCGTTGCTCACCCGGCAAGGTGAAGTGAGCCTTGCTCAACGCATGGAGCGCGGTACGTTTCAGGTTGAACGCGCGCTAACGCGTTCCGGGACCGTTGTCCGTTCCTACTGCACCTTGCAGGACCAGTTGGACAAGGGTGAGATCGAGATTCAGACGGTGATTGCCGGCGGCGATCCTGAAGAGTCTCAATCCGATAAGCAGAAGCGCTTCAAGAAGGCGCTGCAAGACTTCGCCGACGTCGCAGCGCTGCGCAAGCAGCTGCTCAAGCTGGAAAAGAAGATTGACGCGACGCCAACCAGGAACGTCAACGTGTTGCGCCGCCTGAGCTGGAACCGCAAGAGGCTGATCGTTAAGATCCAGCGTGGGATCATGGCTCTCCCTTTGCAGCCCAAGATCTGGACCGGATACCAAGAGCAGCTCGCCGCGGCGAAGAAAGAGCTTGAGGGACTACGGGCGGAGATGGATTCAATTCGGGCCGAAGGTCGGGCCAAGAGCGCCGACTACCGCCGCGCCAGGCAGGCTCTAGAAGCCCGCGAGGGCGAAATTGGCGACTCGTTGGAGAGTTTGCGCGCGGCGTTGCGCCGTTTGATCATCGGCCAGCGTACCGCTGAATCAGCCAAGCAAGCCTTGGTTGAGGCCAACTTGCGGCTCGTTGTTTCGGTGGCGAAGAAATACGTAAACCGCGGACTGCACTTGCTTGACTTGATTCAGGAAGGCAACATCGGCCTGATGCGCGCAGCCGAAAAGTTCGAGTACCGGCGCGGCTACAAATTCTCGACCTATGCAACTTGGTGGATCCGCCAGGCGATCACTCGAGCGATTGCTGATCAGTCGCGAACGATCCGTATCCCGGTGCACATGAACGAGTCGATGAACAAGTTCTTGAGGGCATCGCGCGAACTGGAGAAGGAGTTCGGGCGCGCCCCGACGAACGAAGAGATCGGCGAGCGGATGGAAATCTCCCCGGAGAAGGTCCAGAAGCTGAAGACAATCTCGCGTGATCCGGTGTCTCTTGAAACTCCGGTCGGCCGGGACGGTGAGTCGGCCTTGGGCGACCTGCTCGAGGACAAGTGGGTCGGTTCCCCGGTCGACGCTGTCATCGACTCGAACGTCCGTGGCGAGACCGCCGACGTGCTGAAGACGCTTTCTCCGAAAGAGGAGAAAGTGATCCGGATGCGCTTTGGCATCGGTTGCGACCGTGAACACACGCTCGAAGAGATCGGGCATGAGTTCACGGTGACCCGCGAGCGAATTCGCCAGATTGAGGCGAAGGCCCTACGGGCGTTGCGCGGCCCCGACCGGGCGCGCCGTCTGAAAGCGCTCATGGCGGCGGTCAACGTCTCAGAAGACTACGCTTCCAAGCCCCGCTAACAAGAAAGCCGCGCCGGCAACACCCGGCGCGGTTTTTTTTGGCCCCCAATTAAGCCACTACACTCAGCAATCTTGGGGCAACGCCGCATTCGTTTGCGACCCTGCAAGAGGCTACGATAGTCACTTGCCAGGTGCTGCGCCCCGAGCCGAGAGTTCGCTCTCGGTGGTCATCCCCGCCTACAACGAAGAAGCCCGCTTGCTTCCGACTCTGGATCGGACTGTAGAGTACCTCGCTGCGGCAGGTTTCGCTTCCTCCGAGATTTTGGTGGTTGACGATGGCTCAAAAGACAGGACCGCCGAACTCGTTCGCGAGGCGGCGCCACGCCTGCAAGGACCTGGCTTGGCTGTACGAGTCATCTCGAACCCAGGGAATCGCGGCAAAGGCTATAGCGTCCGCAACGGTATGCGCCATTCGACAGCGGACTGGGTGCTGTTTAGCGATGCGGACTTGTCGGCGCCCATCGAGGAACTGGACAAGCTTTGGGAGGCGGTCCAGCGAGACGGCTTCGACGTGGCGATCGGCTCGCGCGCACTGGACCGCTCGCTGATTGGCGAACACCAGCCCCTGTTTCGGGAGGTGTCGGGCAGGATTTTCAACCTGGCCGTGCGCATCGTGACTCGCCTGCCCTTCGCCGACACGCAGTGCGGCTTCAAGCTGTTTTCCCGTAAAGCAGCCGATTTGGTCGCCGGCAAGCAACTAGTGGAACGTTTCGGTTTCGATGTAGAGCAGCTCTATTTGGCGCGGCATTTTGGATTCAAGATCCAGGAAGTTCCGGTGCGCTGGAACGATGTCGAGGGCACCAAGGTGAGTACGCTCTCGGGGATCAACGCGTTTGTCGATGTCGCGCGGGTGCGCTGGAACTCGCTCTCCGGCAAGTACCGCTAGCTCCGCCGCTTGCTTCCCTGGGCCATTCCTGCGGACAATGCCGGACTGGCGCAATGCTCCGTTCCTACCTCATCGTTTACCCCGCACTCGCGGCGTACATTACAATCGCGACTCTGATCTTCGTTCCGCTGACGTGGGTAATTCGCGACATTCGACCGATCTACTGGGCGTCGCGTCAGGGAATCCGGCTGGCCATGCTGCTGTCAGGCGTGCACGTGGACACGGTTGGCCTCGATCAAGCTTGGAGCCAAAAGACAGCCGTTTTCGTGTGCAATCACGTCACGAACCTCGACCCGGCAGCTTTGTTCTTCAAGCTCCCCAGGGTGGCGGTGATCTTAAAGAAGGAGTTGGGGAAGATTCCGCTGTTGGGCTATGTGATGAAGCTGGGCAGCTTCATCTACGTTGACCGGGCGGTAGGAAATTCGCGCCACAAGGCGATGGAAGACGCGGTCAGCACCTTGCGCAGCGGCATCTCCTTGTTGATCTTCCCGGAAGGCACCCGCAGCAAGACAGGACAGATGCTGCCGTTCTCTCCTGGGGCATTCACCATGGCGATAGAGGCGGGCGTGCCGATCGTGCCGATCACGATTGAGGGAGCACGCGAGCTGATGCCGCCGGGAACGCTGCGGATCAAGCCGGGGCGGCTGAAGCTGACGTTCTTGGATCCGGTCGACACGACTGGGCTTACAGCCAGTGATCGCCAAGCGCTCATGGAACGAGTGCGCGGGCGGATGGAGGCGGTACTAGCCGCCTCCAGATAGACGCGCCTACATCGGACCGGAATCGGCGGATGGCCCGTAGATCGAGGGGACGGGGATGTCGTTGAGCCGCAAATAGACGCTCAATTGTCCTCGGTGATGAATGATGTGGCTCACGATGAAAGCCTGTAGGTTCGCGATACGCGGCATGGAAACGACGACATTGCCGGCGTATTTAAAGGTCCACGTGCCCGTGAGCGTCGCGTCGTTCGCCCCTGCGATGGCCGCGTGCGCTCCAGCGACTGCCTTGTCGAACATCGCCAGTAGCTCTTCGGCCGTTTCCGCGTCTTTGACCTGGTGGGGCTCGCCGCCCGGAGGCGCGACGTCGAACTCATCGGAGCCAATGATCCCGTTGGTCCAGCTCACCATGTCGGCGATGTGCGAGGCGAGGTGGCCCATCGACATCGACTTCACGTGGGGCTTCCAGGCCATCTTGTCGGTCGGGACCTGGGCCAGGCAGCTCCGGGTGATCTGCATTTCTTGATCGAATTGCGGCAAGAAAGATTCGCTAATAGTCAAGGTCGTTGATCCTCCAAAGACGTGATTCTAGCAGCGCAGTGAGGACGCCGCGATAATGGCGGCCGCGCCTGCTAGCTCCGGCGCTGCTGGAGTCCGGCGAGCTGGGCGAATGCGTCCACGCCCTGGATGTAGGTGGAGAGGTCGCTGCCCAGGCTGAGAACCTGATAGCCGGTCTGCTTGGCGTCCTCGAACTGGGCCGGCGAGACGGGCATGAAGGCGGCAGCGACGCCGTGCCGGCGGCAGCCGTCGGCCAGCGACTGCCAGGCTTCACGAAATCGCGGATGGTCGAATTGCGCGGGGATACCCATGGAGACCGTCAGGTCGTAGTGCCCCATCCAAGCAACGTCGAGCCCCGGTGTCGCCAGAATGGCGTCAAGATTCTCGAAGGCGGTGCCCGTCTCGAGGATAGCGATGACGACGGTCTCTTTGTTGGCCTGTGCAAAGTAGCCAGGCCCCTTTGGTCTGTAGTCGTCGTGAGCGATGCCAACCGCGACACCCCGTCGACCCTGGGGGGCATACTTGACCGCCGCGACAATCTCGCGCGCCTGTTCGGCGGTTTCCACTCGCGGGACCATGACGCCGTGGACGCCGACGTCGAGCAACCTGCCCAAGGGGGCGGCAGTTAAGTCCGGGGGCCTGGCAATCACGGTAAGGCCTGCACCGCGGCCCGCGACGGCGAGTTGGCTCAATTGGTTGATATCGCAACGGCCATGCTCCATGTCGTAGATGACGAAGTCCAGCCCAGCACTAGCGAGGATCTGCGCTGTGCCGGCCGTGTAGAACTCCATCACGAGCTGACCGTAGGCAGGCTCTTTGGCGATGAGTTTCTGTTTCAGTGGATTCATCTAGGCTCCCAGGTCAACGACGAGTATAGAGGCTTGTGTTGAAATAGGCGCACCGTTATTCCAATGGAACGATTTACGATTGGCATTTCTCCCGATTTCGATACACCTGGCAGAGGGCCCTTGGTCGCGCCGGGCACATTTGACGCAGGAGACCTGGACGCGAAGGTCCAATTCGAACGCATTTCTGAGCAGGTCGCCGAGTACCTCCCCGAGCACCTCAAGGGACTGGACGTGCTGTTGTCGCTGGGGCCAAGAGTGAGTGCCGCCTCTCTCGAAGGGGTTGAGCAGCTATGCGCGGTTGGGCGCTGTGGAGTCGGCTATGACAACGTCGATCTCGATGCATGCACAGCTGCCGATGTCGCGGTTTACATCACCCCGAAGGCCGTAGCTGGGCCCATGGCGGAGTCGATTGTGCTCTTCATCTTGGCGCTGTCGCACCGCCTAGGCGCCAAGGACCGCATGACCCGTCGAGGAGAATGGGCTGCCAGCCAGATGCCGCTTGGCATCGAGCCGCGCGACAGGGTTATTGGGACGATCGGCCTGGGAAGGATTTCCAGGGAAACCGTACGGTTGCTGGCTGCTTTTCGCCCGGGTAAGCTCTTAGCCCACGACCCCTATTGCGATGAAGCCGTTGCCCGTGACGCGGGCGTGGAACTGACCTCGCTCGAAGACCTGCTGCGGCGCTCCGACTACGTTTTGGTCAGTTGCCCGCTCACGCCCGAAACTCGCGGTCTTGTCGGCAAGGACGTATTGGCGCAGATGAAGCCTACCGCGTATTTGATCAATACAGCTCGCGGGCCGATTGTCGACGAAGACGCCCTGGCGGATGCTCTTGAAGCGGGCCGCCTCGCCGGAGCGGCACTGGACGTATTCGCCGTCGAGCCGATGACCGACACAGGGCATCGACTCTTGCAGTTCGACAACGTTATCGCCACGTCTCATTCGATCGGTTGGACCGAGGAACTGTTTCGAGACATGGTACGCGAGTCCTGCGCAGGAGCGTTGGCAATTGCGCAAGGTCAGGCGCCGCCCAACGTCGTCAATCGAGAAGTACTGAATCGCCCGAGCTTCCATCGAAAACTCGCTCGCTGGGGAAAAGCGTGAGACGCTGCAGAACATCGCAAACGAAGCGCTACAGATGCGTCGATCGGGTTGAGGGAATGCTACACTGAGCTTTCCCGGCCTTCTCCCGCGCGATGAAATTCGGCGTCGTTATTTTCCCCGGCTCCAACTGCGATCACGACGCCTTATATGCGGTCGAGAGGAATCTTGGCGAGCAGGCTGTCGGGATCTGGCACCAATCGGAAGACCTCGAAGGTTGCGACGTGATCGTGCTGCCAGGCGGTTTTTCCTACGGTGATCACTTGCGGGCGGGCGCCATTTCGCGGTTCTCTCCGGTGATGGGCGCGGTGCGGCGTTTCGCCGATTCGGGCGGGTTGGTGATGGGCATCTGCAACGGCTTCCAGGTGCTGGTCGAATCCCACTTGTTGCCGGGCGCGCTGATCCACAACCGCGGCTTGAAATTCTCCTGCAAGACGGTCCTGTTGCGGACCGAGACGCTGAACTCCCCGTTCACTTCCCTGTGCGATCCGAGCCAGCCGTTGGAGGTCCCTATCGCCCACGGCGAAGGATGTTATTTCGCGGATGATGCGACTCTGGACCTGCTGGAGCGCGAAGACCGCATCGCCTTTCGCTACGTTGACGGCAACGGCGAAGCCACGGAGGCGGCGAACCCCAACGGTTCGGCCCGCAACATTGCCGGCGTGCTGAGCGAAGGCCGTAACGTCATGGGCCTGATGCCCCACCCGGAAAGGGCAGCGGACCCCGCGATGGGTTCCCAGGACGGGCTGTTGATTTTCCGTTCGGTTGTCTCTTCGTTCGTCGCCGCACGATAAGCAATGATGCCAACCATCTCGCCCCAAGTCGTCAAGGAACACGGACTGACGACGGAGGAATACGATCGGATTCTTGAGCGGCTTGGACGCGAGCCGACCATCACCGAGCTCGGAATTATCAGCGTGATGTGGAGCGAGCACTGCTCCTACAAGTCGTCGCGCGTCCACCTGAAGAAGCTGCCCACCACGGGCGAGAAGATTCTGGTGGGACCGGGCGAGAACGCGGGCATCATCGACATCGGCGGCGGCTGGGCGGCGGCGTTCAAGATCGAGTCGCACAATCACCCCAGTTTCATCGAGCCGTTCCAAGGCGCAACGACCGGCGTGGGCGGCATTTTGCGCGACATCTTTACGATGGGGGCCCGGCCGATCGCGGTGATGGATTCGCTGCGTTTCGGGCCGCTGGATGACCCGAAAACCGGCGTCAAGAGCCGGCACATAGTCGAAGGCGTGGTCGGCGGCGTGGGCAACTACGGCAACTGCTTCGGCGTGCCGACGGTTGGCGGCGAGGCGATCTTCGAGCCAGGCTACAGCGGCAACCCGCTGGTGAACGCATTCGCTTTGGGGATTTTCCGGGCCGACCAAATTTTCTTTGGTCAGGCAAGCGGTGTGGGCAATCCGGTGATCTACGTCGGCGCCAAGACCGGCAAGGATGGCATTAAAGGCGCGTCGATGGCGTCCGAAGAGTTCGGAGAGGACTCAGAAGCGAAGCGCCCCAATGTACAGGTAGGCGATCCGTTCTTGGAGAAGCTGTTGCTCGAAGCCTGTCTGGAGGCAATGCAAACGGGCGCGATCCTTGGCATTCAGGATATGGGCGCCGCCGGGCTCACCTGCTCTACCTGCGAGATGGGCGGCCGGACGGGCGCCGGCATCCAGATCGATCTATCGCTCGTGCCGCAACGCGAATCGGACATGACGCCGTACGACATCATGCTGTCGGAGTCGCAGGAACGTATGCTGCTGGTCGCCGAACGCGGCCGCGAAGACGAGATCTTTCGCGTATTCAAGAAATGGGGTCTGGACGCCGAGGAAGTCGGCACGGTCACCGACGACGGCATGTTGCGGGTCAAGAACCACGGCGAGGTCGTGGCGGAGTTGCAGAACTCCTTCCTGACCGACGACGCGCCGATCTATAGCCGGCCTTACACGACGCCTTACCGCCCGCACCCGTTGGATGGCCCGGGCGTGCCCCAGATTGACGGCGCCGGCGCGAAGGCCGCTCTGGAACAACTCGTCGCTGCAGCGGACATCTGCTCCAAGCGCTGGATCTACGAGCAGTACGACTACCAGGTACGTACCAACACCACACTCGGCCCAGGACACGACGCCGCCGTGGTGAGAGTGAAGGCAGCAGGCGTTTCGCTGGTGATGTCGCTGGACGGCAACGGCCGTTATTGCGCGTTGGACCCGAAGGAAGGCGCCATGCTCGCGGTGGCAGAGTGTTGCCGCAACCTTGCGACGGTCGGGGCGGAGCCGGTTGGCGCGACCAACTGCCTGAACTTCGGCAATCCAGAGAAGCCGGAGATCATGGCCCAATTGGTGGCTGCCATCGAGGGCATCGGCGAAGCCTGCACGGCGTTCAAAGCCCCGATTACCGGCGGCAACGTCAGCCTCTACAACGAGACGCTCGGAACGGGCATCTACCCCACGCCGGTGATGGGCATGGTCGGTGTGCTGCCGCACATGAATCGCCCGGCAGGTATTACCTTCCAGGGCGGCGGCAGTATGTTGGTTCTGATCGGCGGGTTGTTGCCGGGCGGCGACGACCAGTTGGATCGCCGTTTCGGCTCCTCGCAGTACGCCAAACAGATCACCAAACAGGTCTGGGGTCTGCCGCCGGCGCTGGACCTCGACTTTGAGATCGCCGTACAAGCGACAGTCCGTAAGATCGTCCAAGACGGCTTGGCGGAATCGGTCCACGACGTGAGCGACGGCGGACTCGCTGTTGCCATCGCAGAGAGTTGTTTCGCAGCGAAGCGCGTGGGCGCTGAGATTTCCTTTGAGACTGAGATCCCTTTGGCTGCAGTCTTATTCCATGAATCCCCTTCGAGAATCTTGCTCTCGATTGACGGGTCTAAACTGAGTAGTGTTGAGCGAACTGCTCAAGAGCGCAACGTGCCGGCTGTTGTCATTGGCCAGACGATAGATGCTCCGCAGATAAGCTTCCGGGTCAACGACAAGCCGCTGTTTGAAGTCTCGACGGATTCTCTTTTTGAGAGTTGGGATACGGCGCTTGTGAGGATGCTGAACAAATGAACACCGAAGACGACCACCAGCTTCAGGTCGTGGGCGCGGACATCGATGATGACCGCTTCCACGACGAGTGCGGGGTATTCGGGGTATGGGGTCATCCGGAGGCGTCAAAACTCGCCTATTTAGGACTCTACGCTCTGCAGCATCGTGGCCAAGAGAGCGCAGGCATCGTCACCAGCGACGGCAAGGAACTGCGCACGCACAAAGGCATGGGCCTGGTACGTGAGGTCTTCTCTGAGTCGACGCTGAAGAAGCTCAAAGGGAGAGCCGCGATCGGTCATACGCGTTACTCCACTGCGGGACCGAGCGCGCATCTGAACGCACAGCCGTTCACTGTGCAGTGCTCCAAGGGCCAACTATCGATCGCGCACAACGGCAATCTGACGAACGGTTGGGAATTGCGTCGCGAGCTTGAAGCTTCCGGATCGATCTTTCAGGCGACGAGCGATACGGAAGTGATTCCGCATCTGATGGCGCGCTCACGCGAGACGACGCTGCGCCACGCATTGCGCGAGTCGTTGCTGCGGCTAGAAGGCGCTTACTCGCTCGTATTGCTGGCGCAGGATCGCTTGATCGTGGCGCGAGATCAACGCGGATTTCGGCCGCTCTCAGTGGGCAAGCTCGAGACCCCGGACGGCAAATTGGCTTACGTCTTCGCTTCAGAAACTTGCGCCTTCGACTTGATCCAAGCCGAGCTGATCGACGAGGTGCAGCCAGGCGAAATGGTCATTGTGTCGAACGAAGGGATTTCGCGCGAGCGCTTCGCGCCGGAGTTGCCGAAGGCGCAATGCGTATTCGAACATGTCTATTTTTCGCGTCCCGACTCGCGGGTATTTGGACGGTCTGTGGCCCAATCGCGCGAAATGCTCGGCCGCATCCTAGCTCGGGAGAGCCCAGTGCCCGCCGACTGCGTCATCGCAGTTCCCGATTCCGGCGTGCCTGCTGCGATCGGTTATGCCTCGGAATCGGGCCTACCGTACCGCCTGGGTCTCATCCGCAATCACTATGTCGGCCGCACGTTCATCGAGCCGACGCAGACGATGCGTGATTCTCGCGTGCGGCAAAAACTGAACCCAGTGCGAGACATCGTTGAGGGTCAGCGGATCATCTTGGTCGACGACTCGCTGGTTCGCGGCACCACTTCGCGCAAGATCGTTCGTCTGATGCGGGAGTTCGGCGCGAAGGAGATCCACTTGCGGATCTCCTGTCCTCCGACGATTTCGTCTTGCTACTACGGCGTGGACACGCCGTCTAGTTCGGAATTAATCGCGGCGAACCAAACAGTGGAAGAGATTCGCGAATTCACGGGCGCGGATTCCCTGGCCTACCTGTCGCTAGGCGGTTTGCGCAAATCGGTGGAGAGCTTAGCCGACGATTGTTGCTACGCCTGTTATACCGGCAAATACCCCACCGACCTAGTCGGTGTCGAGATCCTGACTTCGCAATCGCAGAAGTAAGCCGCTAATCAGCTAATCCGTAGCTATCGACAATCTGCTTAGCGAGCAGGTTCTCGACCTTGGCTTCGCTGCGGGCGACTTCCAAGAACGCAGACCTCAGCAGTTGGTCTTTGCGGTTGCGTAGGGTCTCTTGGATCTCTTGTTGCACGCTGGGGTCGGAGAAATCCCGCAGGCCGGCGGGCTGCTGCTCAATGCACTGGATGATGCGATAGACGCCGTCGATCTCGACTACCGGAGAAGTTTCTCCCGGCGAGAGCGCCGCGACGATGCGGCGCAATAGCACGGGCGCCTTCTCCAGCGACGATTGCGGGATGAATCCCAAATCGCCGCCGCTCGGAGTGGACGCCGGATCCTCGGAGTAGTTCTGCGCTAGCGTATCGAAGGCCTCTCCTGCAGCTAGTCGCTGGGCAAGCATGGTGATCTTCTCCGAAGCCGCCTTGCGGTCCGTGGCGTCGTCGTTGAGCAGATTAGGTGGTGGGGATTCGGCCTCGGCGGTTACCACAATCTGGGCGAGGTGCAATTGAGGCTCGGGCCGTGAAAAGCTCGCGCTGTTCTCCTCGTAGTACCGGCGCATCTCCGGCTCTGCGACGGAGACGCGCGAAGTAATCTCGCGATTGAAGAGCTTCTCGATGGTCAGGTTGCGGCGGATCGAAACCCGCAGTTCCGCCGGCGACATCCCGCGCTCGCGCAGAGACGCCTCGAACTCCTCATCGGAAGGGAACGGCGTACGGAATTCGCTGTACCGGGCGTCCACTTCGTCGTCAACAGCAACCAGCCCCACGCTCTCCGCCTTCTGCAGCAGAATCTGGCGGTCGATCATCTCGCGCAGCAAATTGAGGCGCAACATTCGCGACTGCTCGGCGCTGGGAGGATCTTCCAGCCCGGGCATCTGTTGGCGGTGGTAGTCCTCGAGTTCGTCGTAAGTAATGCGGTAGGCGTTGACGACCGCAGCGACGCCCCCGTCGGCGGCATCTCCACATCCAGAGAGTCCGGCTATCAACAAAGCCGCAGCAATGACCGCTCGGTAAGACTGCATCATTTAATTCTATGTTCTGGGTCAACGCAACAAGGGCGGACATCGCTGTCCGCCCTTGTCTTTTCTGTGAGTGCGACGCGCGACTAGTTCGCCGCTGCGGCAGCCTGCTCAGTCTGTTCTTGCTGCTGTTTGAGGCGGTCGTCACGACGCTTGCGGCGCTCTTCGGCGCGCTTCTTGACCTCAGAGCCCAACAACTCGATGATGGCCTCTTCGGCGCCGTCACCCTGACGGAAGCCGACGCGCATGATGCGGGTGTAACCGCCTGGACGATCCGCGAATCGAGGACCGATCGTATCGAACAACTTCTTCACGGCTTCATCGGACATCAGGAATGCCGCCGCCTGCCGTCGGGTATGCAGCGTATCCCGCTTCGCGAGCGTAATCATCTTCTCGACCTGCGGGCGAACCGCTTTGGCCTTGGTGACCGTGGTCTTGATCCGATCTTCCATGATCAGACTCGTCGTCAGCGCCCGGAAGAGCGCACGTCGAGCTGATGTATCGCGGTCTAACTTATAGCCGCCTATCCTGTGCCGCATAATTCCGTCCTCGTCTCCACGCCAAAGCGCAGGTCTACAGTTCTTCTTCCTCGCCGCCGCCCTCAGGCGCGATTAAGCGCCCTTGGTCGTCGAAACGCATGCCGAGACCGAGTCCCATGCCGCCCAGGATTTCCTTGATTTCGTTTAGTGACTTGCGGCCAAAGTTCTTGGTCTTAAGCATGTCAGACTCGCTGCGAACCACCAAGTCTCCGATCGTCTGGATATTGGCGTTCTTAAGGCAGTTGTAAGACCGCACCGAGAGTTCCAACTCTTCGACCGAACGATTCAGGTTCTCGTTGTAGCGCTCGACTGATGCATCGACCGGTTGCTCATCGACGATGGCTTCTTCCTCGAAGTTGATAAAGATGCTCATGTGATCTTTGATCAACTTGGCGGCCGAGCCGATAGCGTCCTGAGGACTCACGGCGCCGTTGGTCCAGACTTCGAGTCCGAGCTTGTCGTAGTCGGTCATCTGGCCGATGCGCGCTTGGTCGACGGTGAAGTTGACCTTGCGGACAGGCGAGTGGACGGAGTCGATGGGTATATAGCCCATGGGCAACTCTTCGTCGAAGTTCTTCTCGGCGCTGACGTAGCCGCGGCCGATCTTGACGCGCATCTCGATGTCGAGAAGGCCGCCTTCGCTGACCGTGGTCAAGTAAATCTCTTTATTGAGAATCTCGACCTCGGAGTCGACCTCAATCTGACCGGAGTAAACCTCGCCCGCCTCGGTGGCGCGCAAACGAATCGTGCGCGGCTCGTCAGTGTAGAGCTTCAGCGGAATCTGCTTGAGGTTCAAGATGATATCGGCTGCGTCCTCGGTCACCCCGGGAATCGGACTGAACTCGTGAGAGACGCCTTCGATCTTGACGGCCGTAATTGCCGCGCCTTCGATGGAGCTCAACAGAGCCCGCCGGATCGAGTTGCCAATCGTCGTTCCGAACCCACGTTCAAACGGCTGTGCCGTAAAGTGACCGAATGTAACGGTCAGAGTGTCCGGATCGACCGCCAGACGCTTCGGCTTTTGAAATCCCTTCCACATGCCTGTTGTCGTTCCCTCTTCGCGTTCGACGGTCCAAGACCGCCGCGGGCGCTAGCGCCCCAAGCGGAACCGCGTCCTGGGGCAAAGCCCGGCGCGGTCCCAAGTCCTTTCTTACCTCGAGTACATCTCGACGATGAGCTGGGCGTTGATCTGATTCTGATTCAGATCATCCTTGCTCGGAGTCCCCGTCACACGACCTTCGTAGTGCTCGGCGTCGGCTTCAAGCCAACTGGGCAACAACGAGGCTGCTGGAGTCTCGAACGCAATCATGATGCCGCCGTGTTCGCGACTCTTCTCACGGATGCGGACGATGTCGCCGGGCTGCACGGTATAAGACGGAATGTCCACCTTGCGGCCGTTGACCTCGATGTGTCCGTGGTTGACGATCTGCCGCGCCATACGACGCGTCATCGCAAATCCGAGACGGAAAAGCGTGTTGTCCAGCCGCCGCTCCAGCAACGAGAGCAGATTGTCGCCGACAACGCCCTTCATGCGCAACGCACGCTGGAAATAGATACGGAATTGCCGCTCCAAAACGTCGTACATAAAGCGCGCGCGCTGCTTCTCTTGCAGCTGCGTGCCGTAGTTCGACATCTTGCGGGGGCGCCGGCCGCGTTTGACCTGCCCAGGCGGATTCGGCCGCCGGTCCAATAGTCGTTCGGACTTCGGATCGAGCGCCAAGCCGACTCGGCGCGATCTCCGGAGTACCGGTCCTCTGTTTCTTGCCATAGAAAACCTTCCCTATCCCGACTCAGACGCGGCGCCGTTTCGGCGGCCTAC
>JAQCLD010000163.1 GCA_027592785.1 Acidobacteriota bacterium
CCGCCGGACGTCGGCTTCTTCAGGGGACAGCCAAGCTTGGCTGTCCCCGACCACACCCAACACGGTCAACAACTTAGCCCCAAAACAGGGCGGACCCCAGCGAACATGGGCGGACATCAGCGGATATCCGCGGCCTTCCAGCGGACCTTCACGGCCCCTCGGCGGACCCCAACGGTCACCGGCGGCCCTCCGGCAACCCAATTCGTCCGCCCGCTAACTATACTGGCGGTTTGGCTTCACCTGGCAGGTGATCGGTGACGTGATCGGTGACGGCGATCGGTGACCGTCAGGGAATAGGTCCAACGCCCCTTGCCGCTCAACTCGACCGCTCACTCACATTCACATCTCGGATAGGTTGTGTAAACTAGCCGATGCCATGCGTTACCTAATCGCCTTCCTCTGTGTTTTCCCGCTGCTGGGGGCTGATGCCGGGATGGATCCCGACCGACTCGCGCGAATCCCAGCACGGATGCAGGAGTTTGTCGACCAGGGCACGGCGGCCGGTTTTGTGACCCTCGTAGCGCGGCACGGCAAGGTCGCCTCGTTGGACGCCGTCGGCTACCGCGACCTCGCCTCCAAGCAGCCGATGCGTACCGACTCGATCCAACAGATCATGTCCTGTACCAAGCCGATCACTGTCGCCGGGCTGATGCTGCTGGTCGACGAAGGCCGTGTCTCGCTGACGGACCCCGTCGAGAAGTACATCCCTGAGTTTAAGAACGCGAGCGTCAACCCCTGCGGACCGGGCGCCGCGGGCTTCCACTGCGCGTCTCGGCCACCCAAACGCCTGGTCCGTTTGGTGGACTTGGCGACGCACACGTCCGGCATTGCCGCCGGCCCGCCCGACGCTGTCTCGTTCTACACCAGTTCCCTCGCGGAAGTTGTCGCCGCCGGCGCGCGCGAGCCGATGATGTCCGACCAAGGCGAACGCTGGAGCTACAACAACCTCGGCATCGCCGCGCTCGGACGCGTGATTGAAGTGGTCTCGGGCCAGAGCTACGAGGCCTTCATGCAGCAGCGTCTATTTGACCCGCTCGGCATGAAGGACACTTCGTTCTTCCCGCCCAAAGGCAAGATGGATCGCGTCGCGGCAGTCTACTCCTTGAACGATGGCAAACTCGCGCCCTTCGAGCGCACGCCGCCGCGCAGCGAATGGAAGAACCCGTTGCCGCAAGGCGGCCTCTACAGCACGGCGACGGACCTGCTGCAGTTCTACCGCATGATGCTCGACCACGGTACGTATGAGGGACGTCGTATTCTGTCGCGAGCCGCCGTCGACACGATGACCACCGTACAGACCGGCGACATGCCTGTCGGTTGGGGGCCGGGCCTGGGCTTCGGATTAGGCGTCGCTGTCGTCAAAGATCCCGTCGCTGCCCTGCGCTACACCAGCATCGGCTCCTATGGACACGGCGGCGCCTACCGAACATTCACCTGGGCCGATCCCGATAAAGATCTGATCGCCATCCTGTTCTACCAACGGTCGAATGGCGGCGGAGACATGGCCGACGAAATCAACGCATTCTTGCAACTCGCGGCTGCGGCAATCGAATAGACCGTATCCGCTACAATTCACAGCATCGCCGCCAACCACGAAATACCTATGACCAAGACTCCTCTCCTGTGCCTGCTCGGTTTAGCCATTAGCCTTTCCATGAGCGCCGCGCCATACGATCACATTCACCTCGCCGCGCCCGACTCGGCGGAGGCGGCGCAGTGGTACATCAAACACTTTGGCGGCAGGCCAACCGGATTCCGTGGCGCTGTGGGACCGGATGTGCCCATTGATCGTGTCTACTACGGCGACATCGCCGTGATCTTTTCCAAGCGCGAGCCCGGTGAGGGATCTGTGGGTTCCGGCGTCGACCACATCGGTTTCTCGTTGCCCAACGTGGCCGAACTCGTAGCTGCAGTGGTGGCCGACGGCGGCGCCAAGCTGGGAGAACTCCGCGAGTTCCAAGGCATGACGCTTGGCTTCGTCGTCGATCCCTGGGGGACCAAAATTGAAATCATCGATGACCCTGCCCTGCGCGGTGTTCATCACATCCATCTCTCCAGCGCTGACCCCGAAGCCGCTCTCAACTGGTACGCCAACGTCTTCGGCGGAACGCGCGACAAATTCGCCAACACGCTTCCGGCAGTCAACTACGGAAATGTCTGGCTGCTCGCTCGCAAATCCGACGAAGCCATCGCGCCGACGCAGGGCCGCAGCCTCGATCACCTTGGCTGGAACGTCCCCAACCTCGATGCGGCAGCGACTGAGTTGAGAGGCAAGGACGTGAAGTTCTCTCTGGAACCCAGGGATTTTCGCGGAATCCGCATCAGCATGGTCGTAGGCCCCGACAACGTTCGCATCGAAGTATTACAACCCTGAAACTCGACACGCTAGAGTAGTCTGGTTGCCCTCCAAGACAACATCTCGCTGGAAGCTGTTCGCGCCCGGCATTTTGCTCGCCGCCATCGGAGTCGGGGCGGGGGACTTGCTGACGTCTACTCTCGCCGGTTCCGAGGCCGGGCTCGGCGTGATTTGGGCCGTCGTCGTCGGCGCCTTCCTCAAGTGGGTGCTCGGCGAAGGCCTAACCCGTTGGCAACTCGCCACCGGCACCACTCTGCTCGAAGGCTGGAACGACAAACTCGGCGCGGGCATGCGCTGGGTGTTCTTCGTCTACCTCGCGCTATTCAGTCTGGTAGTCGGCGCCGCGCTGGTGAGCGCTTGCGGCGTTGCCGGCGCCGCGGTTTTCCCCATCGGCGACTTGGATACGTCGCGGCTGGTGTGGGGAATCATTCATTCGCTAATCGGTTTGGCCATGATTTGGAGAGGCAGCTTCGCCTCGTTTGAGCGCATCATGTCGGCGCTGGTCGGCCTGATGTTCGTGACCGTCGTGGTCACCGCTGTCGCTTCTGGGCCGGACTGGGGCGCCGTAGCGATGGGCTTCATTCCCTCAATGCCGTCGACGGGCTCAAACTGGGTCTTAGCCGTGCTCGGCGGCGTCGGCGGCACGGTGACGCTGCTCGCTTACGGCTACTGGATTCGAGAGCAAGGCCGCGACAGCACCGCCGACCTCGCCAACTGCCGCCTCGACCTTGCGCTCGGCAACAGTCTCACCGGAATCTTCGGCATCGCCGTCATCATCATCGGTTCGCAACTCAAGCTCGAGAACTCGGGCAATGCACTCGCCATCGAGATGGCCGATCAACTCGCGCAGGTGATGGGTCCTGCCGGCAAATGGATATTCCTGGCTGGTTTCTGGGCGGCCGTCTTCTCGAGTCTACTCGGCGTGTGGCAGAGTATCCCCTATTTGTTTGCGGATTTCTGGTTTCTCACCCGCGGCGAAAAAGTTCCCGCTGTCGGACTCACTAACACTAGGCCCTATAGCTTCTACCTCATCGCCATCGCGCTGCTGCCTTTGCTCTTCTTAGGCAACCCTGTTAGACAAGTGCAGTTGGTTTACGGCATTTTCGGCGCGTACTTCTTGCCCGTGTTGGCCGGCACATTGATCCTGCTCAACTCACGCTCGAAGTGGGTCGGTGAAGGATTCCAAACGCACTGGTCACTCAACGCCGTGCTCGTCGGTGCGGTCGTACTGTTCGTCTATCTCGGCGTCGCGTCTTAAGGCTGATCGCCGGCCCGCTTGGCGTATTTGTAAACGTGCGCCGCGTTGCGCCAGAAAAACTTCTCCGCTTGGGCGCGTGTTTTGGTTGAGAAGAATTGCTTCATCAGTCCCACTTCTTCTGAAAGCGTGGCCACGCCGTATGAGTTCGGATAGTCCGTGCCGAAGATCACGCGGTCTTCGCCGAACATGCCGTAGAGGTATTCGAGGCGGTCTTGTATACCCGCCGCATTGCTCGACCGATACGCCGCAGACAGTTTGACGAAGATGTTTGACCGCGCTGCCATCTCTGTGATCACGGCCTCGTAGGCAGACTGATCGTCGGGATCGAAGCGCGGCAAGTGATCCATGATGATGCGCAGGTTTGGAACGGCGTCCGCCAGCATCACGTTCGCGGTCATCAGCGCGATCGAAGGGTTGGCCGTGTCATTCGCCAGGTCGGCTTGGGCCAGCAGTTTGAGATTGTCGACCGCGACCGCGTCCAGCGTGACCTTGCCGTTGGTTTCGGCGTAGAAGCGGCTGGCGCGGATCGCGCGGTAGAGCGGGTTCTTGCTGTAGCGCTCCAGGTATTCGCCGAACTCAGGTTTGTAGGGATCGAGGCGTCCCGAGATGCCGACGATGAACGGGCTTGGCTCTGAAACCATCAGGTACCAGAGATTGTCTTCGACCCATCCGCTCGACTCGACGACGACGGCGCCGACGATGCCAGTCGGCCGCGCCAGCGGCTCGTAGAGCTCCGGCAGCGAGGTCTTTGAAAGGGCGCGGAATTCCGCTGAGCCCATATAGGTCGCGCCTTGCGGCCGTGTGCCGTCGAACAGGTGTATGTGGGCGTCGATGATGGGGACGTTGTCGACGCTCGGGCCGAAACTGTCCGTGGCCTGCGGACGACCGGGAGTCGAGACTTCGGGCGGCGCCTGCGCGGCCAAGGTTGCGGCGGCGGCGAGGCCGCTTAAGAATATACGGCGATTCATGTCTTCTTCACCGACGCCATTATCGCCGTTTGGCTGGGCGGACAACAGCTTCCCGGGTAACCGCTCCGCGCTTCAGGCCACGTCGTGGTTGGCAAGCATCTCCAGCGCCTTGACCATCGCCGAGTGATCCCAGGCGGCGCCGCCGTTGGCGCGGCATGAGTTGAACAGCTCCTGCGCGGTCGCAGTGTTGGGCAGCGAGATGCCCAGGGCGCGCGCGCCGGAGAGGGCGAGGTTGAGGTCCTTCTGGTGCAATTCGATGCGGAACCCCGGATCGAAGGTGCGCTTGATCATGCGCTCGCCGTGAATCTCGAGAATCTTAGAAGAAGCGAATCCGCCCATCAGGGCCTCGCGGACCTTGGCCGGATCGGCGCCCGCCTTGGAAGCGAACAGCAGCGCTTCTCCCACCGCCTCGATGGTCAGGGCGACGATGATCTGGTTGGCCACCTTGCAGGTCTGGCCGTCGCCGTTGCCGCCCACCAACGTGATGTTTTTGCCCATCAATTCGAACAGCGGCTTCACCTTGTTGAAGGTTTCTTCCGGGCCGCCGACCATGATGGTAAGCGTCGCATTCTTGGCCCCCACCTCGCCGCCGGAGACCGGTGCATCCAGGTAGTCGCACTTGAGTTCGTTGATGCGCGCGGCGAACTGCTTGGTCTCGATGGGCGAGATGGAGCTCATGTCGACCACGGTCTTCCCTGCGGAAAGCCCCGCGGCCACGCCGTTCTCGCTGAACAGGACCTTCTCCACATCGGGCGTGTCCGGGACCATGACGATGATGATGTCGGCCTTCTGCGCGACTTCCTTGGAGGAGGTGCAGACGGTTCCGCCGGCCGCCTTCAACTCGTCCGGCACGCTGGGGATCGAGAACAGAGACAGATTGTGTCCGGCCTTGATGAGTTGACCGGCCATGGGCGTGCCCATGATGCCCAGTCCGATGAATCCTACGTTCATGTTTAGCTCCTTGCTCTAGCGGCCACGGCCGAACCATACATAGTAGCCGATGCGGTCGCAGGCTACCCGAGCCCAGCCGCGTAAGCGGCGGGCCCAAATCCGTCGGTAAGGATTAGGGCGAGGGCGCGGTAGGGGTGAGCGAAGGTGTCGGGAGGGCC
>JAQCLD010000164.1 GCA_027592785.1 Acidobacteriota bacterium
TGTAGCCGCCGCCGTTGTACCCATGGCGCTCTTGATTCCGTCCTTAGATTTTCTAGACTCAAACAAGGACTTCACGTTGGCTTACCGATGCATCGCGCGAAGACCATCTGCCTAGCAGCGCTGCTGAGCGCCGTTGCGCAAGCTGCCGAACCCCCGCCGAACTACGCTCGCGAGGGTCAGAAGGCGTTGAACTACGTTGCGGCGGCGGTGAAGTTCGGGCCGCGTCCGGCTGGCTCGGCGGCGCAGGCCAAGCAGCAGGCCTGGATCATCGCCGAGCTGAAGAAGAGCGGAGCGACAGTGGAGGAAGTGGACTTCATGTCGTACACTCCGCTGGGGCCGAAGCGGATGAAGAACATCATCGGCAAGTTCGCCGGATCGAGCGGCAAGAACGTGGTCATCTCGGGTCACTACGACACGTTCTCGCGCGCCGGTCTCAACTTTGTAGGCGCCAATGACGGCGGCTCTTCGACGGGCGCACTGCTGGCGCTTGCGGGGATGATGAAGGGCCGCACGCTGCGCGACGGCGTGTGGCTGACGTTCTTCGACGGCGAAGAGTCAGCCGTGGAATGGAAGGGCAATGACCACACCTACGGCAGCCGCCGACTGGCCGACATGTGGCAGCGCGACGGCTCAGCCAAGTCGATCAAGGCGATCATCAACCTTGACATGATCGGCGACAGCGATCTCTCGATTCACTATGAGGGCTACTCGACGCCTTGGCTGCGCGATTTGGTTGTCGGCGTCGCTCATCGGCTCGGCTATACGGACGAGTTCCAGAGTGGCCCGATCCAATACATCGCCGACGATCACGTCGAGTTCACCGAGCGAGGCATGCCCGCGGTCGACTTGATCGACTTCAATTACGGCTTGATGAATCGCCATTGGCACAAGGAATCCGACACGCTCGACAAGTTGAGCGCACGGAGCCTGGCCGTGGTGCTGCAGGTGATCGATGAATCGCTGAAGGAACTCGCCCAACGTCCGTGAGCGCCGACCACTATCTCGTTTTTGAAACCGGCGGAACCAAGCTTGTCGCCAGCGTTGCGGGACCGGACGAGAAGCTTGTCGAGGTGCAGGTCTTCCCGCGCATCGCCGAACATCATGGCGAGCAAAGCCTGGCGCGGTTGATTGCGGCGGGACAAACGCTGCGCACGAAGTACGAGGCGCAAGGGGCAGAGTTCGGGGCGATCGGTTTCGGTTACGGCGGCGGATTCGACCGCACGTCTGGGCATCCGCTGGTCTGCTTGCACGAACCGGGTTGGGAAGATATTCACATCGCAGGCCGGTTGAAAGAGGCGTTTGGGCTGCCTGCCGCCGTTGAAAACGACTGCAAGGTCGCGGCGCTGGGCGAGGCGCACTTCGGCGCGGGCCGCGATGCGCAGTCGGTGTTCTACGTGACGCTGGGCACGGGGATCGGTGGGGGATTTGTCAGCAATAGGCGGATCGTTCAACTGAGCCCCAGAGGCGAGTGCGAACTGGGGCACATCCAGGTGTTGCCGCAGGGCCCGCCGTGCGTTTGCGGCGGCAGCGGTTGCGTCGAGGCGCTGTCGTCCGGGCCGGGGATGCATGCGACGGCGGGCTGGTTGAACGGCGGCGAGAATCCGTTTGCGGACTCGCGGGAAATCATGGAGGCCTGGCGGGCAGGCGACGCACTGGCGGCGCGCACGGTTGAGATCGCGGCGAATGGCCTGGCTCATGGATTGGCTGCAGTGGTCAGCCTGTTTGCGCCGGAGCTGATCGTGATTGGCGGTGGGTTGGGCGCGGGGAATCCGGATTATTTGGCGCAGGTTGAGCGCAGGACGCGGCCGCTGATTACGCCGTACTTTCGGGATCACTGGCGCATGGCAGTGAGCGAGCTGGGCGAACGGGCTGTGACTCAAGGGGCGGCGGTGTTGGCCGCTCGCGTGGTCTAGCGGGGTTTCTGCGCGATGAGTCGGACCAGTCTCGATTCCTTGAGGCCCCAGTCCTCGATTACAACAGTGTCTTCGTACTTCAGAATTCGGAAGCCTTGAAAGATCTCAAGCAACTCATTCGTTGCGTAGTTGGTCGGGTACGGGGCCACCTCGATGTGGCGCGCTTCGACAACGACGATGCCGCCCGGCTTCAGCGCCTCGCGGACGCGAAAGACACTGAACTTTTCGATGGGGTAGATGATGTCGATAAGATCCCAGCGCTCGTGTCCGTAATCGAAGTATTCGGCGCCGGATTTGAATGTGCTGATCTCCACCCCGGCCTTTGCGGCATTTTCATGGGCTTGGCGTATACCTTCCGCCGAAGGGTCGAAGCCTGTGACGCGCCAGCCGCGCTGGGCCAGGTAGAGCCCGTTGCGGCCCTGCCCCATACCGACGTCGAGGGCATCGCCCGGCAGCAGCCGCTCCACGGCTTAGACTAACAAACGATTGGGCTCGGGAGTGAAGTCTGGGCCCTCTTTGTAGATGCCGTCGTAGAACTCGCCTTCCTCAATGATCAGGCCGCGGCGAAGGGTTTCGAGGGTCGAAGCGATGTCGCTTTCGCTCAGGCCGTCCGCACGAAGTTTGGTTTGGAATCGATTGAGCGGATCCTCGCCCGGAGGCAAGGGATCGACGGTTTCGCGCCAGGCCCAGTAATCGCCGACGATCGCCGGGATCTGGCTCTGTGCCAAGGCCGTAAGGGCGATGAGGAATAAGACAGCTGCAATGATTAGGCGGCGCATTTCATCTAACCAAAAATCTTGCCGGGGTTCATGATGCCTTTGGGATCGAGGGCGTCCTTGATGGCGCGCATGACGTCGACGCCTTCGCCGTGCTGCTCGCGAAGGGCCTTGATTTTGCCCAGGCCGACGCCGTGCTCACCGGTGCAAGTGCCGCCCATGGCGAGGGCGCGCTCGAGTAGGTTTTGATTGAGGCGTTTGGCGGTTGTGATTTCCTCTGGTTGTTTCTCGTCCAGGATGAACAGCACGTGGAAGTTGCCGTCGCCGATGTGTCCGAGGATGGGCGCCATGATTCCGGCAGCGGCGATCTCGCGGCGGGTTTCTTGGATGCACTCGGCCAGTCGCGAGATTGGCACGGCGACGTCGGTGGCCCAGACGCGCGTGCCGGGGCGGATGGCTTTCGTCGCGAAATAGGCCTTGTGGCGGGCGTCCCAGAGCTTTTCGCGGTCTTCGCGCTTGGGGGACCACTGGAAGTCGCTGCCGCCGTGTTCGGCAACGATGCCGCCGGCTATCTCGGCCTGTTCTTGGACGGCCTTGTGGGTGCCGTGAAACTCGAAGAAGACAGTGGGGCGGACGGGCACGTCGAGTTTGGCGTAAGCGTTGACGGCTTTGACGGAGTCTTCGTCGAGCAGTTCGCAACGCGCCACGGGCACGCCGCTTTGCAGCATTTCGACGACAGCGGTGGCCGCGCCTTCGACAGACTCGAATCCGCAGACGGCGGAAGCAATCGCCTCGGGCAGAGGATAAACGCGCAGCTGGACTTCGGTGATGACGCCGAGCGTGCCCTCGGAACCGATGAATAAGCGCGTGAGGTCGTAGCCGGCGGAGGACTTGCGGGCGCGGCCGCCGGTTTTGATGACGCGTCCGTCCGCTAGAGCGACAGTCATACCCAGGACGTTTTCGCGGATCGTGCCGTAGCGCACGGTTGTCGTGCCTGAGGCTCCAGTTGCGGCCATGCCGCCGAGTGATGCGTCGGCGCCAGGGTCGACGGGAAACATCAGGCCGTGCTTCTCAAGCTCGCGGTTCAACTGCATGCGCGTGACGCCGGCTTGCACACGGCAGTCGAGATCGTCGGGGTTGATTTCGAGGATGCGGTTGAGGCGCGAGACGTCGAGCGAGAGGCCGCCGTGTATGGCTAGGGTGTGGCCTTCGACGCCGGTACCCGTGCCGAAGGGAATTACGGGTAGACCGCGCCCGTTGCAAACCTTGAGGACTGTGGCGGCTTCTTCGGTGGAGTCGATGAAGGCTACGGCATCTGGAGGCGCGGCGGGGTGGTAAGACTCATCGACTCCGTGGGACTCGAGGTCGTAGCGCGAGACGGAGAGGCGTTCTCCGAGCACCTGTTTTAGCTCTTCGGAAATCGTTGGGGCTAGGCCGGCGGGAGCGTGCATCATATACATACTACGCTCATGACCTATCCTCAGGTCATGTGGAATTGGGCTGCGGTCTTTGTAGCAGCTTCATTGATTGGTTGCGCCGCACAGAGTGACCTGGAACAGCGCAGCTTTATGGGCATGAGTCAGACGCAGATCCGGGCAGAGCTAGGGGCGCCTGACAAGGAAGATAAGCTCACCAAACAGGGCGAGCATATCTTTGGACCCATCGAGGGTTTGTGGGATCAGATGCCTTCGGGTGAAACGCTAACTATCTGGACGTACTCTACGAGTAATGGGCGCAAGGAGCTTTACTTCGTCGGCGATAAGCCGGAGGTTGCGGGGGAGTTTTACTGGTATGACGACGACAGTAGGAACCCAAATTTTTAGCATTTATGATGACTGCATGTTTGCGAGGCTGTTGATTATTCTGGCGCTGCTTGCTTCGTCAGTCGCGATCGCCCAAAACACGCCGAATCCGGATTTCTATTACGGCTCGGTGATCGAGTCGTTTCACAAACACGATCCGCAGATGGTTCACTTTTCGCTGCTGTACAAGGGACAGGCGAGCGATGAGTTGGATGTCATTCTGGTTCGCGGGGGCAGATTCCGGGATGGTTGGCGCTCACCGAAGACAGTTGCCTACTTTGATGGCGGTGACTTGTTGGGCGTGTTCTTGGTGAATCGCACACAGCCGTCCTTGGCCTATGAGCTTACGATCGACGGCGGCATAAACCAGGGCTATGAAGCCCATGTAGAAGTGGAGCGGGCAACGCCGGGCGAAGTGACCATCTTCGGCGGATCGGCCTCGCGCCGCAAGTACGCCTACGACCCAGGCTCCAAACAACTGCTTTGGCAGAGAGATTTTGCGGCCGACGGGCTTCGGCAGCTCACTGCGAAAGACGGCTCATTCGTCATCTGGGGTTCCATTCGTCAATTGGGGCGCGGTCCTGGGACGCCGACGGTTGTAGCTGTCGCCCCTGCCGCGGACGGGTTTCGCCCACTCGCCGATACGGGAAGCTTACCGGCCAGAGCCAACACTGAAAGTGGACTGGTGGACTTAGGCGGAGGCTCTTCATGCTCGATCTACACAGACCCCTTGCTGGGCAACGTTGCGGCGCGTCTTGTTCAATGTGTCGTCGATGGCGAGCCTCAGACATTTCACCCCCCGCAGGCCGACTTTAAGCGTTTCGCGGCGGCGCGGCCAGAGAGGGTTTCGAACGGCTACACCGAAGAGAACTCAACCTTCAACGAGACCATCGGACCTTATCAGTTCGACGCTCAGCGGCTGTGGTTCGGACTCACGTTCTACGACGGCGAGGGTTGGACGGGAGTTGGCGCCTTAGGTGCGTTTGACGTCCAGACGCGAACCTTTGCGATGCACTACCTGCCGGAGATGGCGAATTGGTCGGTCTCCGCTTTGCTTGTGGAACCGGACGCTGTCTGGTTGGGTCTGGTTCTAAATGGTGAAGGTCCTCCGTACTCGGGCGGCCTGGTCCGCTGGGACCGCACACTAGTGTCCGGCTATAAATAGCGCAGTTTCAGTTGGTTAGAAAGGGCGGGTGTTTCGACATTGGAGACGGTGCGCTGGAAGGCCTGTAGGACGGGGGTTTTCTCCAAGACGGTG
>JAQCLD010000165.1 GCA_027592785.1 Acidobacteriota bacterium
TCATGGGGAACTTCCTACTTTGCGCGATTAGGGGATCTTTCTACTTTGCGTTGACACGGCCCGCGAGCTTATCCCCACGGACCGCTAGATTAGGTTTTTGGCGACGAGACGCATTGTGGTGGGCATGAGCGGCGCGAGCGGCGCTGCGTATGGGGTCCGCGTACTGGAGAAACTTCGCTCGGCAGGTGTCGAAACCCATCTGGTCGTTTCTCGTCCAGCGGAAAAAACCTTGCATCACGAGACGGGACTGCTGCTCAAGGACCTAAAGGAATTGGCCTCCGAGTACCACCCCATCGAAGAGATCGGCGCCTCCATCGCCAGCGGATCTTTCCTGACCGATGGCATGGTTATAGCTCCGTGTTCGGTCAACACGATGTCGGCGATCGCTCATGGCCTGACCGCTAATCTGCTCGTCCGCGCCGCTGACGTGACCCTGAAAGAACGCCGCCCGTTGGTCCTCATGGTGCGTGAATCTCCGCTGCACCTAGGACACCTGCGTACGATGGTCGCCTTGGCCGAACTCGGCGCCGTCATCGCTCCGCCGATGCCCGACTTCTATAACCGCCCCGAGCGGGTCGCGGACATCGTCGAGCAAGGCGCGGGCCGGATTCTGGACCTGCTGGGTCTTAACGACGAGGCCACCAAACGGTGGTCCGGTATTTAGCAACCTCGGGCGCCTTCCACGCATCAGATACAATAGAGTCACAAGGAGGGGGCGTACTGGCTTCGACGGGTCAGCAGTCTACGTTGAGAGGCATGCCGGGTTCCGAGCTCCCGTAAAACGATCGGATCACTATAACTGCCAATAACAATCAGCAGTTCGCTTACGCAGCTTAATTAAGCTGTGCGTCCTCGGTCTCGATCCCGTAAGGGGCTAGCAGGGCGGCAATTTAGCGGGATAGGTCGTAGGCTTCTGTTCGTAGCTTGCGGTCGAGATTAATCGGACTGGATCGCTTCTCGTTTGTTCGCTTGAGGAGAGGCGGTTGAGATTTTCGAGCGGACTAAGCATGTAGTCTCTTTGCGAAGGCCTTTCTCGGACGCGGGTTCGATTCCCGCCGCCTCCACCACAATAATGCCCTCTGGTCGAATTAGCTGACCAAGAGCTCGTTGAAACATACGGCTTGCGTACGCGGGCCGTATATTTCGAGGTTGGGTCAGCGGGTTGCGGTTGAATGCTAGGGCACCGCTAGAGCGACCAGTTCCGCCGGATGGCCGCGGCCGCCGATGGCGGCAACGATGAACTGGCGACCGTTGACCGTATAGGTCATCGGCGTCCCCGACACGCCCGTCGGGAGCTCCATCTGGTGAACGATCTCGCCGGTTGCCTTGTTGATCGCACGGAAGAGCGGGGAGCCGCCCGCGGTTCCAATGCCGGAGAGATCAGCGCCAACGCCATGAAAGAGGAGGCTCTTTGTGATGAGGATCCTGGCCTGGGCCGGATTACCAGCGTTGCTGAGGTCGACACCTTGGAGCGCCGGGTGCTCCTTCATGTAATCGGGGGCCTCGCCGTTCGGGATCATCCACTCGTGGTCGCCGGTATTGAGATTGATGGCTGTGATGCGGCCCCAAGGGCCTTTCAGCAATGGCAGGCCCTGCGGCCCGATATTGCGGTTCACGGGAGCGGCGAGTGACGAAAACTGCGGTCTGGGTCGAGGCGCCCGCGGGTCGCCAGTGCTCCCGGATCCAATGACGTAGTCCATGTCCGAGCGGTCTGGGCCGGGCGCAATGAGTCCGACATCGTTGAGGCGGGTGACAGATGCGATATAGGCGATGCCGGTTTCTGGGTCTAGCGCTCCGCCGGGCCAGTTCGACGCACCTTGCATGTTGGGGACGACCAGCGTCGCAATCATTCCTCCCGTATCGCGAACAATCGGCGGAGTGAAAAGGGGACCTCGCTTGTACTGGGCTGCGATGCGGCGCGCTTCTGCATTCAGCTCGGGCGTCAGGTCAAACAGATCGTCGTCGGTGGCGCCCTGGACGGCATAGGATAGCGGCTTGGTCGGGAACGGCTGGGTCGGCGAAAGCCGTTCTCCGGGGACGTCCGTTTGCTCCACCGGCCGCTCTTCGATCGGCCAGATCGGCTCGCCGGTCACGCGATCGAAGACGTAAAGAAATCCCTGTTTCGACGGCTGTGCGACGATCTTGCGATCGCGCCCGTCCACGGTCACGTTGCCCAGGATCGGAGGAGATCCGAGATCGTAATCCCAGACATCGTGGTGCACCATCTGGAAATGCCACACGCGCTCGCCGGTTTTAGCGTCGAGACAGACAAGGCTATCCGAAAAAAGATTGTCGCCGGGACGGTGGCCGCCGTACACGTCACCGGTCGGCATCTCCGTAGGAATGTAGACGTATCCGAGTTCCTCGTCCCCGCTGAGCGGCGCCCAGGCGGAAGTATTGCCGGTGTATTCCCAAGAGCCGTCTTCCCAAGTTTCGTTGCCGAACTCGCCGGGGTGGGGGACCGTTCGGAAGGTCCAAAGCCTCTTGCCGGTGCGCACGTCGTAGCCTCGGATGTGGCCGGGCACGTTGTTCTTGCTGACTGGCGATCCGCCTGGCTGCAGCGCGGCGCCCATCACAACAACGTCGTTGATGATGATGGGTGGTGAACTTGAGCCGATCTGACCAGGTTCGACGACGTCGCGGTCGAGTCCCAAGGTGAGATCGATGACGCCGTCAGTTCCGAAGTCCTCAATTCGACGTCCGTCTTTAGCGTTGAGGGCGAGGAGTTGAAAACCCGGAGAAATAAACAGGATGCGCTGATCGGCTTTGCCGTCGGTCCAGTAAGCGAGGCCCCGATTGTTGGAACGAGCCGCCCGGTCGCCGCGGATTCCTTCGTCGAAGCGAAACATCCAAAGCGTCTCGCCGGTCATACCGTCGATGGCGACGACGTCGCGACGCGACCCGGCTGTCGTGTAGAGAACTCCGTTAATGGCTAGGGGCGTAGCCTGCCAGTTGTAGTCAGGGCGCTGGCCAAAGTTGTTGGCCTTCCAGCGCCACACGATCTCGAGTTCGTTGACGTTCTCGGCGGTGATCTGATCGAGCGGGGAGTACTTGGTGCTACCGGCGCCGCCGCCATAGAAGGGCCAATCGCCGCCCTTGGCACCTTGCTGACCAAGCACTGGCTGCGAGGCGAGCATTGGAATGAGCAGGAGAAGTGGCGCAAACGCCTCGAAATGCATACTGGACATTGTGTTCGTGGAGACGGCCAAACCGCGCAATTGGTAATATAGCGCGAATCTGGTTCTCGGACCTATAATTTTTCGCTGGTTTTCCTGCAGGCGGAGCAAGAATACAAGTGAACTCCTTCAGGATGGATGGGCGTGCCGGCGGTTGATGAGAGGTACGGAAATGAATCAGTTTATTCAGCGGTTGGTTGGTTTTTCTCTGCTGTTGCTATGCGGCGCTTGTTCGCCAGAGCGCCAGCCCGAAGCGCGCACCGTATTGCCGAGCGAACCAACCGGCGAGGCGGTGCCGGCGCGGGTCATGGCCGACATCTATGAGGCGATCAAGACTCCGTTCAAATACGGAGTAGTGCTGAAGGGCGAGCCAGGCAAGATGGTCGATAGCCCCAGCGTGTTCCGACACGGAGCCAAATGGTACATGCTCTACATCATCTTTGACGGCCGCGGTTATGAAACAGCGCTGGCGGAAAGCGATGATTTGCTCACTTGGAACAAACTCGGAAAGGTTCTTGAGTTCAACCAGGACACCTGGGACGCCAACCAGGCGGCCGGGTATATCGCGCTCCAGGACAACCAGTGGCGGGGGTCGTACGAACTGAACAAGCATCGCGACGAGTACTGGATGTCCTACCTGGGCGGCAACTCGACGGGATACGAGGAAGGGACACTCAGCATCGGTCTTGCTAGCACTGACGATCCAACTGTTGTCAAACCGTGGACGCGGTTTGCCGGCAACCCCGTGCTGACGCCGAAGCAAGAGGACGCCCGTGCTTTCGAGGATGTCACCCTCTACAAGAGTCACATCATGAAAGATGCGTCCGAAACGTTGGGCTTCCCCTACGTGATGTTCTACAACGCCAAGGGTGAGCACGAAAGCATCGGCATGGCGGTGTCGAATGACATGATCACTTGGCGACGGTATGGATCAGAGCCAGTAATCGATAACGGCTCGGGCATATCCGGTGACCCCCAGATCACGAAGATCGGCGATGTATGGGTGATGTTCTATTTCGGAGCATTCTGGCAGCCGAATGCGTTCGATACGTTCGCCTGTTCCTACGATCTGGCTCATTGGACGAAGTGGACAGGACCTAACTTAATTGAACCTTCCGAAACGTGGGACAAACAATACGCCCACAAACCGTGGGTTATCGCACACGACGACGTCGTGTATCACTTCTACAACGCAGTTGGAGACGAAGGCCGGGTCATCGCCCTGGCTACATCGAAGGATCTGAAAGCAACCGTGCAATAGAGGAAGCTATTGCTTTAAGTTGAATACTTCTTGCTCAGGTCACGGAGTTGTGCCAGATACTTCGGCACCGCTGTCGCAACCGGCTCCTCGCCCTCGTACTCGAGCGAAACGTAGCCCTTGTATCCGCTAGCGGCGAACATCTTCATGACGCGATCCCAATCGCTAGCCTCGTGGCGGCCGTCCTCGAAATTCATCATTGTCTTGAATTGCGCATTCACGGCATGCGGCACGCACATCTCGATCTCGCGGTAGGGGTCGCGCCTGAAATTACCCGTGTCGAGGTTAATTCCAACCCAGGGGCTATCGACTGCGTTCACGATCGAGACGACACGCTCCCCATAAAGGGTGATGCCGCCATGGTTTTCAATACCTAAGATCACGCCCTTCTTGCCTGCATACTCGGCGGCGCGCTTCAGAATCTCGACGACCCATCCTGCCGCTTGATCATCTGTAGCTCCGTCGGGAACGGTTCCGCCGAATATGCGAATATGGCTCGCTCCCAGCTTGTCGGCCACGTCTACCCAGTGGCTCAGCCAGGCCACTTCCATCTGCTGTTGTTGGTCAGTGCTCCGACAAAGGTTCGAGCGAATCGCAATCGCCGGAATCTCAACCGCGGCTAGATACGCTTTGCGGCGAAGCGACATCAAATGGGCGTCCATACCTGTTTTGGGGAGCCAATATACAGTTAGGTCGAGGCCGTCAATGCCATGCTCAACCGCTATGTCGACGAGGTCCTCATAGCTCATCTTTCCGCTCTGGAGTTGCTCGCGATACGAGTAAGCACAGAGTGCCGACTTGATGCGCGCCGAACCGCCGGTGGACTTCGGGGCATCAGCCCTGGCCGAGGGAATGAGGCTTGCTCCGGCAGCCGCCGGAACCATCTTGAGAAGTTCACGTCGCTTCATAATCGTAAGGCCCTCCTTGCGAGCCCGATCAACCGTCCCGCATTATAGCGACGTGGACGCGATGAAGTGTTCGGTGTTCTTGAGCGACATCCGCGACCTCGCCGAGATGAACGGCGTTTATGAGGAGTTCTTCGGTGTTGCGATGCTGGCGCGCTAGACGGTGCTGGCATTCGCGGAACGTGAGTGCAATCGCTTCCTAACGGGCGCGGCTCTGCTGCGGTGGTCCATGGGTATTGAGGTTGGGGCGAGGTTTGGCTTTAGGTACTGAGTAAATCCGCCGCCCGACGGGCTTTCTTGCCGTAATAACAAGAAAACCCGCCGGAACG
>JAQCLD010000049.1 GCA_027592785.1 Acidobacteriota bacterium
CCGATGTCTATCCCGCCGGCAGCAATGGAGAGTGTTGGTCAGACGGCGCGGCCTCAGTCGGGAACAACGTGGACGCCTGCCTCGACGTCGACGCCGACAATATCTGCGACCGGCGGGCGCTCGGCTCCGTAGGCTTGTTTACCAGCCTATTCGTGGACTCCTACGATCAAGCCGGCAACCCAATTCCCGATCGCGACGCGGCTCTGGTGAATGCCTTTTATTGGGTCAACGCGCTGCACGACTGGCTCTACCGCCTAGGGTTCGATGAAGCTTCCGGCAACTTCCAACTCGATAACTTCGGCCGCGGCGGCCAGCAGAACGACAGCGTCCGCGTCGATGTCCAAGACGGGGCGGTGGTCAACAATGCAACCTTCTCGACCCCGCCCGACGGCATCGCCCCACGCATGCAGCTGGGCCTCTATTCTTGGTCGCGACGCGATGCGGCTTTCGATGGCGACATCCTCGTCCACGAGTATGTCCATGGCGTCACGAACCGCCTCGTTGGGGGAGCTGCGAACGTCGCCGCCCTCTCGATCTGGCAGTCCGGCGCTCTCGGCGAAGGCTGGAGCGACGCTCTCGCCGCCTCCTTCATTGGCGACCCGATATTCGGCGAGTACGTCTCCAACAACCCAGCCAGCGGTCTGCGCACCGCCGCCCTCCATGCCAGCCCCTACACTTTCGGTCGACTAGGCAGCCTCAACGGGGCGGTTCACGGTCCAACCGGAAGAATTCTGCCGCTGCCCGAAGTGCACGCCGACGGCGAAATCTGGGCAGCAACGCTCTGGAACATTCGCCAACATCTCGGCAAAGAAGACTTCGAGCAAACACTAATCGATGCGCTAAAGCTGACGCCCTCCCGGCCCTCGATGATCGACGCCCGCGACGCCTTCATCCTGTCGGCGGAGCTACTCGATCTTGACTTTTGCTCCGTCTGGTCCGCCTTCGCGACTGGCGGCCTGGGAGTTTCCGCCGCGCTGAACTCCATCGAAGACGCCCAGCCCAACGATACGGCCCTAAGCGTATTCGAGTCCTTCGACCGGCCCGTCGCCTGCGGCGGCTCCGCGCCCGTCGCAACAGTTAATCTCCACAGCGAAGACGCTGAATCTGCTAGCTCGTGGACCGGCAGCGGCCTCTGGCATCGCTCCACTCGACGTTCCTCGACGGGCTCTTACGCCTGGTGGTTTGGCCAAGAAGGGACGGTCAACTACGACACTGGTTCTCGAACAGCGGGAGACCTCATCTCTCCGCCCGTTGACCTGACAGGATTCGCGGCCGCCATGCTGTCTTGGGAGCAATACTTTCGCGGCGAAGGCTTCAACTCGCGCATCGACCTCGGAGGACTGTCGGCGCCATTTCTCAACGCCGACTCCGGTCGCGTCTGGGCCTCAACCGATAACGGCGCAAGTTGGCTGCTGATCACGCACGTCGCCCACGACACTCCGGGCGCGGGGTTCGCTTCATTTCGGGTTAACCTCACCCGCTTCGCCGGCTCCGTCATCCGCCTACGCTTCGACTTCGACACCTTTTCCGCAGCGGCCAACAATCACGAAGGTTGGTTCATCGACGACATCCGCGTAGACGCGCTCTCCACGGAACCGCCAACAATCGAGTTAAATCCAACCTCCCTCGCCTTCAACGGAACAGCCGGCGCAGTCAGTCCCGCCGCGCTAAATTTAGAAATCGAAGTTACCGGCGTTGGAGATCTTTCCTGGTCGGCGGGCATCGCTTCCGGCGCTCCTTGGCTCTCCATCGATCAAACGGCGGGCAGCGGGACAACCACCCTGACCGCAACAGTCGACGCCAGCGGGTTGGCCGCAGGCGCCTACTCCGGTTCGATCGAAGTCGCCACTCCCGGGAACTCGCCTGTCGTATTACCCGTTTTGCTCAACCTGGCAGTCCCACCAGGCCCAGTCGCCAGTTGGTCCTTCGAAGAAACCGCGTCAGGGCCCGGCGTGACGGTCAATGACGCTTCGGGAAACGGACTGCAAGGCACCACCGCAGGCCGGGGCTCCGCAGCGGTCACGGGACCAGTCGGCAACGGCCGCGTGCTCAACGGATTCTCCGACTCCATCGTCATGCCGGCTTCGGCCATCTATACGCCGCAACAGTTCACCGTCCGCGCCTGGGTTCGACTCGATGCTTACCCTTCCGCGCTAGGCGTCATCGTCTCCACGTTCAGCGGAGGAGCCTCTACGGGCTGGTATCTGGCCGTCAACGCAGCAGGCAAACCCATCTTCATGCCCGCGAGTCCGCCGACCTCAAGTCCATGGCTAATGGGCTCCACAAGTCTACAACTCGGGCGTTGGTACTACCTCGCCGCCGCCTACGATCGTTCGACCAACTTGGCAGCGATCTACGTCGACGGCCAACTCCAAGGTTCGCTACAAGCGCCCGGTCTAGCGTCCTCCACCGCAACCCAGCTGACCATCGGTAAGGCTTCCTGGACGGACAGTTACCGCCTGCGTGGCGCAGTCGATGAGATCTCCATCGTCCCCTACCTTGAGTCGACATTCTCTCTCGCCGAGGCCTTCTCATCGGCTGCTCCGCCTGCGGCGTCCGACGATGCCGCCGTCGCCGGTGAATGGGCTTTCGACGCCAGCGCAATCGACGCCTCCGGCAACGGCCATTCCGTCATCGTCCAAGCCAGCGACTTCGGCCCTGGCATGCTCGGCAACGGACTTCGCTTCGACGGTTTCAACGACAGCGCCGCCATCACCGCGGACGAGCGATTCTCGCCGGCAAGCTTCACGATCCGCGCTTGGGTGCGCCTGCTCGCCCTGCCGCAAGGCTGGGGCGCCTTGCTATCCAACTACGACGGCGCATTCTCCGGTTGGTATCTCGGCTTGTTGGGAGACGGCCGTCCCTTCTTTGGACTCGCTTCCCTGCCAACGAACTTGCCGTCCGTCGTAGCAAGCCAGTCCCTCGTCATCGGTCAGTGGACTCAACTGACCACCACCTACGAAGGAGGCTCCCGGACGCTCTCGCTCTACGTCAACGGCGTACTCGCTGCGTCGAGACAAACGCTCGGGTTCACGCCGCGCGCAAGCGGACAACTCGTCCTCGGCAAGGCGTCGTGGATCGATGCCCACCACTCGGCCTTCGACATCGACGAACTTCAGATCCTGACGCGCTCCCTCACCGCGCAAGCGGTCCTCGCCGACGCGCAGTCCTATACCGGCTCCCACGAGGCAGCTCTCGCCCACTGGACTCTCGATGAAGCAGGTTCTGGCCCCGGTACGATCTTCGCCGACTCTGCTCGCGGCCACGACTCCACGACAGCAGCCAACCGCAACACACCAATGACCGGCGTCTCGAACGTCGCCCGTCGATTCGAGGGCTATCCCGACTACGCGACGGTCGCGCCCCACAGCGACTTCTCATCCCCAAGCTTCAGCTTCTCGACTTGGATTCGCTTGGATGAATCACTCGACAAGTGGGGCGTCGTATTCTCAACCTACGACGGTATCTCCGCCGGCTGGTACCTGGCCCTCAGCGCCGATAGACGCCCCATCCTCTCGGTCTCGGGAACTCCCGGATCCAGCCCTTGGGTATTGGCCTCGCAGTCGCTAACACTTGGTCGCTGGCAGCACCTCGCTGTAACCTTCGAAGGCCGCGAGCGGCGCGGCATAATCTACATCGACGGCGTCCGCTCGGCTAGCGCCGTATTCCCAGCCTGGACACCTTCGACCGGCATATCGCCGCACTTCGGTCGCGCCTCTTGGAGCAACGGCGCGTACGTGCGCTACTTCCTGGATGATCCGACGCTTTACGGACACGAGTTGACCGGGGCCGAAGTTGTCGCCCGGCACGCGCTGCACTCCTCGCGGCAGACCCCACAGCCGCTCGCTCGCTGGGAGTTCGAGTCCACCGCGGGCGACGGAACGATGGCGGACTCCGCCGGGATGCATCCCGCCACGAGCGAGGGCAGGGGCGGTGCTCAGGTCAGCGGCGTAAGCGGGACGTTCGCACACCACTTCCCAGGGAATCCCAACGCCGCCCGAGTGCAGCCTCACGCCGATTTCGCATCCAACGCGTTCACCTTCTCGGCCTGGGTCAAGACTTCTTCGGCACCGACCGCATGGGGCATGATCTTCTCCAACTACGACGGCGCCAATCGAGGTTGGTACCTAGCGCTCAACACGGACAACCGGCTCATCTTCTCCGTATCTGGCCTGCCAAGCTCCAATCCCTGGCTGCTTTCATCGGCTCCGATAACGCCCGGCCTGTGGACCCACATCGCCGTCACCTTCGACGGAGTTAACCGCCGCGGCGTCGTGTATCTCGACGGAGTCGTCGTCGCAACCGCCGTGTTCCCGGCTTGGACACCTCAATCCTCGGTCGGCCCCACCTTCGCCCGCGCCTCGTGGGACTTCCGCTACTACCTAGACGTCTCCATCGACGATGCGCGCTACTGCGATCTCGATCTCTCGGCTCCTGAAATCGCCGACCTCGTTGCAGAACACTAGAACCGTTTTGGCGCTCCGCGCGTCGTACTCCTTAGAGAAACGGTTGACCAAGATGTCCAGAAAATATCTCTTAGGAGTTGTCCTCGGCCTTTGCACGCTTGGCGTTCAATTGGGGGCCAAAGTAAATTCGGATTTCGACGGACCGTCGTTAACCGGGCGCTACGTGGCTGGGGCCGATAGTATGGCCATATCCGTTAACGACTTAGGGCAAGTCGAAGGTTTCTACGTGCGCGATGGGGCTTTCGGGGAAATTAGCGGCAAGCTCGTCGATGGAATAATCGTCGGTTCCTGGATGGAATCTTCCGGCGCCACCGTCTGCTCCAGCAAGAAACGAGATTATTCCAGCTGGGGTCCCGTAGAAGCATCGCTCGATAGCGAAGGCCATCTGGCCGTCCAACTCGGCGCCTGCAGAGAGTCTCAAGTCAGCGCTGCCCGTTGGATATTGCAACGCAAAGAATAAAGAATCAGACAATTTCTCCCTCTCCCCGCCAGGTGGATACATTAGTAGGCAACGTCCTACCGTGTCCGCCGGGCGGGGAGTTTTTAGATTGTCACCTTCAGCGTCTTACTCAACCTACAATCTAGACCGCGTAGAGCAGCTAATCGCTCGCGGTCACGGCATCACCGGCCTGACCAAAGCCGAGTTGCCGACCCCGGCGTTGGTCGTGGACATCGACAAGCTTGAGTCCAACATCGCCCAGATGTCCGACTACGCGAAGCAGGCCGGCATCTCTTTGCGCCCGCACGCCAAGACGCATAAGACCCCAGAGATCGCCCGTCGGCAGATCGCCGCTGGAGCGCTCGGCGTCTGTTGCGCGACGATTCACGAAGCCGAAGCGCTGGCCCGCGCTGGACTCAGCGGCCTACTGATCACCTCCGAACAGGTGGGACTGAACAAGATGGCCCGCCTCATCCGCCTGACCGAACAACGTCCCGACACCATGTCGGTCATCGATTCAGCCGCCCACGCCGAAGCGCTCAACGACGCCGCCTCCGTCGGGAAGACCGTTCTCAACATCCTCATCGACATCGATCCCTACGGGCGACGCACCGGAATCGCGCCAGGAATCAAAGCAGAGGAACTAGGCAAGCTCGTTGACAGTCTTCCCCATCTGAATCTGCGCGGCGTTCATGGCTATTCAGGAGCCGCGTCCCATGTGCACGGATGGGCCAATCGAAAGAACGAATCTACCGATCACATGTTGCCCGTACTCGCTTCTTTCGAAGCGATGAAAAAGGCAGGCCTGCCGATGGAGATCATGTCCGGCGCAAGCACCGGCACCTACAACATCGATTCCCAGCTCGCCGGGATGACCGAACTGCAGGTGGGCTCGTACGTATTCATGGACGCTGATTACCGCAGCATCGGGGGCCAGTCCGGAGCCGTCTACGACGACTTTCGCCCCTCTTTGACCGTCCTTTCCACGGTCGTCAGCAAACGCTACTCCGACATCGCCACCATCGACGCCGGAATCAAGTCGTTCGCCACCGATCACGACGCCCTGCCCGAGGTCGTCGGCATTGAGGGCGCCACATACAGCTTCAACGGCGACGAACACGGCCGCATCCACCTGGACAAAGCCGCGCGCGACCTTCAACTCGGCGAGAAGTTGGAGCTGATCATCTCCCACTGCGACCCCACCGTGAATCTCTACGAACGTATGTACGTTTGCCGCGGCGAGCAAATCGTCGACGTCTGGTCGGTCGCCGGCCGCGGAAATATCTAAGCCGCGGGCAATCGCACTTCAAGCCGGGCGCCGCCCTCGGGCCGATTCGAGGCGATGATACTTCCCCCGTGCTGCTGGACAATGCCCTCGGCGACCGTCAGCCCCAGGCCCGTGCCGCGTGAGTCCAGACGTGTCGAGACGAACGCCTCAAAGATATTCGGCAGGACATCCTCGGGAATGCCGGGGCCGTCATCGTCCACGCGGATCGACATCCACGAACGGCCGTCCATCTTCGACGGGCCGGCCGCAACGACGATGCGGCCGCCGGCGTCAAATGCCAGCATCCCGTTGCGCAGCAAGTTCACAAAGACCTGCATCAGACGGTCGTAGTCGCCCAGCACACTAAGCTCCGGCCCAATCCGGTTCTCAAAGGCGATCTGGCCCGCCCGCTCATCGATGGCCAGCAACGCCCAGGCCTCATCCAGCAACGCCCGCAGCGCAACCGGCTCGCGCGCTTCCGGCGTGTGTACCCGCGAAAACCCCAACAAGCCTTCGCTAATGCGCAACAGCCGGTGCGACATCTTTCGAATCCGCTTGAGCCGATCTTGGTCGGGCCCGCTCTCGGTCGTCTCGATCAACTTCTCGACGGAGCCCTCAATGACCGAGAGCGGCGTGTTTAACTCGTGTGCGACGCTGGCGCTCAACAGGCCGATCGTCGCCAGGCGATCTTGTGCGGCCATGCCCTGCTTGGCGCTTTCAAGATTCGCTTCCTTCTCTCGCAGCATCCGTACCGTCGCGTTGCGCGAACGCATGATGTCGCCAATTTCGTCGCCCGGTATTTCTTCCTCCGGGATGAGTTCTTCCTCTCGATTTCCTTCTTGAACGGCTTGGTCGGCGTCCAGATGAGCGGTGATCGGCTCATAAACATAACGCGGCATGATCACGAACTCCAACATCGCTACGGCAAGTAGATAAATCACGCCCAGCGCCGCAAACAGACTGATTCGCGCCTGCGAGACGATCAGCTCAAAAGACGAATCGTCAAACCGCAGGCGGCCGTATTGGTCGCGCGCGGCGTCCCATCGATAGATAAACCCCGGATAGGCTGGGTCCAAGCGAGTTTCATTTGGATGCTCCTGCAGCCAAGAGCGCAGCGCTTCGGGCACGCCCAGCTGCGCTGCCGAACCGTACTCGCGGTCTTCCGGCACAATGGCCGCCGAGGGTAGCTCGGACCGCTGCGCTAAGAACACCTCGCCCAACAACGCAGCTTCTCGCTGCCGAGACGTCGCCACGTACTCTTCCACCAGCGGGATTACCGAGTAGTAGACCGCACAAGCGAGAATAAGAAAGAACGCGTTGTGCAGGACAATTAGTTTCGGGCGAACGCGTAGGTCGCGAAACTTTGGCGCTTTGACTCTCGAACCGACGGCCACTTCGATCTCCCCAGCATGATACGGAAACGCAAGCATCTGTGCGCCTCAGCCTGTCTACTCGTCGCTCTCAGCAGCTGCGCAGCGCCCAAGCAAGCCCGCTTTTCGCTCAACGGCTGCGGCCAGGCGATCCCCTTCGACCCAATGGCCGCCCAGTGGCGCGTCGAACCAACGCCTCAGCTCTCGCCCGGCAGCGCAGGCGCCTGGGACGACTCCGATGTGCTCAATCCCAGCGTGATTCGCGTCAGCGACCAATACTTCAACTTCTACTCCGGCTTCGACGGTGAGACCTGGCGAACGGGTCTGGCAACCTCCCAGGATGGTCTCGTCTGGACCAAAAACCCGCAAAACCCCATCCTTGAACCCGATCCGTCTACTTGGGAAAGCGACTATATCGCAGCCAACGGTACGGTCGCACGCGACGAATCCGGTTTCCTGCACTGGTATCAAGCCGGCGAAAGGAATCGCACCCAGATTGGGCTCGCCCGCTCCCCCGACGGAGTCTCTTGGACTAAGTTGCCCGAGCCTGTGCTCGAATCCGGCCCGCCTGGCGCCTGGGACGAATCCGGCCTGGGCGATCCCTACGTTTTCTCCTGCGGCTCGGAATACTACCTCTACTACCTCGGGCAGAATCGCTTCGGCGTGCAACGGCTCGGCGTAGCCCACTCCACGGATGGAGTCGTCTGGCAGAAATCTCATCTCAACCCCATGCTTGAGCCCGGCGGAGGCGGCGAGTTCGACGAACGAGGCTTGGGCGAGCCCGCTGTCTTCCGAACCGCTGATGCGTACTGGATGATTTACGTCGGCCGGGACTCGGCCGAACACCGCGCGCTCGGCTGGGCCCGCTCGCCGGACGGCGTTGCCTGGGAGAAGATTCCGGCCCTCGGCATCCTGGAAGGGCAGCAACCCTGGGACGACGCCGTCGTCTGCGATCCGTCCGTCTGGTTCGACGGTTCCTTGAAAATCTGGTTCGGCGGGGGAGATCGAGCCTCCCCCGATGAGAACCTCAACGGTCAGATCGGCCTAGCCGTAATGGAATCCCTGCCACAAGGGTTGTAACCTGAGAGGCGCCCCCAGCGAACATAAGATTAGATCGCGCCCCTCCCATGTTTCTCCGTGCCGCCATTTCGTTGCTGATCCTGCTGACAAGCGCAGCTGCGTTCGCGCAGGAGCCCGTCGAATGGAGCATCGAACCGCAAGGCAGTTCCTTCGCGTCCGGCGGCCAGGCCTTGGTCCGCGTGCGCGCCGTTGTGGACGAAGGTTGGCATCTCTACTCGTCGACTCACCCGGACGGCACCCCAAACGCGATGGCGTTCTATTTGCCCGAGTCGCCCGGCATCGCGTCTTGGAAAGCCTTTGAACCGCCCGCGGACCGCCATTTGGATACGGTCTTCGGCAAGGAAGTCGAGTGGCATGTCGGCCAGGTCGACTTCTTTCTGCTCGTCGACATCGCCTCGGATGCGCCGCGCCAAACGCCGCTGAAGCTAGCTATGCGCTACGGGGTCTGCGACGATGCCGTTTGCCTAACGCCCGTTAAGACGCTTTCGACTGTCATTCCTATCACCGCATCCGCCGCCCAGTCGGTCTCGGCCCCCGCGACTCATTCTGCGATGAAGATCATCGAGATCCCAGAACGCGTCCTGGTGCGGGCAGGCATCATTACGGCCCCGGCAGCCTCCGTGGGAGCGAATGCCATTGAACGGATAGCAGCGGTCGAGTCGCCATCCTCCGGCTCTCCCTCCTCTGGCTCTCCCGCCGATCAGGGCCTGTTCCGCTTTGCCGGACTAGCTTTTGGGATGGGCCTGCTCGCAATATTCACGCCCTGCGTGTTTCCGATGATCCCGATCACCATGTCGTACTTCATCTCGACGCAGTCGGGCGAGAAGAAGGCCTCGCTGATGCAGGCCACGGTTTTCGTCGTGGGCGTCATCGCTTTATTCACCGGTCTAGGCGCCGCGGTATCGGTCATCCTCGGTCCTTTCGGCATGCAGACCCTGGGGGCGAATGTCTGGGTGAACCTGTTCATCGCCCTCATATTCTTCGCCTTCTCGGCGAGTCTGCTCGGCGCGTTTGAAATCTCCATGCCTTCCGCCGCGGTGACCTCACTCAACCGCTTCACCCAAGGCAGCGGAGTCTTCTCCACGCTGATGATGGGACTCGTGTTCGCGCTGGCGTCCTTCGCCTGCACCGGACCGTTCGTCGGAGCCCTGCTCGCCAGCTCCGTATCAGGCGGCGGCATGGCCTGGCCGATCTTCGGCATGCTCATGTTCTCCACAGGTCTCGCCCTGCCGTTCTTCTTCCTGGCCTTGTTCCCCTCCTACCTGGGCAAACTGCCCAAATCAGGCGGTTGGTTGGGCCGGACGAAGATCACCATGGGCTTCCTGGTTCTAGCCGCGGGCTTCAAGTACCTCAGCAATGTCGACCAGATGTACCAGCTGAATCTGTTGCCTCGCGACCGGTTTCTAGCGATTTGGGCCGTGATCTTCGGTCTTGCCGGCGTCTACCTACTCGGCTTTTTGAAGATCGAGGACGAAGACTCCGGGAAGGTCGGCCTAGGCCGCCTCGCTGCCGGTGCAGCCTTGTTGGCGCTCGCGTTGAGCCTTATCCCGGGCATGTTCGGCAGCAGGCTTGGTGAACTGGACGCCTACGTTCCCTCCGCCGAGCACGCCGGGCTCTCCCTAGCTGGCGGCGGCGAGGGCAAATCGCCCTGGCTGAAGGACGACTACGCGGGCGCCCTGGCCAAGGCGGCTGCTGAAAACAAAAACGTTCTAATTAGTTTTACAGGTTACTCCTGCACCAACTGCAAGTGGATGAAGACCAATATGTTCCCCCGCGAGAACATCGCCGGTCTGCTCGAACAGTACGTCGTCGTGGAACTCTACACCGACGGAATCGACGATGCTGCCGAGGTCAATCAGACGCTGCAGCTGGAACGTTACAAGACCGCCGCCATCCCCTTCTACGCCATCGTAGGCCCGGATGGCGCGCCGATCGTCGAGTTTGCCGGGCGCACCACCGACGAAGAAACTTTCCGTAGTTTCCTGTCTCAGGGTCTTAAGCGGTTCTTAACTGAACTTTGATGGGATAACCTCACCGGCCTTCTTAGGTGGTCAGGGTAGAATCGAAAGCGGGGAGCCTCGAAACTATCCTGCAGCAACGAGCGTCGTTGATGTGTAGGGGTTGCATCGTGAACCCCTGGGGCAATGAGCAAGGACAAGACGAATTGGGCAGGAAGGCTGGGCCGTTGGACCCGGCTCCACCTATTGCGGGCCCTTCGCGAGAACGCCTCCCCAGGCCGGACGGCCCTCGGCCTCGCCCTGGGGGCCTTCATCGGCATCGTTCCTAGTTTCATGGTCGGCGCTCCGCTGGCCTTTTTTCTTGCCGGCCGTCTCGGTTGGAATCGAGCCGCGGCAGTGGCGGGTTCCGTCCTGAGCATGAATCCTCTCACGGCGCCTTTCCTCTACTCGCTGAGCGCGTGGTTAGGGTTCGAGATTACCGGACGGCACGTCACCGTCGAGGTAGAAGGTCTGATCAACAACCTCCGCGAATACGCTTTCCCCTTTCTGGTCGGCAATGCCGTAGTCGCCTTGGCCATCGCCGTCGTACTCGGACTGATCATGTTCTTCCTCGTTAGGCAAAAAGGTCCCCGCGGCATGCGCGCCATGGTCAAAAGCCAGCAACGCGTACGTCCAATTCGTCGCGCAACAGCCAGGGTTGAGGAATCTGCCGAGGTTCGCCAAACGCCCTAACTACGTCAGACTGACCATACAAGGTCGGAGTTCGAGCAAATCTTACCTACGCGCTGAGCGGCGACTCGCTTGCCGCCTCGAAGCATCCGCCCTGGATTCAACGACTTAACTAAATCGCTCACGAATGGAAGGCTGCTTGCTTACAAGCTGGGAGAGGAGAATTGAAATGAAGGGACTAAATTGGCAAACCAAGATCGTGGTCGGAGTGGCTGCGGCTGCGCTGGCGGCTGGAATGGTCGGCTGCTCCCAAACCGCTACAACCGACGCAGGCGATGAGCTCGGCACTGAGGCACAAGCTGCCGCAGTCGAGAAGAAAGACGGCGGTTGGCTATCATCTTTCAGCTCCGATCCGGTGACCTATACGCTCGCGGCTGGAGAGAATCTAGTCGTCAGGACCACTTCCAGTCTCTCCACCAAGACCAACGACTCCGGCGAGACTTTCGCGGCCAGCCTGGAGGAGCCTCTTGAGATCGATGGTGTCGTCTTGGCCCCTAAGGGCTCGAAGGTGACCGGAATCGTGACTTCGTCCGATGACGGCGGCCGAGTCAAAGGCGTCGCCCAGTTAGGCATCGCATTGACCGAAATCGTCGTCAACGGCAAAACCTATCCGATCTCCAGCGGAACGTTCGTGCAATCCGCTAAGAAGACCGTGACGAAGGATGCCCAGAAGGTCGGCATCGGAGCCGGAATCGGCGCTGCCATCGGCGCCATCGCCGGCGGCGGAGACGGAGCGGCCAAGGGTGCGGGCATCGGCGCCGGCGCTGGTACCGCCACTGTCCTCGGCACCCGCGGCGACCCAGCCGTTATCCCTGCTGAGAGCGTCATTAACTTCACCCTGTCCGAATCGATCACCATGCAGGCTGACTAACCAACAACCCTAGATACCCCACCTCCTGCCGCCGCCCCAACCGGGCGGCGGCGTTTTCTTTTTAGGACACCGCCGTAGCTATAATAGTGCTCTGCCTAGCGGGCGGCGCCCAGCCGAAATGGCATTCCAAAAGCAGCTTATTCGTAAAGTCGGACGGGCGGTTCATGAGTTCGACATGATCCGCGCGGGAGACAGCATTGCCGTCGGCGTTTCCGGCGGAAAAGACTCCTTGGCGCTCCTCGGAGCCCTGCAGGCGCTTCAGAAACGCGCCCCCATTCCATTCGATCTCCAGGCATTCACAATCGAGCAAGGGAAATTCGTCCGCCCCATCGAGCCCCTGGGCGAGTACATGGAGCAGATTGGCATCCACTGGACCTACTACCGCGACCAGGCGTCTTTCGATCTCATCGAAGAACAGCCCGGCCACGGTTGCGACGCCTGCAGCCGCTATCGTCGACGCGCCGTCTACGACGTCGCCAAACAGTTGGGCGTCAACGTCATTGCTCTCGGGCACACTGCGGACGATCTTTGCGAATCGCTGCTGCGCAACGCTCTCTACACCGGCAAGCTCGGCGCGTTGCCCGCGGTCGCCCAATCCAGATCCGGCGAATTCCGGCTGATCCGGCCGCTCATTTACGTCTCCGAGGAGATCACCTCCGGGTACGTACAGGAGCAAGGGGTCGAAATCACTCCCTGCGTCTGCTCTTTCAAGACCGGGACCGTCCGCGAATCGCTTCGCACTTTTCTGCAAGCAACCAAGCAGAACAATCCCCACGTCATGGAGAATCTGCTGGCGGCAATGGGTCGAATCGACCCCAGCCGCCTGCTGGACCGCCGCTTCATCGAGCTTGAGTCCGCCATTGAAGATTCCGATTCCCTGCCGAACTGCGCCTCGGACTTGCTTCAAATCCAAATTCTAGAGACCATTTGAATCCGCGCCGTAGGCTCCCGATGCAGCACCCGATCCCATCACTACGCCGCACGGCGCCGCAACCATGAGTGCATCCGGCCAAGACCCTGCATCCGCAGGCGCTCTGCATACCCTGCGGACCGCGATTACGGTCAGCTTGTTGCTCTTGATCTTCCTGGGTGGTGTTGGCGGCATGGGAGACGGCTTCAAGCTGTTGGGGCGAGACATCCTCGAAGGCTTTTTTGCCGTAACTTCCAATCCGTTGATGGCCTTGATGGTCGGGCTGCTGGCCACGACCCTCGTGCAGAGCTCCTCGGTCACCACATCGATGGTCGTTGGCCTCGTTGCGGCTCCCGACAACCCGCTGCCCTTGGCCAATGCCGTTCCCATGATCATGGGCGCCAACATCGGCACCACCGTCACGAACACCTTGGTGTCCTTAGCCCACATCGGCCGCAAAGACGAGTTCAAACGAGCCTTTGGCGTCGCGACTTGCCACGATTTCTTTAACTTCCTCGCCGTCGCGGTACTGCTGCCCATCGAGATCGCCACTGGATTTTTACAGCACACAGCCGAGCACATCGCCGCAGCCGTCGGCCCCTCCGGCGGCGTCACTTACAGTAGTCCGCTGAAAGGCCTGCTCAGTCTGGTGATAGCTCCTGCGCACGCCCTGGCCGAGAGCCTGTTCGCTTCGCCGGTAGCCCAAGGCTCGGTGCTGATCCTCGCCAGCGCGCTGATGATCTTCTACGCCTTGGCGATGCTCGTGCGGACGCTCCGCGGAGCGATGAGCGGCAAGGCGCACTCCCTGATTCAGGCTGCCCTGGGCAAACACGGACTCATCTCGATCGGCATCGGGATGCTGATCACCATGGCCGTTCAGTCCAGTTCGATCACCACATCGCTGCTCGTCCCGCTTGGCGGCGCTGGCGTCATCACCGTCGAACAAGCCTTCCCCGTAACACTCGGAGCCAACCTCGGCACCACCATCACGGCCATGCTGGCGTCCCTGGCAACCTCCGGCGCCAACGCCCAGGCCGGCGTCACCATCGCCGTCGTCCACGTGCTCTTCAACCTAGCCGGCACGTTGATCTTCTACCCCATCCGCGCAATACGGTTGATCCCCGTAAGAGCTGCCGAGCGGCTGGCGGGCGTCGCAGCCGAGTCCCGAAAATGGGCGATCGTCTATGTCATCGTCTTGTTCTACGTCATACCTGGAATTTTCGCGTTACTCGACCACTACCTCTAGGAACTTTCGAGCCACAGGCTGCGTGGGATGCTCTAGGATGTCTGTTTAGCTCAGCCTTCGGGGCGCTCCTTAGTCGCACGCGCCCTCCGCATGACCGACCTCACCCCTCCCGCGCCCGCCAATAGCTCAGCGCCATTCCACTGGCTGACGCCGAACTTGACCGTTTTCGTCTCCAGCCTGTGCATCATGGTCGTCGAGTTGGTCGCCGGCCGGCTGATTGCCCGCTATGTCGGCAGCTCCCTCTATACCTGGACGTCCGCCATCGGCATCGTACTCGCGGGCATCGCCGTCGGAAACTATGTCGGCGGACTCATCGCCGACCGCTACCGAGCGCGCGAAGCCTTGGCGTCGCTCTTCCTCGCGGCCTCGGCAGCCTGTATGACGGTTCCCATACTCAACGACCACATCGGGATCTCGATGATGCTCCGTGAGCAAGACTGGGCCTGGCGCATCGCCCTGCACGTATTCTTCGTCTTCTTCGCGCCCGCCGCCGTACTCGGGGCCATCAGTCCTGTCGCGGCAACCATGGCCTTGGAGATCGGCGAGCATACGGGACGAACCGTAGGCAGCGTGTACTCCTGGGGCGCCGTCGGCAGCATCGTCGGTACATGCCTGACCGGCTATGTCTTAATCGCCCAATTGGGGACCGTCGCCGTCCTGTTCATCGTCTCCGGCATCCTGTTCGCTGCAGCTCTCTACTTCGGCGCTCAAAGCATGCTTCCCTTCATTTGGGGCGGCGTCCTTGGCGCTTGCCTCGTGGCTGCAACCGGCCCTTGGGCCTGGGCGCAAACGATCGGCATCCGCCTCGGGTTCAGGCAAAGCGAGAATAGCCGCGTCTACTTCAGCGAAGAGTCGAACTACTCCTTCATCCGCGTCGAAGAAGAACGCGACGAACCCGGCGTTCGCTACATGACCCTCGACTTCCTCATCCACGCCTACGTCAATTTCAACGACCTCAACGACCTGCGCTACGACTACGAGCAGATCTACGCCGACCTCACCCACGCCAACGTTGAATCGCTGCCCGCGGGCCGCAGTCCTCGCGCCCTCTTCCTCGGCGGCGGCGGATACGTGTTTCCTAGCTGGCTGCTGCGCCAGTTCCCCGACGCCTACGCCGAGGTAGCCGAAATCGACCCCGAAGTGACCCGCGCCGCCTTCGAGACATTTGGCCTAACGCCCCACCCGATGATGGCGATCTACAACCTAGACGCCCGCAATCACATCGAAGATCTCCTCACCCAGCAGGCAGCCGGCGAGGACGTCGGCAAATTCGACCTCGTCTACGGCGACGCCTTCAACCATTACTCGCCTCCGTTTCACCTCACCACCTACGAGTTCAACGAGAAAGCCCGCAAGCTAATGAGCGACGACGGCATGCTGCTCGCCAATGTAATCGACGTATACAATTCCGGACTTTTCGTCGGCGCCATCGTCAACACGCTCGAAAGGACGTTTCCCTACGTCTACGCTTTCTCCGCGACACCCGGCGGACCCAGCGACTCCGACCCACGCGACACCTTCGTCGTTCTCGGTTCGTTGCAGCCTCTCAACGAATCGTCGATCTTCTACCAAGCGCTGCACCGTGACATGCTTACGCCCCGCCATCTTGCTCGATTGAAGGAACGCTCCCACGGACTGGTCCTCACCGACGACTTCGCTCCGGTCGACAACTTGTTAGCGCCCGTGATCCGTTTGGCCGATAGGAACTAGCGTTTTGCGTGCCGTAGTCCAACGCGCCAGCCGCGCCAGCGTAACAGTCGACGGGGTCGTTCGCGGCGAGATTGCCCAAGGCTTGCTCGTGCTCCTAGGCGTCGCCAAAGGCGACTCCGAAAACGACGCCGTCTACTTGGCGGGCAAAACCGCCGGACTTCGCATCTTCGAAGACCATGCCGGCAAAATGAGCCTCTCTCTCAAGGACGTCGGCGGCGAAGTCCTTGTTGTTTCCCAGTTCACTCTCTACGGCGACGTCCGCCGCGGGCTCCGCCCCAGCTTCGACGCCGCCGCCCCGCCTGCCGAAGCCGAGCAGCTCTACGAGCGGTTCTGCGATCTACTCCGTCAAGCGGGCCTCGAAGTCCGAACCGGCGTCTTCCAGGCCAAGATGGATGTCGAACTCGTCAACGACGGCCCGGTTACCATCCTGCTGGACTCCCAACGAGCCTTTTGACCGCCGAAAGGTCGATTAAGTGAGGCCAAGGCGCCTAGCCTGTGAAAAGATGATGACATGGTGCATATCACCGAAGATCAGGTGAAAGCCGCCGTCTCGATCCACGACTCCGTCGGACTTATCGAGGAGGCCTTCCTCCGTCTCGGCCAAGGCCAAATGGTCAACCACCCCCGGCGCAGGATTCGCCTCGAGGGCGGCGCCTTCCTGCACGCCATGGAAGCCGGCTGCCACTTGACTCGCCGCTTCGCCTCCAAGCTCTACGTCACCCATCCCGAGCAAGGCGCGCGATTCCTGGTCACGCTGTTTGACTCCGACCGCGCCGAAATCCTGGCCACCATCGAAGCCGACGCCCTGGGCCAGATCCGCACCGGCGCCGCCTCGGCCCTCGCCACCAAATACATGGCCCGCCCGAACGCAACAGTAATGGGCCTGCTCGGTTCCGGCTGGCAAGCCGAATCGCAGCTCGCCGCCATCGCCCAAGTCCGCACGCTCGGCGAAGTCCGCGTCTACAGCCCGACCCAAGCGAACCGCGAGAAGTTCGCCGCAACGATGTCTGAGCGACTCGGCCTCAACGTCCTTCCAGTGGAGTCAGCGGAAGTCGCCATCAAGGGCGCCGATATCGTCACCACCATCACCAAGTCCCGCTCCCCCGTCCTCAAAGGGCAGTGGCTTAGCCCTGGGACCCACATCAACGCCGCGGGCAGCAACCACATCAAACGTCGCGAACTCGACACCCTGGCCGTCCAGCTCTCGCAAATTCTCGCGGTGGACGAGCTCGACCAAGCGCGCTCGGAGGCCGGAGACCTCGTGCAAGCCGCCGACGAAGAGTGTTTCTTCTGGGAACGCGCCATCGAGCTGGGCGAAATCGTGGCCGGGCGCCGCATCGGACGCGAATCAGACGACCAGATCACTCTGTTCGAATCGCAGGGGCTTGCCGCTCAAGACCTCATTCTGGCCGACGCGGTGTACAAGCGCGTCGTCGCCAGCTCCTAGCCAGCTAAACGATCCCGCACGAACGCCACTATCTCAGGCGAGCAATACTCCGGCGCTGCGATGGCGAAGCGTCGCGACCCGTCGCACTGCGCAGTGCGCTGATTCAGTTCGCCGCCTACAACGGCCAGCGCGTCCGCGCGCGGCAGCAATCGCAGCGCGCTCGGCTTATAATCTTCGACCGACGCATCGATCACCGGCAAATACACATCGGCCTCAAGATAGTCGAGCACGCTGTTCGACTCGATCAACACGTTCGCATCCGCGCCCCAACGATCCGCCGCCAACGGCAGCGCGTCTTGCAACCGTCCTTCGAGCACGCGCAGCCAGTAAACCTCCCGCGCTCCAGCCCGCAACATCCTCGCCGTATCCGTCTTCCCCTCCGCGTTAAGCTCGCGCCCCAACGCATAGGGATGTTCCGGGCTCCCCGCGGCGCAATCGCACGTCTTCCCGTCCCTCGCGCAGAACCCATGCCCGAACAGCGTAATCTTCAGCGCCGTCCAATTGTGGTCTGGCAATCCGGCGATGACGCCGCAGGCCAGCGACGTTTTGCCCACATTGCGGCTCTGACCCCCGACGACCACAATCTTCATCGTTCGGCTTCCGTCGCCAGCGCCCGCAACTGGGCCAGTTCAGCCAGAATCTCAGGCAACTTGTCGATCAACGCCAGCTTCTTCAGGTACTCGCGATGAGGCCGGGCAGGCGTTCCCCAATAAGCCTTGCCGCCCTCGACGGTCTTGTTCGGCAACACGCCGCATTGGCCGCCCAGCACGGCTTGCGCTCCAATGTGCGCCTTCTCCCCAAGGCCCGCCTGGCCTCCTGCCACCACGTAGTCGTCCATTCGCACTCCGCCCGACAGCCCACACTGCGCGGCCATCACCACGTGTTTGCCGATTCGGCAGTTGTGCCCGACGTGTACCAAGTTGTCGATCTTCGAGCCGTCGTCAATCAGCGTATCGCCCAATGCACCGCGGTCTACGCAGGAGTTCGCCCCAATCTCAACATCCGCGCCAATCTTGACGCCGCCAATCTGAGGAAACTTCTCGTAGCGGCCATTCTCCAACACAAACCCAAAGCCGTCGGCCCCGATCACGCAACCCGAATGCAAAATCGTCCTGGCCCCAATCTCGACGCCCGCGTAAACCGTCACATTCGCGTAGATCCGGCATCCGTCTCCCACAATCGAGTCGCGACCCACATAGCTTCCAGCTTCAACAATGGCGCCCGCGCCAATCCGTACGCGCTCTTCAATCACGACTTGCGGTCCAATCGACGCCCCTTCGCCCACAACGGCCGATTCGGCAACAGTCGCGGTCGCGTGAATCCCCGCCGCTGGCCGCACGTCCGGCAGCAATGCTCGCATCGCCTTGGCAAATGCGTTCCGCGGCTCCTTGACGCGAATCACAGTCTTCCCCGCTGGCGCCTGGGCGTCGGTTCGCAGCAATAAACATCCCGCCGCCGTCGCTCCCATTTCCGCAATCGCCGCTCGCGAGTCGACGAACACCAAGTCCTCGGGACCGGCCGCGTCCAGCGTGGCGCCGCCGCTCAGTACGACGGAGCCGTCGCCTTCCACCTGAACTTCGAGCAACTGGGCGAGTTCTGCTGCGGTCATTTTCCGGGTACCTCTTCGGCAGACGGTCAGCACCGACGCCGCTCCGCCTAGTATCTTACTGTTATGCCCTTGCGAGCCCTGCTCGGCCTCGTTGCCGTGTCGTTCCTGCTTCCCGCCCCCTCCCTCGCCTGGGATGAGACGGCCCATCGCGCCATCGCTCGCATCGCCGAGGAACACATTTCCGCGTCCGCTCTTAGGCGCTATCGCTACTACGTCCCCAGCGGACAAGAGTTGGAAGACGTTTCCTACTGGGCCCAATCGCTCTTCCAAGAGCGGCCCGAGACCGAGGCCTGGCACTCCATCACTCTGCCGCCCGACGCCACTGCAGTCGATCTCCAGCGGGACTGTCCCCTAGGCGATTGCATTACTGTCAAGATCCGCGAGGCCGAGGGCATCGTCCGCTTAGCGCACAAGCCGCGCGCGGTCGTCTCCGACTACGTCAGGTTTCTAGTGCACTTGGCCGGAGACCTTCACCAGCCGCTCAACGCCGGCTACCCTCCCGGCGAGGGCGTGAGCGATCCACCGGTCGTCTACCAAGGCGTCGAGATGCCGCTCAGCAAATTCTGGGACGACCACCTCTTTGAAGGCGTCTCGGTAGATGAACTCGCCGATCGCATCCGCCGCCGCATCACGCCAAGCAAGCTGCGCGAGTGGCAAACCGGCACCCTGAAAGATTGGACGTGGGATACCCACCTCGTCGCAGTTCGCGTCGCCTATGGGTCCTTGCCCGCCGGCACGCCTCGCCAGCTCGATGCCGAGTACGTCGCCACCGCAAGATCCGCCGCCGAAGAGCAGCTGGCCAAGGCTGCGGTCCGGCTGGCTGTTTCGCTCGATCGGGTCTGGCCCTAGAACTCAATAGCCGACAGCAAAGCGGACGGCTTCGTCCCAAGCGATTCGCACAGATGCAGCAAGCTGTCGATGCTCGGCATATGCGCGCCGCGCTCGATCGAGCTCAACTGCGAAACGCTGATTCCCGTCTGTGCGGCCAATTCCTTGAGCGACCAACCTCGCTCGACTCGCAGCATCTTGATCTGCCTGCCCAGGCTGGCTCTTAAACGCTCCTGGGCAGTCTTGCCCAAGCCGTAAGTCTCAATAGCATTAGCCATGGTTTGCCTGAGTTGCACCAGTGAAAAAGGTTTCGCGAGGTAGTCGAAGACCTGCCTCTTAAACGTCGTGCGCATGTCCTCTAGCGAGGGGTAGCCGGTCACAATCACCACGCAAACGCCAGGCCAAGCGTCCTGAATGCGCTCCAATTCAGCAGCCCCGCTAAACGGGCCCATCTTCATGTCCAGCAGAATGACTTCCGGCCGCTCCGCGCCAAGCAGATCGTCCGGATGCGTATACGTGCGAACCCGATAGATCCCCTCGTCCGTTAAGAAGTCCTCCATGTACTGGAGAAAATCTTGGTCATCGTCGAGTACCGCCACATCGACAATGCCCGCCGAAGCACCGTCGCTCTTGGCCTTCGTCTCCATGCGCTCAGTTCCTCAGCGGACGTCCCGTCTTTAACAAGCTCTCAATCCGCTGCTGTGTTTTCTCTTCGCCGGCCAAACTCAGGAAGGCTTCAATTTCCAAACCCAGCATGTAGTCGACCGAGACCATCGACGGCGAAGTCAGCTCGCCCCCAGCCAGCACATGAGCCAGTCTCTGGCCAATCAAGACATCGTGATCAGAGGCGTAACCGCCCTGCTTCATCATCCAGACGCCCAGTTCCATGGACGCCTTCACGCCCTTGCCGCCCACTAACACGTCCGTCTCCTCGAACGGCTCATAGCCGGCCGTCGCCAGCCCCAACGCTGCCTGCTTCGCATCCGCCAGCAACCGGTCGAGGTTCATCGTTACGCCATCCGCCTGCGTCAGATAACGCATCTCCTTTGCTTCGGCTCCACTATTGGAGACCTTCGCCGTACCGATCATTTCATAAACCGACCGCGTCGCCCCTTCCAAGTCGCCGTCCGCCCCAAGAGGATTCGTGTATCGCCGCAACGTCTCCGTGCAACCGCCCGCGGCTGGAATCAAACCGGCGCCGACTTCCACCAGCCCGACGTACGTCTCCGCCGCCGCCTGCACCTGATCGCAATGCAAGGCCACCTCGCAACCGCCGCCCAAAGTTCGCGAGTGAATCGCCGCGACCACAGGCTTGCGCGCAGCACGCAGCCCGCGCACCAGCTGCTGCAAGCGGCCGATCTGGGCCCCCATCTCCTCCCAGTCCTTGGCCATGGCCAAGCCCAAGATCATCTGCAGATTGGCTCCAACGCAGAAGTTTTCGCCCTGATTGCCTATCACCAAGGCATCGAAACGCTCTTCGGCGATCTCAACCGACCGCGCCAGCATCTCGAAAACGTTCTGGTCCAGCGCGTTCGCCTTCGAATGAAATTCCAACAACGCCGCGCCGTCGCCGATGTCCCAAAGACTCGCTCCCGCGTTGGCCTCTACCGGCTTCGACGCACCCCGAACTCGGCGCAAGTTGATAACGCCTTGCTGCTCCGGAATCGTCTTCTGTCCGCCCGCGGCTAGATCGAAGTACGTCGGCTGCCCATTGCCGCTGCCATAGAACGCCTGCGAAGGCGACGCCAGCACCTTCTCGACAAGCGCAGGCAGCGCCTTGCCTTCCTTCGTCATCCGCTCCGTCGTCTCACGAACTCCCAGCCCGTTCCAAATCTCAAAGATGCCGCGCTCCCAATTGAAACCGGCGGTCATCGTGCGATCGATCGAAACAATGTCGTCGCAAACTTCGGGTATGCGATTCGCCGCGTAGAGAAACAACTCGCTCAACGTTGTCCAGATGAAGCGCCCCGCGGCGTCGTCCGAGCCGATCATCGCCTTGACGCGATCCACCACCGTCGGCAATCGCTTTGCCGCTGACACTGACTCCCATTCGGGCGTCTTCATCTCGCGGTAGTCCAGCGTGTCCAGATCGATTACCAAGCGTCCGCCCGGCGCCTTGCGATCCTTTTTGTAGAAGCCCTGGCCCGCCTTGTCGCCGACGATGCCTTGCTCCACCATGTGCTTCAAATACTCCGGCGCGACATACACATCTCGCTGCTCGTCATCCGGCACCAGCTCATACAAATTGCTCCCGACATACAAGCAAATGTCGATGCCGGTGAAGTCCGCCAGCCGGAACGTCGCCATACGCGGACGCCCCACCAGCGGCCCGGTCAGCGCATCCACCTCTTCTACCGTCAAGCCCTGCTCACGCCTCGTCTTGAGCGTGTGCATTACCGAGAACAAGAAGATCCGATTGGCGATGAAGTTCGGGCGGTCCTTAGCGAAGACCACCGCCTTGCCCAGCCGTTTGTCGCAAAACTCCTGCGCCCAAGCGGTCACTTCCGGCGCAGTCTCCGGCGTCGGAATCAGCTCCACCAGCCGCATGTGCCGCGGCGGATTGAAGAAGTGCGTTCCCAGCCAATGCTTGCGGAAGTCATCGGAAAGACCTTCCGCTAACTTGCCAATCGGCAGGCCCGAAGTATTCGAACTCACCAGCGAGCCCGGCCGCCTCAAGCGGTCGACTTGCTCCAACAGCTGACGCTTAACGTCGAACTTCTCGACGACCACCTCGATAATCCATTCCGCGTCGCGCACGCGGTCCAGATCATCCTGGAAGTTGCCGACGCGCAGATGTTTGGCCGCCGCTTCGGTGAAAAATGCCGGCGGTCTCGATTTCGCCAGTCCTTTCAGCGACTTTTCGACGATCGCATTGCGCGCCTGAGGCGTCTCGCCTCCCGGCGCTGGGATGTCCATCAGCAGGCAATCCACGCCGGCATTCGCAAAGTGAGCGGCGATCCGGGAACCCATCGTCCCAGCCCCCAAAACAGCGACTTTCCCAAGCTTTCTCAACGCGTTCTCCTTCCCTGCCGACAGCGTTGACCTTAGCATACGGAAGGTGCCGATTTGGAGTCACTCGTGGGGTTCTGAGGGCTCGAAGGTGTCCTGGCCAGACTCCCCGTCCGCAGCCCCTTCGCGAGGCCGTTTCGACGGCCTGTATTCGTCCTGCTTTTTCTTGCCGCGACGCGTTCGCCGCGACTTCGCGACCCAGTCCACGTCCTCGTAGATCCGGGAAAGCCGTACTGGACTTACGGGGTCCATAAACAACCCCCCGCCTCTCCTATCGGCCTCTCGCCGCGTCAGCTATAGCCCCGGCAACCTACTCGCCCAGCACAAACGTAAAGAGCGCATTTCCGGCAGCAATCGAAATCTGCTGCTCGCCGTCGACCGTATAGGTGATCGGCGAAGCATAAGCCCGCCCTCCTAAGTTCGTGCGCCAAATCTCTTGCCCATTGCGGGCGTCCAGCGCCAAGAAGTGCCCCTCATTGCTGCCCGAGAACAGCACGCCCGTCGACGTCGACAGCAATCCGCTGTTGGTGACCTCCACCATGCGGAACTCCCACTCCATTTCGCCCGTCTCCGGGTCCAGCGCGCGGATTGCTCCATACCCCGGATCGCCTTCCACCCTCCGCGGCAGGCTGCCTAGGAAGCGATGTCCTTCCGCGTAGATCGGGTCATTCTTGTGGTACGTGCTGGCGTACTCCCACACCGACAAGTAGAACAATCCCGTCTGCGGGCTGTAGGACGGCGAATACCAATTCGTTCCGCCCTGCACCCCCGGATACACCTTCGTGCCCTCAATCGAAGGCGCCGCAGCCTGGCGCGTCTTCGGCCTGCCCTTTTCGTCGAGTCCGTCGTTCCACGTCTGGTGTACAAACGCCTTGCCTAGCAGATACTCGCCAGTCGCCCGGTCCAGCACGTAGAAGTGACCGTTGCGGTTGCCCCACAAAATCACCTTGCGCATGCGCCCCTGAAACTCGCGGTCTACCAGCACCGGGACCTGCACCGAATCCCAATCCCATTCGTCATGCGGCGTGAACTGGAAATGCCATTTCAATTTGCCCGTATCGGCATCGAGCGCCACCGCCGAATCCGTATACAGGTTGTCGCCCATGCGCACATCGCCGTTCCAATCCGGCGCCGGATTGCCGATGCCCCAATAGACCAAGTTCAGCTCCGGATCGTATGAACCTGTCACCCACGCCGAGCCCCCGCCCGTCATCCACGAGTCGCCTTCCCAGGTCTCATGACCCGGCTCGCCCGGCCCCGGAATCGTATAGAACCGCCAGGCCTGTTCGCCTGTCTGCGCGTCGTACGCATCGAGAAATCCGCGAATGCCGTACTCCCCGCCCGCCGTGCCGACGATCACCTTGCCCTTCACAATCAGCGGCGCCACTGTGAGCGAGTAGCCGTTCTTGTACTCAACAACCTTGGTCTTCCAATTCACCGCGCCCGTCGTCGCATCGAGCGCCAACAAATAGCCGTCCACCGTCCCCATAAACAACTGGTCGCCCAATATCGCCAAGCCCCGGTTCACGGCACCGCAGCAGACGTTGATCGTCTCCGGCAACTGATGGTTGTAAGTCCAAAACTTCCTGCCCGTCTTCGCGTCAAGCGCCACCACGTCATTCGGAGCCTGCGTCAAATACATCACGCCATCTACAACTAGCGGCGTCGCCTCAAACTTCTGCAGCGAGCTCGCCTGGAACACCCAACTCAACTTCAGCTTCGACGCGTTCTCCCGCGTGATCTGATCCAACGGGCTGTAGCGCTGGCTCTGATACGTGCCCGAATACGTCAGCCAGTTGCCCGGCTCCTGGGCAGCATTCAGCAATCGCTCTGACGTCACTTGCGCGGTCAACGTGGCCGCAAACAAGAGCCCCGCCGCAAGTCGCATCGTGTATTTCATGGCTCTCAACTCCCTCATCGCAGCGAGGCCAAGTAGGCCGTCAAATCGTCCAAATCCTTGCCGGCAATCGAGCCTTCGTACGAAGGCATTGCCGACTCTTTCAGCACCTCGTAGCTGGCCATATCCGCCTTCGCCAACGACATCAATCCCAGGCGCGCATCGAACATCTGCACCGTATAGGTGTCTTCGTTCAACAGGCGCCCGCTGACGATCGTGCCGTCCTTCGTCGCCCCGCTAAAGCGCCACTGATTCGGCAGCACTTTCTCGTTGGGGTTCACCACCGCCGCCCGCAAGTGTGCCTGCGAACGCGATCCGCCAATTCGGCTCAAATCCGGCCCCGAGCGACCGCCTTCGCTGTTCACGCGGTGACACCGTGCACAACTCTTCGACGCGTAAACCTTCTGGCCCGCTGCGACGTCTCCGGTGATTTTTTCGTCGGTCGCGGCTCCACTCAGCGACCGCACATAGGCCACCACCTGCCACACCTCCGCGCCGTTAAAGTACACGCCCGGCATCTCCGTCCCCGGAATGCCGCGTGAAACCACTTCATGCAGCGCGCTGTCGCTCGTCGCATGGCGGAACTGTCCCGTTGTTAAATTCGGCGCTCGGTCGCCCACGCCCCCCAGGCCGTGGCACACCGCGCAGTGCGAGCGGAAAATTCGTCCGCCTACGGCGACGTCCTCCGGCGATTGGCGTGGATTCACAACCTCTTCGTGCTGCGCCCACGCCGGAAACGCGGCCAAAAACAAAACCATCGCAATGCGAAACGCCTTCACCTGAATCACCTCATCTCACTTGCGACGTGATTGTACTCCTTCTCAGCCTCAAATTCGACCTGCCCCGTTGTATTACAATTCCCACACAATGCGACTCGCTCTAGGACTTCTCATATTCGTAGCTCCGCTCTTCGCCCAAAGAGGAGTCACGGTCGAACCCTGGGGCAAGACCAACGCTGGCGAACACGTCGAACTCTACACGCTCACCAACGCCGGCGGCGGCCAGGCGCGCATCGCCACCTACGGCGGCGTCGTCGTCTCCCTGACCGTCCCTGACAAGGCCAACAAGCTCGCCGACGTCGTCCTCGGCTTCGACACGCTCGAAGGCTATACCAGCAGGTCGACCTACCTCGGCGCGCTCATCGGCCGCTACGGCAACCGTATCGCCAAGGGACGCTTCCCGCTTGACGGCCAGACCTACACCCTAGCCGTGAATAATGGGGAGAACGCGCTGCACGGCGGCCTCGGCGGCTTTGACGCCCGCGTCTGGGCAGCCGTCGCCTTCGACGGACCCGACGGACCCGGCCTGGCGCTCACTTACGTCAGCGAAGACGGCGAAGAAGGATACCCGGGCACGTTGACGACCCGCGTCCGCTACACCTGGACCGATGGCAACGCTTTGCGCATCGAGTACACGGCCAACACCGACGCGCCGACCGTCGTGAACCTCACCAACCACTCGTATTTCAATTTGAAAGACGCCGGTAAAACCGACATCCTGGCCACGGAACTACAGCTGTTCGCCGACCACTTCTCGCCGGTCGACCCGACGCTCATTCCCACCGGAGAAGCCGCGCCCGTCGCAGGCACGCCCTTCGACTTCCGCCAGCCCATGCAAATCGGCTCACGCATCAACCAGCAAGACGAGCAGATCAAGAACGGCGGCGGCTACGACCACAACTACATCATCAGCCGCCGCAGCAAAGACAGCCTGGAGCTGACCGCCCGCGTCCACGAGGCCACCAGCGGCCGCGTCATGGAAGTCTGGACCACCGAGCCCGGCGTGCAGTTCTACACCGGCAATTTCCTGGACGGCAGCCTCATCGGCAAGTCCGGCACCGTCTACAACCGCCGCGCCGGCTTCTGCTTCGAAACCCAACACTACCCCGACTCCCCCAACCAACCCACCTTCCCCTCCACCATCCTCCGCCCCGGCCAAACCTACCACTCAACGACCGAGTACCGCTTCTCCGTGCGCTGAACCGCTATCGCTTTCTCACGATATCCGTTCCAACCGCACAACACTCAGCGACCCGAGCCCCGCCGCGTAAGCGGCGGGCACCAGCGCGCGAACCGCCACAATCGGAAACCACATCGGCACAGCTGGGCCGCGAAGAAACGTCGGCCGCTATTAGGATGCGGGGGTTAAAACCCTCGCTGAGCGCAAACGTGTAAGACAACGCACTTCAGCTGCCACGCATCCTCATGCCAAACTCCCTAGATGCCCCTAAACGAGGTCAAACCCTGGGGACGCTCCCTCGCCGAGTACCGCGCCATGTTCGCGCTCTCCGAGCACGACCTGCGGAAACGCATCCTCGACTGCGGCGCCGGCCCAGCCGCCTTCAACGCCGAGCTATCGGAACTCGGCTGCAGCGTCGTCTCCTGCGACCCGATCTATGAGTACAGCGCTGAGGCCATCGACGCTCGCATCCGCGAAACCGCGCCGGCCATCATCGAACACGTCAACGCCGACCGCGACCGCTACGTCTGGACCGTCTTCAATTCTCCCGAACAATTGGTCGAAGCCCGCCTCGCCGCCATGCAACGCTTCCTGGCGGATCTCCCCGAAGGTTTCGAGCAAGGCCGCTATCGTTCCCTAGCGCTGCCCAGCCTGCCCTTCAAGGACGGCGAGTTCGAACTGGCCCTATGCTCCCACCTGCTCTTCACCTACTCCGAGCAGTTGTCCCTCGACTTCCACCTCGCCGCCATCCGCGAACTCGCCCGCGTCGCACACGAAGTCCGCATCTTTCCGCTGCTCGAGTACTCAGGAGACCCATCGCCGCACTTGCACCCGCTGATCGAAAAGCTGACGGCGGAGGGCGACGCAATACACCAGCAACGCGTCCGCTACGAGTTCCAGCGCGGAGGAGATCAGTTGCTGATCGTGTCGGCACCAGCCCGCAGGTGACTGTCATCTGCTGACTGTCACCCCAAACCGTCGCCTCGAACCCGTTACCAGGCCGCTATCCCCGCTACCATCCCAACACTCAACGCAGCACCCGTCGGCGCTGCTATCTTGTCGTCATGCGCCGAGCAACAATCCTCCTACTCACTCTTGCGGCCATAGCCTCGGCCCAGACGCCTGTCGAAACGGCCCGCACTTATCGCCAGGCCCACGAAGTCGAGATCCTTCAGCAGTTCGCCGAACTACTACGCATCCCCAACGTGGCGCGGGACACCGTGAACATCCAGCGCAACGCCGACTACGTGGCCGCCGAGTTCGCCAAGCGCGGCGTCAAAACCCAACTGCTCAGCTCATACGGCGCACCGCCGTTAGTCTTCGGCGAGTTGAACGTTCCAGGCGCCACGCGAACGCTCGGCATCTACGCGCACTACGACGGACAGCCGGTAGACCCTTCGCAGTGGCTGCAGAGTCCCTGGGAGCCGACGTTGTGGACGGCCCGGCATGACGAAGGCGGGCATGCCATCGAGTTTCCCGAACCAGGAGAAAAGGTCGACCCCGAGTGGCGGCTCTACGCCCGTTCGGCCGGCGACGACAAGGCCCCAATAGTCGCCTTGCTAGCGGCATTGGATGCCTTCAATCAGAAGGGCATCAAGCCAACGGCCAACTTGAAATTCCTGTTCGACGGCGAGGAAGAAGCGGGTTCGCCGCATCTGGGCGCATACCTCACAACGCACCGCGACAAGTTCGCCGATGTAGACGTTTGGCTGTTCTGCGATGGGCCCGTGCACCAGAGCCGCAAGCCTCAGTTATTGTTTGGCGCGCGGGGGGACGCGCACATGGACGTGACCATCTATGGCGCCAATCGTCCGTTGCATAGCGGGCACTACGGCAACTGGGCCCCGGTGCCGGCAATGGAGTTGGCGCAGTTGCTAGCCAGCATGAAGGACCAGAACGGCAAGGTCATCATCGAAGAGTTTTATGACTCCGTGGCGCCGCTTGGCGACGAAGAGCGAGCCGCATTGGCGAAGATGCCGAACTACGAAGACGAGTTGAAGACCGAGCTAGGGCTGGCCTGGACGGAGGGTCAAGGCGAGACGCTGCCGGAGCGCTTGCTGCTGCCGGCGTTGACGGTGCGCGGTCTGTCGAGCGGGCACACCGGCGCGCTGGCGACCAACATCATTCCGAATACCGCGACAGCCGCGTTGGACGTGCGCCTAGTGAAGGGCAACGATCCCGAGAAGATGCTGGATTTAGTGGAGCGGCACATCCGCCAGAGGGGCTTTCACGTGGTGCCTGAAGACCCGGACGAGGAGACGCGCCAACAGCATCCGAAGATCGCCAAAGTGACTCGCAGCAGAGGGTATCCCGCGGCACGGACGGAAATGAGCCTGCCGATCGCCAAGGACATCGCCGCGGCGATGACCGAGGCGGCAGGGGAAGAAGTGTTGCTGGTTCCGACGATGGGCGGCTCGCTTCCGCTCTATCTATTTACGGACTTGTTAGGCAAGCCGGTGCTGCTATTGCCAATCGCCAACCACGACAACAACCAGCACGCCGAGAACGAGAGCCTGCGGCTGGCGAACCTCTGGTACGGTGTCGACGCGTTCGCCGCCGTCATGGCCATGGAATAAGCAGCCAGGGACCGGCGCACTACCAGTTAGTCAGTGAGCCGTCTTCGCGGTAGTACTTGGGCGCGAGGGTAACGTGCTCGGTGATTTCAGCGATTTGCGTCGCCTTGGTCGAGTCGAAAACGACCCCCAGTCCCGGGCGGTTATTGGGATACATCTTGCCGGCCCGGAAGTCGTAGCACTCCGGCAGGTGCGGCAGTTCTTGGGAGCCGTCGCCGGTCATTTCCATCATGCCGAATTGCGGCGCCGAGCCCAACACGTGCACCAGTGCTGCCTCGGCGATTGGTCCGGTGAAATGCGGCACCAAGCCGACGTAATGCGGCTCGCAGTAGGTGGCCAGCTTTTTCATTTCGGTGATGCCGCCGACGTTCGGCAGCGTGACGCGCGAGTAGTCGATGAGTCGTCCCTCGATCAGTTCATTGACTTCCCAGCGGTCCGCGAAGTGTTCGCCGACGGCAATCGGCACTTTGACCATCGGGCGTAGTTGGCGATAGATGCCGGGATTCTCGGAGCGCACCAGGTCCTCGCAGAAGATCGGCTCGAGAGGTTCAAGCAGCGCGCTGAGGCGCACCGCGTCGGCGAACTCTAGGCGGGTGTGATAGTCGATGGCCCAAGAGCCATTTTCGCCGACGCCTTCGCGGATCTGCTCGCAGTGCCCAACGGTTTCGCGGACAGCCCGTTGCGGCTCAAAGGCTTCGTCGCCGCGTCCGATGACGCTAGTGCGGAAAGCTTTGAAGCCGAAGTCCACACAGGCGCGGGCCGTGTCGCGCGTGTTCCCTTGCGACGGGAAGCCAGTCGAGTAACAGTTGATGTAGTTACGCGTCAGGCCGCCGAGGAGTTCGTAAACGGGGACGTCGAGCGCTTTGCCTTTGATGTCCCACAGCGCCATGTCCAGGGCGCCGAGCGCATGAATCTTCTCGCGCCCTGGGGGATAGAATTCGCCGCGGTACATGAGCTGCCAGAGCTGTTCGATGCGGTTGGGACGTTCGCCGATGATCATCCCGGCGAGGGACTTCATCATTTCGGTGGAGCCGCCTTCGCCGATTCCGGTAATGCCTGCATCTGTTTCGACCGTCACGATTTGAGAGCTTTGGTTGAACACGCGCATGCCCAAAGGCGAGTCGTAGTAGCGTATGCGCGTAATCTTCATTTCCGCCAGGGCGGCTTGGACCTGGGCGGAGAGGATGCTGCCGGCGGCAGCTGTTTGCAGGAAGCGTCGACGTGTAAGCATGACGATTCTGATCGTAGCCGATGGCGACGAACTGCGTGCGTGTATTATTGGACTAAGGCTCGAACCGACCTTGTAAGAGTTCCTCGATGCGAAATCAGAATGACGCCAAGTACGTGTTGGCCGCCTTCGGTCCGCTTTGTCTGTTGCTGAGCGGATTGGTTATCCACTACCGCGGGCTCCTCAAGGAACTCCAGGAGAACGTGTATCCGCCGAGGCTTGTGATACAAAGCTTCAAGGAAAGAGACATCGAGTTCACGACCAATTTCTATGGCCTACGCTACAGCGGCGAGTCAACCAACTTAATCGACTTGAACATCCTTTACTTTGGGGCGTTCGAGAAGCCGCTGTTGATGTTCTTGAAAGACGTCGCCGGGGCCATACGGGATGAGCCGATCATATTCGTCGATGTCGGCGCCAACACAGGCCAGCACACGATATTCGCTTCCCGCTTCAGCCGCCAGGTTCATGCATTCGAGCCGTTTCCCACGATATTGGAACGGTTGCACGCCGCTGTTGATATGAACTCGCTGACCAATGTTACGATTCACCCCATTGGATTAGGAGCCAGCGAGTCCCTATTAGATTTCCGCGAACCACCTAAGTCCAATCACGGATTGGGTAGCTTCGTTGCGAACTTCGCCCCGAGCTTGGGGGACGTAATTCAGCTGCGCGTTGTCAACGGAGACAGCTACTTCAGAGAGACGGGGATAACGGCGGTGGACTTGATTAAGATCGACGTGGAGGGATACGAACAGCCGGTCCTAAAGGGACTGAGGACAACGATGGAGTCGACTCGACCTGTGGCTGTGATGGCATTGACAGTGGGACGCGATGTGGAAGATTTGTTTACGAGCGAGCAACAGTTACGCGATGCTCTGCCGAGCGGGTACGTTCTTGAGTTGCTGCAGAATACGGGCAGTGCGATGTTGAGTGGGGAGTATGTCATCAATCCGTTCCAAGTGGATTTCTCTTTGAATTCCCAGTTCACCGTTATCGCCTACCCGGATTAGTTGGCTGTGAAGATTCCGCATCATAACTTGGTAAACGACTAACCGAAAGGGTAATAGGTCCGTCTAATCCCGGATTACCTATTTGACGCCTGACCGCTAACCAAAGCAGGGCTCTCGGCGCCCCTACAGATGTGGG
>JAQCLD010000050.1 GCA_027592785.1 Acidobacteriota bacterium
ACCAAGATCGTCTTCACTTCCGCTCGCGACGGGAACGGCGAAATATACGTCATGAACGCGGACGGCAGCGAACCGTCTAACCTCACCAACACGCCCGGAGACGGTGACGCGCTTGCCCGCTGGTCACCCAACGGAACGAAGATCGCCTACAACTCGACCCGCAACGGCGTCGAACAGATTGCGGTCATGAACGCAGACGGTAGCTTTCCCCTCACGAAGACCAATGAGCAGGCTCTGCTCAGCGATGCGCGGTGGTCGCCGAACGGCGCCTTCATTGCATACGCAGCCAACCGTATCGGCAGGATCTCTATCCTCGTCATGGACACGGTGGACTTCGACAAGGTCAATCTCACCCTCGACTTGGACTCCTCCACTGACCCGCAGTGGTCGCCCGACGGAATGCGCATTGCGTTTACTTCTGGGTTGGCGGGCAGCCGCGAAATATACGTGATGAACGCCGACGGGAGCAACAAGATCAATCTGACGAATAGCCCAGGGGACGACGAGTCAGCGCTTTGGTCCCCGGATGGTTCGCGGATTCTCTTCAGCTCCGCTCGGGACGGCAATGACGAGATCTACGTCATGAACGCGGACGGCAGCGCGCCGCAGAACCTTACCGCGAACGCGGGCGGAGACGGCTTCGCGCAATGGTCACCGGACGGCTCGCGGATCGTCTTCAGTTCGAATCGAGACGCCGCCGACTTGGACCTCTACATAATGAACGCCGACGGAAGCAATGTGACGCGACTCACAACGGCGGCGGGCAACGACTTCAATCCACAGTTGTTTGGGAATTTCAGCTTCGGCCAGCCGCCTGCCATCTTTGCCGACGGCGTGATCTTGGCTAATTTGGCGCCGAAGGTGGAGACGATTTCGCCGCTTTCGATCATCAGCATCTTCGGCATGGACCTTTCCAGCGAGACGATCTTGTTCCCTAACTTAGACGGCGAGGGCCGGATCGATACGATCCTCGGTGGAACCTGCGTGGAGATTGGCGGCGAGCGTGCGCCGATCTTTGCGATTACTCCAACTCAGGCCAATGTGCAGACGCCAGGGACGCCCACGGCAGGGCCTGTCGGCGTCGTGATGATCCGAGATTGCGACACCCCGCTTGCAACGCGAAGTAGCGTCGAGATGGTCACCATGAGCGAGGCCACGCCGGGGTTCTTCATCTTCAACCCGGTGGCGAACGACGGATTTATCGCGGCACGCTTCAACGACGGATTCGCCGCCGTGGCCCCAGACGCTCTGTTCAGCGATCAGTTCGGTCCGTCGCGGCCGGCCAAGCCTGGCGACATCATGTTGCTATTCGGCACGGGCTGGGGAGAAACGGATCCCGCCCTCGCGACCGGCCGCCTCGCTTCGGGCGCGGCGACGGTGTTGGATGGGGCAAATCCGATGGTCACGGTCGGCGGCATTCCCTTGGCGGCGGAAGACATCCTCTATGTGGGGGTCACGCCAGGAACGGCGGGGTTATTCCAACTAGCGATTCGCATTCCCGAAGGGACCACACCCGGCAACAAACAAGTAGTACTGACGGTCTATGGGAAGTCGACGCCGGTTGGGCCGGTCATTCCAGTCGCGGCAAATTAGGCGATGCGCGTCACGACGATTTCTTTCCTGGGCCGGTCGATGCCGTAGAGCAGCGTCAGATCGACGGGGTCCAGCGCAATTCCCTGCCCGTGCATCGGCATGGGGATGGTTTCTTCGAGTACGAGCGTCGAGCCGCCCGTGGGGAAGCTGAAGACGTAAATCTCCGGGTTGTCATGGCCCGTCGTGTAGAGGCGTCCGTCGCGGCCAAACACGCCGCCGGAGATCGACATCACCCCCAGCTTCGAGACCACTTCCGCCGGATAGACCCAAGATTGGCGCTGCCGCCATTCGCTGTCGTACTGAATCAACGTGGTCCAGCTCGGATCGCGGTCCGCTTCGTCGGCATTGGTTCGGTAGTGGGCGAAATTCACGTAGCGAGAACCGGCGTAGAGATCCATCCACGTCGCCGAGCCCGCGGAGATGCCGAAGCTGTAACTACTGCCGTGCTGCAGATTGGAGACATCCCAAGTCTCAATCGAACTGGTCATCGGCACGCCAGGGAAGTTCGAGTGCGTGCACCACAACACGCCGCCGTAGACGACCCCACTATCGAGATGGATCAGCGGCTTGGCGTTCTCGCACTCCCAATGCGCCACGCGCTCGCCACTCTGTTTGTCGTACTTGCCGATGGCGTGATTGTCGATGGCGTAGAGATGATGTTCGTCTGCCGCCACGGCTTGGTTCGCCTCGGGCGCCGGGATGCGGCGAATCTCCTCATAGCGCCGTCCGGTTTGACCGAATACCGGCGCTGCAGCTAGCCCGGCGGCAAGCTGTATCAGGAGGCGCCGGGAGAGGAGGTCATGCTGATTACGCATGGATCTAGTATGCAACGTCGACCGCCCTGAACCACGCAGCAGGATCTGCGCCTTCTGCTAACGTGGGCGCTTCTGATGTACGTCTTAGCCAGTCGCTCACAATCCCTTTGCCGTCTCGCCGGGGCGTTGATCCTGTTGGCCGCAGCGGCCTTCGACGCGACGGCGCAGAAAATCGTCCATCAACGCGAAATCAACGACGAGTACGAACTCTTCATCCTCGACGTGCCGTCGGGCGTATCGACGCCGCTGACAACTGCCGAGATCCTCCCTGGCTCCAAGTGGGAGCCCCGATGGTCGCCGGATGGCATGCGAGTCGCCTTCAGCGTAACGACGAAGGGTGGCCGACAGCCGAGCAGCGATTCGGACAGGATCGTCTACGTCATCCATGCCGACGGCAGCGGACTCACCGCCTTCGCCGATTCGGATGGACAAGATTTGGAGCCTCGCTGGTCTCCTGACGGCATCTAAATCTTGTTCTCTTCCACGCGCGGCGGCAATTCTCATATCTTCAAGGCAAACGCCGACGGGTCGAATCTTCAGCAGTTGACCTTCGGCAACCCGTACGACTATCAACCCCAATGGTCGCCCGATGGTTCTCGAATTCTCTATTTGGCAGCGTTGTTCTTCTCGCAGATTCACGTGATGGGCGCGGACGGAAGCAACGACGTCGCAATCACAGGCAGCGACATGAACCACGAGGGGGCGAAGTTCTCGCCAGACGGAACGAAAATCACTTTCCACGGGACCAGCGCCAACTTCCAAACTAACGACATCTTCGTCATCGACGTCGGCGGAACCGGCTTGATGAACCTCACCAACGATCCCGACGTGCGCGACGCTCTCCCGACATGGTCCCCCGACGGAACGCAGATTGCTTTCCAACACGGCCTGCCTAATCAAATCTACGTTGTGAACGCCGACGGAACAAACCTCCGCGCCGTAACGCAAGCCGGAAACAACGCGAGTGCCCTATGGTCTCCGGACGGTTCGAAGGTCCTTTTTTACCGCTTTAGGGTCAGCGGCGAACTCTTCAGCGCAAATCCCGACGGTAGCGACCTCCAGCAGTTGACGATGTCCAGGGACTCCGGCCGCGGCTTCGACGTCTTTGGAAGCTTCGCGCCGCTCGGCCCCCCGGCGATCTTCGAGGGCGGCGTAATCCTCTCGACGTTGGCGCCGAAAGTAAAGACGGTCTCGCCGTTGTCGATCATCAGCGTGTTCGGCGAAAACTTCACAAAGCAGACCGTCCTCTTCCCAACGCTCAACGGCGCCGGCGACCTCGACCGAATCTTGGGTGGTGCGTGCCTGGAGATGAACGACGAGCGGATTCCGATTTTCGCCGTGACGCCGGGGCAGATCAACGCACAGGCGTCAGAGAAGAAGATGTTGGGGCCGGCGACCTTCCGTGTGATCTCGAATTGCGATACTGCGAACGCCGTCACTAGCGAGCCGCTCAGAGTCGCCGCCGTTGGTCCCATTCCCAGCGCGGCAACGAGCGGCCCAGAGATGACGACGGTCGAGGAAGCGACGCCGGGCTTCTTTCTCTACTCGCCGGTGGGCGACGACGGCCTCATCGCAGCGCGCTTCAATGTCGACAACGCCATCGTCGCTCCCGCCGCCATGTTCAACGATGAGTACGGTCCGTCGCGGCCGGCCCAGACGGGCCAGATCATCACCCTCTACGGCACCGGCTTTGGCGAGACCGAAGCTGGTTCAAAGGCAGGCGAATTGGTGCCGGGCGCGGCGCCGCTGCTCGAAGATGCCAATGTCATGGTCACCTTCGGCGGAATCGTCATGGACCCCCTGGATATCTTCTACGTCGGCGCTACGCCCGGCTCCGCCGGTCTGTATCAACTCGTTATTCGGCCTCCCGCGCAAGCTCAGCCCGGCAACAATCAAGTCGTTCTGACCGTCTACGGCAAGTCCACGCCGGTCGGTCCGGTCATCCCTGTCGCCACCGCGCAATAGATACAACGCAAGTGTCCTAGGTTCGCCGCGCGGTAGGACGAAATTGGAGCCCATGCACTCTCGACCTTCAGGGTGTTTGGTATGAACTCAAGCAAAACGGGCAGGAGCGGCAATCGCCGTCCTGCCCGTTCGTTTTGTCTTCGATGTCCTAGGGCTAGCCAATCACCTTGAGGAATTGGCGAAGCCACGCAGTGTGCGCGGGCCAGGCCGGTGCGGTGACCAGATTGCCGTCGGTGTAGGCGTCGGTGATCGCGATCTCCATGTACTCGGAGCCGCCGCCGGTCACCTCAGGTGCACAAGCCGGGTAGCAGCTAATTTTACGGCCCTTGAAGCAGCCTGCTGCGGTCAGGATCTGGGCGCCGTGACACACGGCGGCGATCGGCTTATTGGCGTCCGAGAAGTGGCGCACGATGTCGAGCACCTTGGCGTTCAAGCGCAGGTACTCAGGGGCGCGACCGCCCGGGATGCACAGCGCATCGTAGTCGGCGGCTTTGACGTCGGCGAAGGTCGCGTTGAGCGCAAAATTGTGACCGGGCTTCTCTGTGTACGTCTGATCGCCCTCGAAATCATGAATGGCGGTGCGCACGGTCTCGCCGGCTTTCTTATCGGGGCAGACCGCGTGGACCGTGTGTCCCGGAATCTGCAGCGCCTGGAAGGGCACCATTACCTCGTAGTCTTCAACAAAATCTCCAACGATCATCAGTATCTTCTTGCCCATTCGAACTCTCCTTCTCTCAGCAAAAACTCGATTATGCGAGGGGGCGCCAGCGCTGCAAACCCACCGTTCGCACGCGGCGAACCCATCCCCCGGAACCAGTCAGAATCGTAGACGATGCCGCGGCGGGACACAAGACGGTCCAACTGCAGCAACCCGTTCGTAACAGTCTAGCCGCTCACACAGCGGTCTGCACGGCGGCGGCCAGCGGTCCCCAGACGAGGGGCTAGACCATGTGAAATCCCGCACTATGGCAATCCCGAGGGCTGAATGATTTATGCTAGTGTCTCGACAGTCCTACGTGTAGGTGTTGAAGGAGTAGATGGCGATGGAATCTAAGAAACCGAGCAAAAACAAGCCCTCTGGCGGCGTCTCTCGACGTGAGCTGGTCGCGGCCGGAGCAGTAGCCGCCGCTGCCGCATTGCCTTTGGCGAAAACTGCAAAAGCTCAGCGACGCGTGACGCCTGGAGGCACGGGTGAAATCCGGGTCTTGCTCGTCACCAAGGGCCACCCCTTCGATCGTGCGAACTTCTTCGAGATGTTCGATTCGTTGGGCGACACGATCACCTGGACGCACGTGGAGCATCCGGCGGCCACCGAATTCTGGAATCCTGAACTCGCCAAGGACTACGACGTCTTCGTCTACTACGACATGGCCGGCCGCGGCGGACGCAATGCCGACGGCACGCCGATTGATATCGAACCCACGCCGAAGATGAAGCAAAACCTCGCCGCGCTGCTGCGGCAGGGCAAGGGCATGGTCTTCTTCCATCACGCGCTGGCCTCCTGGGTTCACACCTGGCCTGAGTACATCGAGATCATGGGCGGCGCCGCCGATTGGGGCCGCACGATCAAGAACGTTCATGGCAAGGAGTACCCCTTCTCGGGTTATCGCCCCAATACGCGCGAGCACATCACGGTTGAGCCCGGCGAAGAGAGCCATCCTGTGGTGGCTGGCCTCACCGACGGCTTCGACATCGTGGACGAGACCTATCTGGCTCCGATGCTTGAGGACCATGTCCATCCGCTTTTGCGGACCGATTTCGTCCCGACGACGAAGGAATTCGAGATCGGCTTGCGGCGCGAGCCGAACTGGAATCATCCTCCAGGCAGCAACATGACCGCTTGGTACAAAGCCGCTGAGAACAGCCCGATCGTCTACATCCAACATGGTCACGACGACGTGGCCTGGTCGAACGCGAATTTTCGGCTTTTGATGGAAAACGCAATTCGCTGGACCGCTTCGAAGGAAGGCCTTGCCTGGGCCAAGGCTAACCCGGCGAAGATCTTCAAATAGCGCCATCCTGGCCGAGTGAAACGTTTCGCGCGGCCAACACTCGAAACATCAGCATTTAGTCAGGAGAAGCCATATGACGCGATCTCGTTCAGTTCTTAGCAGCCTGTTAGCTGCGGCGGCCGTGTTGGCCATGGCCGCTGTGTTGACTCCAGACGCGCAAGCGCAAGGCCGCCGCATGACCCAAGGCGGCAGCGGACCCATTCAGGTTCTGTTGGTCACCAAAGGCCATGCCTACGACCGCGAGAACTTTTTCGCGCTCTTCGACAAGCTCGGCGAGACGATTACCTGGACTCACGTCGAGCAGCCGGCTGCACAGGTTTTCTGGGATCCGAAAATGGCGGAGCCCTATGACGTCTTCGTCTATTTCGACGCCATGGGACGTCGCGAGATGAAGCTTGCCGACGGAACGATGGGCTTCGAAGCCCCGCCGCAGAAGTCGCAGGACGGTTTAGAAGCGCTGCTGAAGTTCGGCAAAGGTATGGTGTTCTTCCATCACTCCATCGCGGCCTGGAATCAAGCCTGGGATGAGTACAGCGAAGTCATTGGCGGCGCCTGCGATTGGGGCAACCCAGTCACCAAGCGCGGCGTTGATTACCCCTTCTCGGGCTACCAGCCAGGCACCAAGCAACACACGTCGGTCGTTCCCGAGGCGAAGGGACATCCGATTCTAGAAGGCCTCGGTGACGGTTTTGACATCGTCGACGAAACCTACAACTGCCCTTACTTCGAGGATTCAATTAATCCGCTGCTGCGCACCGACTTCGTGGCCAAGCCGGAGAACTTCGAACCGGCGAGAAGGCGCGATCCCAACTGGAACCCGCCGGTCGGCAGCAATCTTGAAGCGTGGTACAAGGCCGCAGAGAACAGCCCGATCGTCTACATCCAGCATGGACATGACAATCTGGCTTGGGTCAACGAGAACTTCCAAAAGCTGATGGCCAACGCCATCAAGTGGGCGGCCTCGGAAGAAGCGTTGAAGTGGGCCAAAGAGCACCCGCAGAAGATTTTCAAGTAAACTATCTGAGTCTCGTTGGGGGTAGGCCGGGCGTTCTTTCGGGAGCGTCCGGTCTTCTTGCTTTTGACGCCCTTGATTCCTTCCCCTCCCGACGTGAACCTCCTCATGGAGCCGCCAACCTTTAGTTGGCGGAGTCCCGATGAGGAGCGCGGTTCAACGATCATAGAGGCTACGTGCCAATACAAGATTTCGACGTGATCGTCCTCGGTGCCGGGGCCGCCGGTTTAATGTGCGCCATCGAAGCCGGCAACCGCGGACGCCGCGTCGCCGTGCTCGAAAGCAATGACCGTGTTGGTCGCAAGATTCTCATTTCCGGCGGCGGGCGTTGCAACTTCACTAACGTAGATTGCGGCTCGGAGAACTTCCTTTCCGAGAACCCCAATTTTTCAAAGTCCGCGCTAGCCCGCTACACCCCGCAAGACTTCATCGCCCTGGTCGAAAAACACAACATCGCTTATCACGAGAAAACGCTTGGGCAACTCTTCTGCGACACCTCCGCGCGCGAGATCACCGACCTGCTCGAACGCGAGTGCCAAACAGCCGGCGTGCAGATTTTCGTGAACACGCACGTGCAAGACGTCACTAAGGATGATTTCTACGTGGTGCGCGCGGGCGAGAACGAATTTCATGCGCCGGCGCTCGTTGTCGCGACGGGCGGACTGTCGATTCCCAAGATGGGCGCGACGTCGTTTGGATACGATCTGGCGAAGCAGTTCGGCTTGAAGATTTGCGATACGCGCCCAGCCTTGGTTCCCCTCACGTTGAGCGCGGCGGATTGCAAACGCTATTGCGACTTATCGGGCTTGTCGGCGTCGGTCATCGCGACGGCTAAGGGCCGCCCGTTTCGCGAGAAGATGCTGATCACGCATCGCGGTTTCAGCGGCCCGGCCATCTTGCAGATTTCCTCCTATTGGACAAAGCCGCAGCCGATCACCATCGACCTGGCGCCGAACAAGAATCTGACTGCCCCGCTGCGTGTCCCTGACGCTGGGCGCAACTTGGCTTCGGCGAAGACCGCCTTCCGCACGAGCTTGCCGCAACGCTTGGCCGACCGCTGGCTTGAGCACAACGCGCCTTCCAAGTGGACCAATCAAGGGCTCGATCAGCTCGAACATCTCGCACACAACTGGCAGGTGACCCCCATCGGCACCGAGGGCTACGATAAGGCCGAAGTCACCGCGGGCGGCGTCGACACGAATGAGCTTTCGTCGAAAACGATGGAGAGCCGCAAAGTTTCGGGCCTGTACTTCATCGGCGAAGTCGTCGACGTCACCGGACACCTCGGCGGCTTCAACTTCCAGTGGGCTTGGTCGTCAGGCTACAGCGCGGGCCAGGCGGTTTAGTGCGCAGCCGCGGGGCTCCCGTTTCGGTTCGAGATGTTGGACGCCGACTCCCCTGATGCCCGCCGTCATGATTCTCTGACCTTGCGGCCCGGGACGCGGGTCGTACTAAAGGTGAAATGGTGCGGAGAAGGGGACTCGAACCCCCAAGAGATTTCTCTCACTAGCACCTCAAGCTAGCGCGTCTGCCAGTTCCGCCACCTCCGCAGGTGGATGCTTTTGTGATGGTTAGATTCGCCCTAGGATCTTCGCTCGGCTGAAGCCGGTGAGGTAATTTCCGATCCGGTTGGGCGCGCGTCCCATCGCGCTGTCGCAACTCCTGCATTGTACCGTTAGCCGCTGGCGAAAATCCCGTGTGCGGCGCCGACTTGAGATACAATCAGTCCCCATGAACAGCTCGAGACGCCAGTTTATTGGTGCTGCCGCCGCTACGGCGCTGGCAGGGACTGCAAAGGCGCAAGCGGATCGCCGACCTAACGTACTTTACGTCTTCAGCGATCAGCATCGCGCGTGTTCGATGCCCGGCCAGGCCTACAACGACGCGGAATCTCCGGTCTTGCAAGCGCTGGCCGCGGAGTCGGTGTCGTTCTCGAACTGCATCTCGAACTACCCGGTGTGCTCGCCGTATCGGGGCGTCCTGATGACGGGACGTTGGCCGCAGGAGACGGGCATCATCGACAACGCATTTCCGTTGAAGGAAGACGAAACCACAATTGGTGAGGTCTTCGAGCGTGGAGGTTACCGGACCGGATACGTCGGCAAGTGGCACTTGGACGCTCGGGGTACGGAAGGCCAGGCGCTGAAGCCTGCCGGCGTGGCTCGCCATGGATTCTCGGATTGGATGGCTTGGTACAACACCAATCCGCACTTCGACCGCTCCTACACCTTCGACCGGGTAACAGGCGACAAGCTGACGCCGGCGGGCTACAACGCTTCGCGCATGGCGGACGACGCCGTGGGGTTTATCGAGCGCAATCGAGACGCGCCGTGGATGCTAATGGTCTCCTGGAATCCGCCGCATCCGCCGTTCCGCGACGCCCCTCCCGAACTGGTCAAGAAGTACGACGCTCGTTCGTTACAGCTCCGACCCAATACTGGCGAGCAAGTCGAACGAGTGGTTGCCGGCCCCGCAACTCCGGTCCGCGAGAACCTGGCGGGCTACAACGCGCACATCGAAGCCATCGACGCGGAGATGGGCCGACTGCTGAAGACGCTCGAAGAGACGGGCCAAACCGACAACACCATCGTCATTTACACCTCGGATCACGGGGAGATGATGGGCGCACACGGACGCATGGGCAAACGTCTGCCGCACGAGGAGTCCTGCAACGTACCGTTGCTCGTGCGTGATCCGCGAAATGGCGGCGGGGGAACACAGTCCGACGTGCTGCTCTCGACGATCGACATTTACCCGACTTTGTGCGGGTTGGCGGGAATGCCAGTACCGGAGCATTGCCGCGGGCGTGATCTATCCGGCGCGATTCGCGGCGAGACGGTGGAGTCGCCCGAGACGGCTTTGTTGATGCACGTTGCGAAAGACCATGCATCGGGCAGACGGAATCACCCGGCGCCGATCTTCCGAGGGGTGCGCACGAAGCGTTATACGTATGCCGTCGGCGAGATCGGCCGCTGGTGTCTGTACGACAACCAGGAAGATCCTTACCAGCAGCATAATCTGGCGGATGACGCGGCGCGAGCTTCGTTGATGTCAGAGCTGGACGGAGAGGTGATTCGGTATCTGCAAGAAGCCGGGGATCGGTATCCGTTCCACACGCAGCGAGCGTGAGATCCGTTAATCCCCTTTGACGGCGGGCATTCCGGTCAGATACGTCATGCGGCCCGGGAGCTTAGGGGCTCTTAGATAACCGGCTTGCCAACGGTACGCCGCGGGCTCGACTTCCTGGGCCATCGCCAGCAGTTCATTAGGCGTATACGCGCGCAGGTAAGAGACGACGCCGTCGAACAGGATCGCCAGGGGCAGCACAGGAATCAGGTAGGTCCAAAACAGGCGCGTCCAGCGGAAGGGCCGGATGAACGGCGTCATCAGCAAGACGAACAAGGGCACGAAGACGAGCGGGACGATGGCCAACAGCGTGCGGTCGGCCACCTCAAACACGGCAAGCGGCTGGCTGGCGCGTACAGCATCGGCGAGAACGGCTTTGGCTTGCTTGGGACGGAAGTGGTGCAGGCCGTTGAATAATGTGCGCAGACCGATCAGTTCGGGCGGGACAGCGGCCGCGTCGACCGGTTCGCGACGGTATTCGACAAGGCCGCCGGCCGTTTCCGCGATGGCGGCATGTGGATAGAGATCCGTGAGAACCGCGGAGACGGAACTGCCCTCAGCCGCCCATTCGCCGAGGATGGCAACGAGCGGGCCGCCGGCGCCGGAGCAGAGATCGACGATCCGTTCAGCTCCGGAATCGTCTAGCGCACGGGTCAGCGGTTCTAGCGCGAGGCGATGCAGTTGGAACTTGCCTTCCACATAGCGCAAGTAGTCGGTCATGAAGTTCCGCCACGAAGACGGGAACCACGATTGGTCTTCGAGCTCGAACAGATGCAGCCGCGGGAGGGACACTCTCGGCATAGATTAGCGCAGCCGGAATTGCCCGATTCAGCCCGCCAATTGCGGAGTTTCCGAGCTTATCTATCCCCCCGGACGAACGTCGCTCATCAGCTCGGCGTCGTTTGTACGAATGAGAGCGGTAGCCGAGTGTGACGGCCCCTGGTGAAATTAGAACTTATAGAGCTTCATCGCCGTGAGCCCGCGAATCTTGGCGCGGTCAGCCTCCGAAGCAAAGCCGAACATGTTGTCGAGGACGGCGACGTTCTGCTCCATCGACTCCATATTCATTCCGATGCCTCCCCAAATCATGCGGTCGGGACCAAAGGCGTCAAAGGCTTGGCGGACGGTGGGTTTCGCGTCTTCGAATGGGTAACCGGTCTTAGACGAGTAGGCCAGGCCGCTGTACTTCATGTAGACGTTTGGGAACTTCGCCAGATCAAGCACGTCTTTGAAGTCAGCAGGCGTTCCCATGCCGGCGCGTCCTAGGTGGTCGAGGACGACCGGGACGCTGGGAAACTGCTGTTTGAGCTTGTTGATTTGCGGCGCGAAGAACGGCTTGAAGTGCATCTGTACGGCGATGCCGGCATCGGCGACGGCGCGCCAGGTGCGCTTCATGTAGTCAGCTTCCAGGTTGCGGCCCGTGATTGAACCCGTATCCGACGGCGCAACACCGCGGTCCTGCATGGCGTGAATGCGGAAGGCGACGATGCGTCCAGGGTGGCGGCCCATCAGACGCTTGAGACGTGCAGGGGTGTCGCCGCGCGCCGGATCGAAGAGGCAAGTTCCCTTGAAGGCGCCGGGCTTGGGCTCATTCTCGAAGCAGTATTCGAGATAAGTGTGATCGTCCTGGTAAGGCTCCGGATGCACGATGACCGTGTGGTCGATCTTGGCCTCGGCGAAGAACTTCTTGTAGTCTTCGAGGTCCGCCGGCCCAGGCTGATAGGTAGCCATGGGCGCGTAAGGGAAGCGCGTCTGGTCTTTGCCGAAAAGGTGGACGTGGGTGTCGACCAGGACGCCTTTGGGGCGCGCAGCCGAGGCGACGGCAGCGGCGGCAAGAGTAGCGATGGCAGCGCGGCGAGTGATGGACATTGCGGGAGTTAGTTTAACGCGAGCCGCTTGCGCGGTGCTGGCCCCGCCTTCGCGGGGTGCGGCCCTTCGGGGGGCAAGAGGGCGGTTGAAGGGTTCGTGATGACCCGTCAAACATCGAGCGCGGGTTGAACAGCTCGGCGCTCGGTTTCCTTATGATCCTGCCGCCGTCGGCTCTTAGAATTTCTAGTTCCCAGAGCTGGTTGTCGCGGATGAAGAGAAGGATCCAAATCGGGACGCCGTCGTCGTCGAGGTACTCACCTTCGGCATGGGGCGAGACTCCGCCTTCTGGTTCGGGCAGGCCGGCAACGCGGAACTCCAAGCTGCCGTAGTCGTCGTCGTATTCGTCGATGACCTTGCAGGACAGCCGATCAAGTTGCGGGCGCAGTCTCTCGCGTTCGGGGAACTCGCACTCGAAGAAGCGGTCGAGGATGCCGCGCTCCCAGTCGGCGAGCGGGCGCCATGCGGAGTTTGTGGCCACGGCTCTAGATTACGCCATGATTTTCTTGCGAATTGATTCGGCACTGCCCGCCGTTCACGCGGCTATGACGGTGTCGACAATAGGCTCGGGTAGAAGGAGTTCTTGTGCGAATGGCGGTACGGCGTCGCAACACAAGAAGAACAGACCGTCGGCGGCGTGACAGATTTTCATTATTCGCTCCCGCAGTTCATGCGCTCGATACAGTCGGCAGCGACTTCGCGAACTTCCGGGTCCGGGTCTTTGGTTGCGGCTTCGACGAGTGGTCGGAGGTCGTCGAGATCACAGTCCTCCACCCCGTCGCAGGCTGCTTCGCGGATCCTAGGGTTGTCGTCGTGGAACGCCTCTTGGATCATGTGAACGTGTTGCGAGTGATCGACCTTGCGCGCCGCTTTCAGGGCTGCGCGTCTCACGTAGTCGTTGGACGATCGCCAAAAACGCTCGATGTCGTTCTTAGAAAACCAGTAGTTCAGCGTATCGAGAGCGTAAATAGCGTCAGAGACGACTATATCGTTCTTGTGCTCCAACAGCTTGACCAGTGTGGGAATGACGATGCTTCTGATCTGAGGCAGCAGACTGAGGCCTTCGACGGAGACTCGAACCTTGTCGGTGTTTGGCGACGAGAGTTGCGACTCGAAAAAGTCCTTCAGATCAAGACACGTCTTGTGAACGAGGCGGTACACAATGTCGTCGTAGTGGGACACCTCGTATTCAGATGTCGACTCCTCCCACGAGGAGATAGCTGCCTTGAGAGCAGGCACGCTTTCGAATTCGCGAATATCGTTCTCCGTCCATTCGAGTCCGACAGCGGAGAAGTCGATTTCCGGAGCTTCGGTTCTGATATAGAGGTGGGCGTCTTCGAAGTGGATGCGAACATCGTTCAATTGAACAACCAGTACCTTGATCGCTTTGCGGCCCGCGAGGATCGCCATGGCGTGTGCCCCGCTACAGGGTGGGGCGTCGGGGTCCTGTCCCGCCTCGACGATGGCAATTTGAATAGGCCGCCTAGCTTCGTCAGGGGATGTATCGAAGTGCAGCATCACGGTGTTGAAGCGTATGCCGAAATCGTAGGGACGAGCGAAGCCGAGTGACCGCAAGGGTTCGCCGGCTATTGACTGGGTGATGGAGACGCTCCACTCTTCTGGCGTTTGAGGCGGACGGTAGGGTTCGGCCATGGCTATTCGGGTCTCGGCTCCGCCGTGAAAAGGCCAATGCCGCAAACTGTAGCGCGCTCGCAGTAGTATTCAAGCTCCTCGCGATCTTCGTAGGGCGGGTGACGATGGAGACCCGCCATCAGGTCGCAGATCCCGCAGTCGCCCTGCTCCGCCGCCAGTTCGCACAGGGCGAGCCCGCGCTGCGAATCGTTGATGGAGCCCATCTTCAAGAGAAGCGCCATGCCCAACGAGCCGCGCGCCCATGCATCGCCACGCTCCACCAGACGCTCCAAATAAGGGACAGCGCCGTCTCGATCATTAGCATCAAATCGTTCCGTCGCTTCGGCCACGTCGGGCACTTCGGCGAAACCGTGCCAGCGATCGACGCCGGCTATCGTTTCGGTCACGCCGTAGACTCGGACGGCGAGATTATCCAATGCCTGACGCAATGCGCGTGGCGCCGAGTCGGCGCGCTCCAACATCCGCACGGTGCCACGGCCCGCGAGGATCAGCTGATAGGCACAGAAGTAGCCCGAGTCGTTACGATATCTCGTCGGCTTGCCGAGTCCGGCGAGGGCGATGAGTTGGCCGGACTCGTCGCGGATCGGTTGTTCGAAAAACAGGTCCTCAAGCGTGCTGAATTCTTCTTGTAGCATGCCGGTCCGCCCAACCGGCGGCATCGCCCGAGGCTCCAGCAAATCGGCGCTGGCTCGTTTGGCCGGCTTCCCTCCATCGACTCTGAATATCTCCAAGAGGCAGAGTTGGTCTCCTTTCGCGTAAAGCCGGACATACACGGGAATCCCGTCTTCGTCCTCGTATTCGGCGTGAGCGCGAGCGTACTCCAAGTCTTGTGACGCCTCGACTCCATCGATGCGTAGGGCGAAGCCGCCGTCCTCGCGGACTGTCGCGCAGCTCAGCTGATCTAGTTGCGGACGCAGTTCTTCGCGCCCAGGGAACTCGCACTCGAAGAAGCGGTCGAGGATGCCGCGCTCCCAGTAGGCGAGCGGGCGCCATGCGGAGTTTGTGCCCACGGCTCTAGATTACGCGAGGTATTCTCGCGAAGTGGCCCCCATGGGATTTGCGCGGAGGAGATAAGGCTGTGCGTTTGGCGACAGGGCCCAGCATGGCTGACTAATAGTTGATCAGGTGATTGAACTTGATGATCAACGCCTGCGAAAGCAGCCGGCGGTCGACGCCGTGCGGATCGTTGAACTCGTAGGTCGCGTGCGCCGTGTTGTAGACAACGAACAGCCCAGTGCTGGACGTCGACAACAACGCGAAGCGGATATTGTGTCCAATTTGGCGCGTCACGCTGTTGTACTGGCTAAAAGCCTGCAGGTAGGACTTCGGAGTGAAGGAGCAGTTAAAGCGCAGCCCAACCAGATCGGTGTCGAAGCTGCCCGATGGCAAGTCGATCTTATTCTTCGCGTAGGTTCCGATCCAGGACAGTTTCGCGCTGGGACGAAAGCCTGCCTGCACGCCGTAGTTGAGCAGATCGCCGTCGTAGAACTGCCCCTTAGCGAAGTCGAACTGGAAGAACAACACCTTGCTGGGGTCGGTGCTGTAATCGAGAGCGGCTTCGCTAAAACGATAGCGGCCGCTAGCAATGAATGTGCCGGGGTTCACCTCAAACGACTGATCAAGACGCTCGAAGCTGCGGTTGAAGGCGGCGCCGAATTGGCCGCCGTCCTGCAGGCGTCCCGTGAAATGGAAGTGCTGGAAGTCGGACTCTTTGTCGTTGGACTCGATGGTGAACCACTGGTTCACGGAAAAGTGCGGCTCGATGCTGCGGATCCAACCACTGTTCGGAAAGAACCGCCGCCGATAGCCGAAGCTGGGCTTGCGCAATCCGACGCGCCGGACGAAGCCCACCTCCGGATTGAAGTTGCGACCGACCTCAAGATAGCCCAGCGAGATGTCGTTCAACGCATCGTCGTAGCCGAAGCTGCTGGCCGCGGCGTGATCGCCGCCGCGCAGTCCCGGGGTCTTGGTTTTGGCGTAGTAGTTGAACAGATTCCCAAAGGCGCCGATGCCGAAGTTCGCGTCAACGCCAAACGAGCGGTTGTTGTCTTCCTGGTCGGGGAAATTCGTAATGGAACTAGTGGCTTCCCTATTAATCGCGATGACGCCGATCGACGAACGATTGGCCAGCTCTCGGCTGACCCGCGCGACGGCATAGTTATTGCCTGGCGCCCGATCGTCGACCTGGCGCGTCTGCATATCGAGTAGGCCCACTTGATACTTGCCAATCTTGCCGCTCAAACGAATGCCCACGTCGATCGGAACGGCGTTGCGCTCTGCGTCGAGCCCGATTCGGCGAGAGAAGAAGAGTTCGGCCTCGCGAGGACTGCCGAACTCGAAGATGCCGGAGTTCTCCAAGAAGAATGGGCGCTTCTCAGGAAAGAAAAGGGAGAAGCGCGTCAGATTGATCTGCTCGTCATCGACTTCGACTTGCGCGAAGTCCGTGTTGACGGTGGCATCGAGCGTCAGCGTCGGCGTCAAGGTGTACTTCACGTCGAGACCGGCGTCGAGATCGTGATCCGTTTGATCGACAGCCTGGAAGTCTCGGTTCACACCGCCGACCACATAAGGCAGCAGTTGCAGGTTACGGTGAGTCTCAGCCTCAATCCCGTTCAACGATCCGGCTAGTTCAAGCTGACTCAACGTGAATGCACGCGAGATGGGCGACCAATAGGCGTCTTCATTGCGACGGCGGATGTTGCGGACGATATTCAGGCCCCAGCTCAGGTCGGAGCCGGGCTTGTAGCGCAGCGTGTTGAACGGGATCTGCATCTCGCTCTCCCAGCCGCGCTGAGTGATCTGCGATTGGACCGTCCAGACGGCATCCCAATTGAGGTTCATGGACGCCGCGCCGCCTTGCTGAGCGCCGCCGCCTCCTCCACCGCCGCCGGACCGAGGTGGACCGCCGCCGCCGCGGCTCTGACCGGCCTTGGAAACCTGGGCGTCGAACTCGATTCCCGTAGGAGTGGTGCCAAAAATGACGGCCAACTGCCGGTCTCCGAATGTGTCCAGCAGAATCTGCACCGAATCGGTGTTGTTGAGTTCTCCGTCCCGCCGGTTCTGCGTCAGGACGATCTGGTCGGGCTCGGAGTCGAAGCAGATGATTCCGATGTAGAGGTTGTCTTCATCGAAGGCAAAGCGGACTTCTGTTCGCTCCGTCGACGGCTGGGTCTCATCCGGGTTTCGCTGCGTGAAATCGCCCGCGGCAGGGATCTTGCTCCAGAACTCCTCCGTCACCAGGCCATCTAGCGTCGGGGCCTCGGTCGTTCTCTCCGCGCGCACTGACGGCAGGTCGCCCTCTTGGGCGAAAACGGTGGGCAGAAGGATGGCGGCGAGTAGGAAGAGATGGAGCGAGCGCATAAGGGGGAGCGGTACCAGGACCCCATTTTGGCAGACCAGGCGATTTAGCACCTTAAGGGAAAGCGCTAAATAAGACAGTGCTTGACACCGCGTAAAGTCAAACGCACAATTGAAACAGACGTTTGAATTAGATTCTCGACCTCAGATCCCACATGGCTGCAGACACCAAAAACATCATCCTCGACACCGCCGAAAGGCTCATCGCCGAGAAGGGCATTGATGCCGTCTCGTTGAGATCGATTACGAGCGAAGCAAGCGTCAACCTCGCCGCCGTTCACTACCATTTCGGCTCGAAAGAGGCGCTAGTAGAGAAGGTCTTCGAGCGCAGGGTGACGCCGCTGAATAGTCGCCGGTTGCAGATGCTCACGGAGGCAGAAGAACGGGCCGTAGGCGACCAATTGGAAGTCGAGGATGTGTTGCGGGCGCTGATTGCGCCTGCCCTTCGGCTGTACCAGCAAGAGGGTTGTGAAGGGCGCCAGTTCATGCAGATGTGTGGACGCATCTACTCAGAACAAGCAGGGTACGTGCAGCGTATCTTTGACAAGCTCTTTGAGGAGATCGTGGCCCGGTTCTTCGTTGCGTTTCGGCGAGCGCTCCCCGAGATTCCCGAGGCCGACCGCGCTTGGCGCATTCACTTTTGCGTGGGGTCCATGATTCACACCATGAGCGATAGCGACAGGTTGAAGCGTTTCACCAACGGCATGTGCGACCCCTCCGACACCGAAGCCACGATCGAGAGGATGGTGCAGTTCTGCGCGGCGGGGTTAAGAGCTGAAGTGACCGAACACGAGGTCGCAGGGGAGTTGGCGAAGACGGAGGTGGCTGGATGAAAGCGGCAGTCGTAGCTGCGTTGATTCTGGCGGCGGCGGGTTGTGCCGCGAAGTTGGATCAGCCGGTCAGATCCTTCACGGTTGAGCCTCCGACGGCTTGGGCGGCAGCGCCCGCCGCAGTGGAGCCGGTGATTGCGGACGTTGACTGGTGGGCCTATTTCGGCGACGCCGGTCTGGATGGCGCGATCAGCGAAGCCCTCACGCACAACAAGGACCTGACGGCAGCAGCAGCGCGCATCGATTTGGCCCAAGCGCAGGCGCGCATAGCCGGTGCGCCGCTGTTGCCAAGTCTGTCGGCCTCGATGAACCGGAATCGCCAACGGGTCAACTTCATTGGCCTGCCGATTCCGGGGCGCGAGGACGACGTCATTTCGAGCATCAATACCAACGTCGGGATTTCGCTCAACCTCAATTGGGAAGCCGATGTATGGGGCAAGTTGCAGTCATCTCAACTCGCCGCACTGGCGGACGTTGAAGCCGTCGAGACCGATCTCGCCGGCGCACGGTTGTCGTTGACAGGACAAACGGCGAAGGCTTGGTTCGCGGCAATTGAGGCCAAGCGTCAGCTGCAACTGGCCCAGGCTAGCCAGGAGAGCTTTCAGGTCTCCTCGGAGAGGGTCCGGGCGCGGTTTGAATCGGGCGTGCGTCCGTCATTGGATCTGCGACTTGCCCTCACGGCGGTGGATCGAGCGCAAGGCGCGGTGCAACAGCGGCGACAGATCTTGGACGCGTCGGTGCGGCAGTTGGAGATTCTGATGGGCAAGTACCCGGCGGCCGCTTATGAGCTGGCGGAGGATTTGCCCGACGCGCCGCGCGGAGTACCCGCGGGATTACCCGCCGAGCTGGTGAGCAGGCGGCCGGATCTGATTTCGCAGGAGCGCCGGTTGCTGGCGGCGGATGCACGCATCGCGCAATCCAAGGCGGCTCTGCGACCGAGTTTCAGTCTGACGGGTTCAACGGGAACCGCGACGAATCAATTGCAAGACCTGCTGAACGGCGAAGTCTTCGTGTGGAGCTTGATTGGCGGACTGACCCAGCCGATCTTCAACAACGGCCAGCTCAAAGCGGAGGTTAGGCAGACCGAGGCACGCGCCCGCGAGGCGGCGGCACTCTATGAAAACGCGGCGTTGAACGCCTATCGCCAGGTCGAGGTCGCCTTGGCGGCAGATCGATTCTTGAGCGAGCAGGAGACGGCGCTCGATACGGCAACGCGCCAAGCGCTCAAGGCCCAACAGTTGGCTGAGCAACGCTATCGCTCTGGTTTGGCCGACATCATCACCGTGCTCGATGCGCAGCGCACGGCAATTGACTCAGAAAGCCAATGGTTGGCCGTTCGCCGCGCCCGGCTAGACAATCGCGTCGACCTGCACCTAGCTCTGGGCGGAAGTTTCGCGATGGACTCAGCCTCGATGGCGGCTCCACAACCTACTGAAGTGAGAGAGACCCTATGACTCGCCGCATTCTGCAAATCTTGCTGCCCCTCGTCGTGCTGATTGTGGGGGCCCTTGGCGCGAAATCGCTGATGGATATGTACGAGGCGCCTGTCGCGGCAGCGCCGATTGTCGAGCCGCCCTTCGTTCGCGCGATCACGGCGGAAGCCGAGAACATCCGTCTATCGGTGTTGGCGGAAGGCACGGTGCGGCCTAGAGCGGAGTCTGAGTTGGTGCCGGAGATCGCCGGGCGCGTGACATGGGTTTCGCCCTCGCTAGCCATCGGCGGTTTCTTCGAAGTAGGCGACGAAATGCTGAAGATCGACCGGCGCGAGTACGAACTTGCGGTGACGCGGTCGCGGGCCGCAGTGGCGCAGTTTGAACTTCGCGTAGCCACCGAAGAGCAGGAGTCCGCAGTGGCGCTCGAGGAATGGGAAGACCTGGGCCGGGGCGAGCCGACGGCGCTTGTCCTGAGAAAGCCCCAGCTGGCAGAGGCAAACGCGGCACTAGCTTCGGCGCAGGCAGCATTGGAGCAGAGCCAGTTCGATTTGGAACGCACGGTGGTCAACGCGCCGTTTGCCGGTCGCGTGCGCCGCAAGCAGGTGGATATCGGGCAGTACGTTCAGCGCGGACAGAGCGTCGCCACGCTGTATTCGACGGACGTAGCCGAGATCAAGCTGCCGATCCCCGACAAAGAACTCGAGTTCCTCAATCTGCCCCTGGCCTATCGCGATGCCGAAGCGCGAGCGGCTGGACCGAGTGTGGTGATCTCCGCGGACTTCGCCGGCAAGACCTACAAGTGGCGGGGACGCATCGTCCGAACCGAGGGGGAGATCGATCCCCAAACTCGCATGGTGCAGGCTCTGGCGCAGGTCGAAAACCCCTACGCCCAAGCGCCCAACTCCCGCAGACCGCCGTTGGCCGTGGGCATGTTCATCCAGGCCGAAATTACAGGGCGAAGCGTGCGCGTGATTTCCCTGCCCCGGACGGCATTGCGCGGCGAAAGCGTGGCCTGGGTAATCAATGATCGAAATGAAATTGAATTTCGCGACCTCGATATCTTGCGGCTGGAACATGACCGCGTGCTGGTTCGCGGCGGCATTGAGCCTGGCGAGCGCGTCTGCGTCTCCGCGCTCGAAGCGGCCGTGCAAGGGATGGAAGTGAAAGTGCTTGAGACGAGCGGCGAAACCGCGTCCGACTAGTCGCTCTGCATTCGTAAGGAACGGACCAGACTCATGAACTCAGTGATCTCATGGTTTGCACGAAATGGCGTTGTCGCCAATCTGCTGATGATCGTCTTCATCGGCGCAGGAATCCTCGGCCTCGTCACCGTGAAGAAAGAAGTGTTCCCCGAAATCTCGGTGGACATGATCTCAGTGTCCGTCGGGTATCGCGGCGCCGCGCCTCAGGAAGTCGAATCGGGCGTCCTATTGCGCGTCGAAGAAGCCGTGCAGGGCATCGACGGAGTGGACCGAGTAATCTCGACTGCGAACGAAGGCGTCGGCTCGATCAGTATTGAAGTCGAAACCGGCTATGACATTCGCGAGGTCCTGGACGACGTGAAGTCGGCGGTCGATGCGATCGATACGTTCCCCGAAGAGACGGAGCAGCCGGTTATCAAAGAGGTCACCAACCGCATGCAGGTCATCAACCTGTCGGTTTCCGGCGATACGGATGAACTCACGCTGAAAAAGCTTGGCGAGCGAGTGCGGGACGACCTACTGGCTTTGCCCGAAATCACTCAGGCAGATCTCAAGAGCGCGCGGCCTTACGAGATCGCTATCGAAATCTCGGAAGAGTCGCTGCGTCGCTACAACCTGACTTTCGATTTCGTTGCAGCGGCGGTGCGCAGTGCGTCGATTGACCTGCCCGGCGGTTCGGTGAAGACCGCTACCGGTGAAATACTGCTGCGTACGGAAGGTCAAGCCTACGTTGGATCGGAGTTCGAAGAGCTCACGTTACTGACTCGCGCGGACGGCACGAGGCTGCGCCTGAACGACGTCGCAACGGTCATTGATGGATTTGAAGAATCGGATCAGAGTTCACGCCTTGATGGCGAGGACGCGGTCTTAGTGCAGGTCTTCCGCGTCGGAGACCAGAGCGCGATCGAGATAGCAGACGCCGTTCACGGCTACATCGCCGATGCGCAGCCCCGTATGCCGGCTGGCATCACGCTCACGGCTTGGGCTGACTCGGCGCGACTTTTGAAGAGCCGCATGGACCTGCTGATTCGCAACGCGATTAGCGGGCTGGCGCTGGTCTTCGTCGTCTTGATGCTTTTCTTGCGCCTGCGTTTAGCTTTCTGGGTGACGATCGGAATCCCGTTGTCGTTCTTGGGCGCGATTGCCATGATGCCGGCGTTGGACGTGTCGGTGAACATGATCTCGTTGTTCTCCTTCATCCTCGTGCTCGGCATCGTGGTGGATGACGCAATTGTCGTCAGCGAAAGCATCTTCCTACGACAGCAAGAGGAAGACGATGGGCTGGAGGCGGCGATTTCCGGCACCCAAGAGGTGTCTACTCCGGTCATCTTCGGCGTTCTGACTACGGTCGCAGCCTTCTCGCCGATGCTTTTCGTTCCAGGCGTTAATGGCAAGATTTGGCGAGTTATTCCGTGCATCGTCATTCCGGCGCTGGTGTTCTCGTTGCTGGAGTCGCAACTGATCCTTCCGGCCCACCTATCGCATCACAAGAACAAGCCGGCCGCGGCAAACCCGGGTGTGATTTCGCGAATCTGGAACGGGTTTTTCAACTTCTTCGGCGATGGCATGAAATGGATTATCCAGCGGGTCTACAGGCCGACGTTGGAACTCGCATTGAGTTGGCGTTACGCCACCATCGCGATTGCTCTATCGACGTTGCTGCTGACAGTCGGACTTGTCGGCGGCGGATTCGTCAAGTTTATTTTCTTCCCGCAAGTTGAGTCGGACAACGTGGTGGTCGACCTGACGCTGCCGCAGCAAACCCCTGCCGACGTGACAGCGGAAGCCGTCAGGAAGTTGGAGCAGGCGGCGTTGGAGTTATCCGCCCAGTTGGAGAAGGAGCAAGGGGCTCCGGTATTCCAGCACATGCTGACGTCGGTGGGTGAACAGCCCTTTCGCGTGCAATCAGCGAGGAACAGCGGCGACAACCGCTCGTCATTCAGCTCAGCGAATATCGGTGAAGTCAACATCGAACTCACGCCCTCGGAGGATCGGACCATATCAGCGACCGTTATCGCCAACCGCTGGCGCGCTTTGGCTCCCCCGATCCCGGACGTCGTGGAGCTGAGTTTCACCTCCGATCTGCTCGGCTCCGGCAACGCGATCGACATTCAGCTCTCGGGCCGCGACATTGAGCAGCTCCAACGGGTATCGAACGAAATCAAGGGACAGCTGGCGAGTTACCCGGGCGTAATCGACATCAACGACTCGTTCCGCGGCGGCAAGCCGGAAGTGCAGTTGGACATCACGAACGACGCGGAGGCGTTAGGACTATCGCTGTCGGACCTGGGCCGTCAAGTGCGCCAAGCCTTCTTCGGCGAAGAAGCGCAACGAATTCAACGCGGCCGAGACGATGTGCGCGTGATGATTCGCTACCCGGAAGCGGATCGCCGATCGCTAGGCGATCTGGAGAGAATGCGCATTCGCACGCCGGACGGGAGCGAGGTGCCCTTCTCCACTGTGGCCACCGCTTCGATGGGCCGCGGCTTCGCCTCGATCACGCGCGTTGACCGCGAGCGCACGATCAATGTGCGCGCCGACGTGGACGAAACCACCACGAACGCGAACGAAGTGATAGCCGGCTTGGAGGCCGGGTTCCTGCCGGAACTTGTCCAGCGCAACCGTGGCGTGCGCTATTCGCTCGAAGGCGTACAGCAAGATCAGACCGAAGCGATCGAAGCGCTGGGCATCGGTTTTATTGGGGCGCTATTCGTCGTCTACGCCCTGATGGCCATCCCGTTTCGTTCCTACGTGCAGCCGCTGATCGTGATGTCGGCGATCCCGTTTGGTGTCGTCGGCGCCGTCTGGGGCCATAAGTTCATGGGCATGGACATGAGCATCCTGTCGCTGTGCGGCGTCGTGGCGCTGGCTGGGGTCGTGGTCAACGACTCGCTGGTTCTGGTGAGCTTCATGAATCAGCACCGTGACGACGGGCTGCCGCTCACCAAAGCTGTCGTCCGCGCGGGCATGGCTCGCTTCCGGCCGATTCTGTTGACTTCCTTGACGACCGCGGCAGGCATCACTCCGCTGATGCTGGAGCGCAGCGTCCAAGCCCAGTTCTTGATTCCGATGGCCGTCGCGTTGGCCTTTGGCGTACTTTTCTCCACGGCGATTACTTTGGTGATCGTTCCAGCGATCTACTTGGTGCTGGAAGACATTCGAGAGTTCTTCCAATGGCTCTATGGGGGCGGATCCGCAGAGGAGTCGCAAGAGCGGGAGATAGAGCGCAGCGATGCGGGAGAATCGCCTGGTTTGCGGGCGGCACGCGTAGCAGTGGAAGGCGACTAGGCTCAAGCGGCCTCGAAGGCAAAGAGAAGCGCCCCGCAGGCAGATGCCGGCGGGGCGCTCTTGTTTTGAGGGATCGAACAAGAACTACTTGATGAACAGCATTTCTTGGTAGGAAGGCAACGGCCAAAGGTCGTCCGCCACGAGGCCTTCGAGTTTGTCGGCCGCTTCGCGAACCTTGAGCACAGCAGGCACGATGACGTCGCAGGAGTGCTTCGCCTCGGCAAGCAGGCTGGTCGCATGGGATTCGGCAACTGTCCTCTCCAGCGCCGCCGTCGAGTCTTGGAGCTCCTTGATCAAGGCGGTGATCTTGTCGAGAGTGTCCGTATCGAACTTGTATCCCACCGCCTTGAGATTGGCGCAAGTGGAGGCCAGTTCGTTTTGGTAGCGGACCGCGGCCGGGAAGATCATCGTGTGAGACATCTCGATCACGAGATTCGTCTCGACGGCGACTGACTTGCAGTACTGCTCAAGATAAGTCTCGTAGCGGCTCTCCAACTCGCGGGTCGAGAGGACCTTGTACTTGCGGAAGAGTTGCTTAACCGCCGTCGTACGGAGGACCGGCAGAGCTTCCGGAGTCGTCTTGAGATTCAGCAAGCCGCGCTTCTTGGCTTCCTTGTGCCATTCCTCGGTATAGCCGTCGCCATTGAATACTACGGCGCCGTGCTCTTTGATGATCTCAGCGAGCAGTTTTTGGAGCGCCGCGTTGAGCTTGTTCGGATCGCCCTTCGCGTCCTTCTCCAAGCGCGTTGCACAATAGTCGAGGGACTCGGCGACGATCGTGTTCATGGCCACAAGCGGGCCCGCGATGGATTGATTAGAGCCCACGGCGCGGAACTCGAAACGGTTGCCGGTGAAGGCGAATGGGCTGGTGCGATTGCGGTCGCCGGCATCCTTGGCCAGGGGCGGAAGCACATCGACGCCGACGGTCAGACTTCCACCGGGAATCGACTTCTTAGCCCCGCCCTTCTTGATCTGCTCGAAGATGTCAGTGAGCTGATCACCCAGGAAGATCGAGATGATCGCTGGAGGAGCCTCGTTAGCGCCCAGGCGATGGTCGTTGCCGGCGGATGCGACGACCGCACGAAGCAGGCCCTGGTGCAGATGTACGGCGCGAATAACAGCGCCGCAGAACAGCATGAACTGAGCATTATCGTGGGGCGTCGCGCCAGGATCGAGCAAATTGCCCTGCGAGGAACTGCCCAATGACCAGTTGACGTGTTTGCCCGAGCCATTAATGCCGGCGAAGGGCTTCTCAGCCAGTAGGCAAGCCATCCCATACTTGGCGGCCACACGCTTCAGCGTGATCATCATCAGCTGCTGATGGTCGGTCGCGATGTTCGCCGATTCGAAGATCGGAGCGATCTCGTACTGCCCCGGGGCGACTTCGTTGTGACGCGTCTTGACGGGAATCCCCAGTTTGAAGAGTTCGCGCTCGACCTCGAACATGAATGCCAAAACGCGCTCCGGAATTGCGCCGAAGTAGTGATCGTCGAACTCTTGGCCCTTCGAGGAGGCCGCCCCGAAGAGCGTCCGGCCCGCAGTCACTAGGTCAGGGCGAGCGAAGAAGAAATTCTTGTCAATCAGGAAGTACTCTTGCTCGGGACCGGCGGTCGAGGAGACTAACGCGCCGTCAGTCTTGCCAAAAAGCGCCAGGATGCGCTGGGCCTGAGTATTCAAAGCCTGCATCGAGCGCAGCACCGGGGTCTTCTTGTCCAGAGCCTCGCCCGTCCAGGACACGAACGCGGTCGGGATGCACAGCGTCGTACCGTTCGGGTTCTCGAGAATGTAGGCAGGGCTGGTAACGTCCCAGATCGTGTAACCGCGCGCTTCGAAAGTCGCCCGGATGCCGCCGGTCGGAAAGCTCGAGCCGTCCGGCTCGCCCTGAATTAGGGACGCGCCGCTAAACTCCGCGATTGCGCCGCCGTCACCGTCAGGCGCGAAAAAACTGTCGTGTTTTTCAGCGGTCAGACCGGTCAGCGGATAGAAAACGTGCGAGTAGTGCGTGGCGCCTTTCTCAAGGGCCCAATCCTTCATCGCCGTGGCCACCACGTCGGCCACGCCCGCCTCAAGCTTCGAACCCGTCTTGATCGTCTTCAGAACGGACTTGTAAATGTTCTTCGGCAGGCGCCGCTGCATCGCTTGTGTAGTGAATACATTGGCGTTGAACAGCTTCTGCGTCGGCGTATCGATGAAATTCATCGGCGGCTCGGACGGGCTGTAGTTGATCACGGCCGAAATCGCCGCGGACCGCGGAGAGCATCCTCCGCCACTAGAAACGTTCTTTGTCTGATTGCTCACCGTTTTTCAGGACCCCCCATCTATCTCAACGCCTCCAAAGACTGCGATCGCCCACGACAAAGGGAACGATCGGATGAAAGCGGAGCTTTGCCTCTCTCTACGCTATCTGGTGACGGCCCCAAAAACGAAATCAAGATTGCTTATACAACCGATAACCACGGTTCATCGCATCTCGCCCAGCGCGCCAAGGGGCTCCAAAAGTGTACTCCTGAACGCTCCCTCTCCGCTCGGCAACCGTCACCGCGTATGATATGCTGACGCGTTCGCAGGGTGGGCCGCAACTGGATTTGGGCGCTTCAGCATGAAATATTGGCTCGGCATCGATATTGGCACCGGCGGCTCGAGAGCCCTGCTGGTCGACGCTTCCGGGAAAGTCGCAAGCGGCGTCACCGTGGCGCATCGGGACATGCGCATGGAACACCCCATGTGGGCGGAACAGGATCCGGATGACTGGGTGCGCGCCGCTTTTGAAGCGATTCGGCTCGTGTTGGCCCGGGCCGATGCCTCAGGCGAAGATGTCGCCGGTGTCGGTTTTTCAGGGCAGATGCACGGATTGGTACTCCTGGACGCGAATCATAAAGTGCTTCGGCCGGCGCTGATTTGGTGCGATCAGCGCAGCCAGGCGCAGGTCGATTGGATGAATCAAACCGCCGGCGCGGACTTCATTCTGCAGCAGACGGCCAATCCTGTGCTGACCGGCTTCACAGCTCCGAAACTGCTGTGGGTTCGTGACCACGACCCGGCTTCGTACGAGAAGACTCGGACGATGCTGCTGCCCAAGGACTACGTGCGATTTCGGCTAACCGGCGACTTCGCTCAGGACGTCTCCGATGCCTCAGGCACAGCTCTCTACGACGTTGTCCACCGGCGCTGGGCTGGACCGCTAATCTCGAAAATCGGGGTCGACCAGAAGATCCTGCCGGCCGTGCTGGAGTCCAGCGATCTGGCTGGAGAGATCAGCGAAATCGCGGCAAAAGAGACGGGCCTCAAGGCGGGCACTCCCGTGGTCGCCGGAGCAGGCGATCAGGCTGCCAGCGCGGTCGGCAACGGCATCGTCGAGGCCGGACTAGTTTCCTGCACGATCGGCACTTCGGGCGTCGTGTTTTCGCACATGGACGAGGTCGCCTACGACCCCACAGGCCGCGTCCATACGTTCTGCCACGCCGTGCCCGGCAAGTGGCATGTGATGGGCGTCACCCAGGGCGCGGGGCTGAGCCTGCAATGGTTTCGCAACCAGCTCGGAGGAGAGTTCGTGACCCGAGCGGCGCAGGAAAATGTCGACCCCTACGACCTCATGATGAAAGAAGCCTCGTCCGCCCCGGCAACCAGCGAGGGATTGTACTGGTTGCCCTATTTGATGGGCGAACGGACGCCGCATTTAGATGCATACGCCCGAGGCGGATGGATCGGGCTCACAGCCAAACACACCCGAGCCCACTTGTTACGCTCCATGATCGAGGGCGTCAGCTATAGCCTCAAGGATTGTCTCGAAATCGTCGAGTCGCTGGGGGTCGAAGTGCAGGCGGTCCGGGCGTCGGGCGGCGGAGCTAAGAGTCCGTTCTGGCGAGGAATGCTGGCCAATATTTTCGGGTGTCCGATCACAACCCTGGAAACACAGGAGGGTTCGGCTTACGGCGCCGCGCTCCTAGCGATGTCGGGTACGGGCGGCTTCTCATCTGTGCCCGAGGCCTGTAGCGCGACGATCCAGGTCAAGGACCAAGTCGAACCGCAGCCGGAACAGATCCAGGCCTACGCCGTGGGGCATCGCGCCTACCAGGCCCTTTACCCCGCGCTTAAGGATTCCTTTCGTTCTGCGTAAGAAGAAGCGACGGCGGGGTCCAGGACCCCGCCTCATTGCCGCGGCTACCAGGTGATCGTCTCACCCGGTTCGGGCGATAAGACTTCTACAGGAGATGAAGAACCTAATAGCTGCCGCAACTGCTCCGGTGTGCCCACAAGCGGGGGGAATGTCCCGTAGTGCATCGGCATCACCATTTTCGGACCGAGAAATTCACAGGCGATGGCTGCCTCGCGCGGGTCCATCGTGTACAAATCGCCGATCGGCAACATAGCCAACTCCGGCTCGTAAAGTCGCCGGATCAGTTCCATGTCGCTGAACAGATTTGTGTCGCCCGCGTGATAGAAACTGCGGCCATCAGGAGTCTTGACGACATAGCCCGCCGGCTCGCCTCCGTAGAGGACTTGGTCGCCGTCCTGGATGGAGCTGGAGTGTTGCGCCTGGACCATGGCGATCGTACAGCCTGCCGCGGAGGTCTTGCCGCCTTTGTTCATGCCAACGAGATTCTTCACGCCTTTGGACTCCAACCACAGGCTGATCTCGAAATTGCAGACGACCGTCGGCTCGAACTTCGCAGCGGTCGAGACGGCGTCGGCGATGTGGTCGAAGTGGCCGTGGGTGATCAGCAGCAGGTCAACACGCTTCAACTCGTACCCTTTTGGGAACTTGGGGTTCGTCAGCCAGGGATCGATCAAGATCACAGCGCCGGAATCGAGTTGAATCTCGAACGTCGAGTGGCCTAACCAGGTGATCCGTGTCGCCATAATCGTCGCCCTAAGCTTTGCGCCGCCGGCTGGCTCGTTTCGATTCCGAAGATTGCCGGGCGGACCCGGCGCCGCGCTTGACGAGCCTAGAGATGGTGCGTAGCAGATCGTCTAATTCGCTTGGTCCCTTGAACAGGACCGCGTCAGCTATTTCCGAGAGTTCCTCCTTGAGGCCCAGCTGCTCGATGCAGCCGGAGAGGATCACGACGGGAACCTGCGGGCGGCGATCACGGATCGCTTGCAAAACTTCACGCCCGCCCATCTTTGGCATCTTGTAGTCGGTCACCACAACGTCGAACTCGCCTTCGTCAAAGGCGCGCAGGCCTGCCGCTCCCGAGGCGGCCGTTTTCACCTCGAAGCCTTTCGACTCCAACAGATCACGGCGAGCGATCATCCCATGTCGGTTGTCGTCTATCAGAATTATGCGCGGCTGTTTCTGACCCATGGATCGCTCGTGGCATAGCGGCATATTGCCGCGTAGGTATGGCAGAGTATCAATGAAAAAACGAGAGCGTCTACGGCGTGCAAAACGCCTGTATCCATAGGGGTTCTGCGTATTGCCGCGCGCGGCTGTTAATCCGCCGCGCATCGTTCGCTGCGGCTTCAAAACAATGTGTCCGCTATACGTCGCAGAAAGCGGCCCGATCGGTTACTCGACCTCGCGCGGAGCGATGTAGCCTTGCTTGTGAACGACTTGGTACTTAACGCGCTTGCCTTTCTCGTTGGTGACGCGCAGCTCTTTCCCCGTTGGGGCAACGAGGCGCACTTCGATTTTGCGGAACTCTCCGTTGCGCAGCGTATTGTTCGGCTGATAAACGGCCGTGTATTGGTTGCGCATAACGTAGTTCAACAGTTGGAAGATGTTGGGGAACTCGCCGTAGAAGCGCGGGAAGAAGGACAGCCCGCCCGACTCGCGGGAGAAGGTCCGCATCTGATTGTCTGCCTGCAGAAAGTCCATGCGTGCGATCGAGCCCATTGCTCCGCGGCTGTCGTAGTAGTCGCGCATCGCCTGCATTAGCCCGATGGTATGAATCGTGACGCCGCCTTCCTGGACGACTTGCCGTATCTGTTTGAGGTTGTACTTCGAGAGAGTGTCGCGTCCGGAAGCGAGCACGACGATCGACTTGCGGCCTTCGATGTCCTTCATGCGGCCGATCATCTCGCCAAGGGCGTCGAACAGATTGGATTCCGAATACCCGGGTATCTTTAGCCTGTTGAGGGCGCCCTGAATCTCACGTCGATCCTGAGTGAAGTCGGTGAGAATCTCTGGACGTAAGTCGTACGCGACCACCGCGACGTAATCTTCGGGACGCAGTGTCTCAATAAAACCATAGGCGGCGGTCAAGGTCTGATACCAGGTCTCCGACCAGTACTGCTGGAACAAGTTAGAGAATTCGATCAGCAGACAGACCGTCGACTCGCCTTCGCCCATACCGAAGTTGACGATCTTTTGCGGGACGCCGTCTTCCAGGATCTGGAAGTTCCCCTGCGGAATGTTCGGGATGAAGACGCCGTCGCTATCGACGACCGAAATGTCGACCGTGACGTAATTCGTGTCAGAGGTGAACAAAGGCACCTCTCCTGGCGTCGCTTGAGGACGGCGCGCACGAGTTTCGATGGGGGACAGATCAGGAGCGTTGATAGGCGCGTCGCTGGCTGGGCCGTTGGGGGCGGGCGCCCTGCCAGGAGGGCGCGGCTCGCCGCCTATCGGAGGACGCCGCGGGCCGCCGATAGGGCCGCTCGTCTGTGCCCAAGCCATTTGCTGGTAGACAACCAGCCCGGCCGTAGCGGCCGCCAGGCCAAGTCCTATGCCTAGTATTTTCCTCATCGTGTTGATCTCACCTTCCCCACAAGCGTCCTCGTGAGGTTAGATTCCCTCGGGTCGGCCCAGGTTACCGCAAGACAGGTTAACTGTTTCAGTCAGCGCGGCTTACCGACCGGTCTTACAATATCAACCCGCGGGCCCGGCGTGTGCTGACTGCAGGCGCCTGCCCGGGGCCCGTTCGCGAATCCTGCCCCGTCTTGCCCTTTAAACCCTGTTGCCGAAGTACAATCGGGGGCTGATGAAAATCCTGATCGGCGGCGACCATGCGGGCTTTCCTCTCAAAGAGCATCTGATTCAGTTCTTGAAGGCGGCGGGCTACGAAATCGAAGATATCGGCGCGTTCGAAGATGATCCGGCGGACGACTACCCCGATTTCGCGCTGGCCGTGGCCGAAGGCGTAGCCGGCGGGCGGGCCGATCGAGGCATCATCGCCTGCGGCTCGGGAGTGGGCGCCTCTATCGCAGCCAATAAAGTTAAAGGCGCACGAGCGGCTTTATGCCACGACACTTATACGGCTGCGCAGGGCGTGGAACACGATGCCATGAACGTTCTCTGCATCGGCGGCCGGGTCATCGGCATCACCACTGCCGAGAAAGTCGTCGCGGCGTTCTTGACGGCAGACTATTCGGGTGAAGAACGCCACAACCGGCGGCTCGCCAAGATCACCGCGGCGGAACAGCGCTTCTAGCGGCCCCCAGATGACTGTCCCGCTCAGCCGCTCAGCTCTCTCGTTCCCTCCCGATTCGCGCGCGGCTTAGGGCGGTTCGGGCGTCGTGGATGTCATCGCGCGGCACGAAGGCGTCGTTAGTGGGGACACAGTCGCCGTTTGG
>JAQCLD010000166.1 GCA_027592785.1 Acidobacteriota bacterium
CAGTACCTAACCCTCGCTTCTACAATCAGTTGCAAGCCGCCCGCTGCTCGTCAACCGGACAGTAGTGACATATGCACGCACTCATTCGTGGCGGCATCGCCGCCCTCTGTCTCCTCTTGCTGGTCGCTCCCGTTGGCGCCCAAAGCGTCGTTTCGGTTAACTCTGCCAGCTATGTCAATCCCGCTCTGCCGAACGGGAGCATCGCCCAGGGCAGTATGTTCATCGGTTTCGGATCCGGCCTAGGGCCAGAGATGATCCAGTTTCCCAGCCCGTGGCCCTTCCCGACGGAACTAGCGGGAACCAGCATCACGGTGACCGTTGGCTAGACGACGGTCGATTGCTTCATGGTCTACTCCTCCGCGGGCCAGATCGCGGGTATCCTGCCGTCGAACACGCCCTTAGGCGCGGGCACGATGACTGTTCGCTTCAACGGCTCGGTCGCGGCGACGGGTGACGTTAACGTTGTTGCCCATAGCTTCGGAATCTTCACCATCAACCAACAAGGCATCGGTCCAGCGGTGGCCACGGATCCGCTGGCTGGAGCTGCCGTCTACTCGACGATCAACTCCGCCGCCCCGGGCGATTTCATCGATATTTGGGGCACCGGACTAGGCGCTGTTGGGTATCCCGACGATGGTCCGACGCAGCCTGGCACCTTGGCCTACGACGTGAAGGTTTATATCTCCGGGCAGGAGCAGGCGGTCGAATACGCCGACCGTTCCGGTTGCTGCACGGCGGTGGACCTTGTTCGCGTCAAGGCTCCGAATATCATCGGCTGCTTCTTGCCCGTCGTGGTTGTCGTCAACGGCATTCCCAGCAATTACGCGTCGATTTCGATCGACCCCTCAGGCACTGCCTGCACCGCGGACCCGACCTTCGGCGGACCGGATTTCAGCCAGCTGCAGAGCGGCGGAACTGTGGACATCGGCAGCATCTTCTTTACTCGGAGCCGGATTTCCATCGATATCGACGTCGTTGGTCCGCAGGCGACCTTTGACCAGACGACCGACGCCGCTGGCGCCTCCTACGCTCGGGTGACACTGCCGGACGCCAATGCGGTGCGTGCCTTCGCCCCTCAAGGGATTAACCAGATCGGCGCCTGCACGGTGTTTCGATTCACGGGCGAGAGCGCCCAGTACCCGCAATTGGTGGCTCCGGTTCCTTTGGACGCTGGCCCACAACTCTCCCTCGATGGCCCCGGCGGCGCTGAAGTCATGACGAAGAACGGGCCCGGCTCATATGCTGCGAGCTTCGTGCCTGACTTCCCGTTCCTGAACCCCGAAGGGCAAGATCAGTTCCCGGTGTTCCCGACCTATTTCGAACCGGGCCTGACGACGGTAATGGCCCCCGGCGGCGCCGACGTAGGGGCCCACAGCGCGTCCATCGTTGTCCCGCAAGACTTCGAGTGGCTCAACAAGCCCGCAGCTAACGCTGTCATCAACAGGAACAATGGGTTCCCGGTGAACTACAACGCGACGGGTTACGACTACGTCAACATCTTCGGGTATTCGGCCACGATGGTGGGCCAGGACACCATCGGGGCGGGCTTCTTCTGCGCAGCCAGCGCCGCGGCGGGATCCTTCACGATTCCGGCGGCGGTGCTGCAAAGTCTGCCTCAGAGCCAACTCACTCAGGGATTCCCGTTGGGGTTCCTGACGGTCGGCGGATACGTGACGGATACGTTCAATTCGGCCGACCTCGACGTACGCACGATCGTCTATGCGGATTCGAGCGTCGTGACGGTCAACTACAACTAGGCTCGATCGTCAGCTGATTAACCAGGGGCCCAGGCGCAATGCGCTTGGGCCTCTCTCGTTTGCTGCGCTAATATTGATTCGCGATGCCCGAAACCAAAGACGAAGAACGGTCCAGCCGCAGAACATTTATGGCGCTGACGGCGGCAATCGGCGGTCTCGCCGCCTGCGAAAGCGGCACGGAGGCTCCCGTCGCAGGCGGTCCGCGCCATCTCGGCTCCACGATCAGCCCTTACAGCGAGCGGTCCAAGTACGAAACAACGACGCGCTTCATGCCTGCCACCAAGACCCCCGAGCAGGCCTCCAGCCGCACTCCTCTGCAGGAGCTACAAGGCATCATTACGCCTTCCGGGCTGCACTTCGAGCGGCACCACGCGGGCATCCCCGACATCGATCCGGTCAACCATGAATTGCTCGTCCACGGTCTCGTCGACCGCCCGACGATCTTTACGATGGATGACCTCAAACGCCTGCCTTCGGTCTCGGTGGTGCGCTTTGTGGAATGCTCCGGCAACGGCGGCTCAGAGTGGACCGCGCCCGGTTCGACGACCGCTCAGCTCGCCCATGGACTAGCCAGTTGCAGCGAATGGACGGGCGTACCGCTGCGCGTCGTCCTCGAAGAACTCGGCGTTCAACCCGAGGGCCGCTGGATCTACGCCGAGGGCGCGGACGCCTGCCTGATGGCCCGCAGCGTGCCCATCGAGAAAGCCATGGATGACGCGTTGCTGGCTTACGCCCAAAATGGCGATGCGCTGCGGCCGGCGCAAGGCTATCCGCTGCGCCTGCTGTTGCCTGGCTATGAAGGGAATACGAACGTCAAGTGGCTACACGTGATCAAGGTCACGGATCAGCCGATGATGACTAGGGACGAGACGTCCAAATATACCGACTTGTTGCCCGACGGCAAAGCACGCCAGTTCACGTTCGATTTGGACGCCAAGTCGTTAATTACTTCGCCCTCCGGGGGACAGAAGATCGCCGACCTGGGCTTTGTGGAGATTCGCGGCTTGGCTTGGTCCGGGCGCGGGCTGATTGAGCGCGTCGAGGTGTCCGTCGACGGCGGCGAGACTTGGGCTGACGCCGAGCTGGAGGGTCCACTCCATCCGAAAGCGTTCACGCGTTTCAGATTGCCGTGGCACTGGGACGGCTCAACGGCGGTGTTGCTCTCGCGGGCCACGGACGAGACCGGCTACCTACAGCCGACCGTCGATCAACTCATCGAGGCGCGCGGCAAGAACTCGAACTATCACAACAACAGCCAGAAGTCCTGGACCATCGCGGCCGACGGGAGCGTGAGCAATGCTTAATTCGTTTCGTCTGCTCGCCCTAGCTGCTTTGAGCCTGCCCGTTCTAGCGCAATCGCCGACTTATCACGTCGGCAGAGCGGCCACTCCCGCCGATATTGCCGCGCGTGACATCACCGTAGGGCCTGACGGCACGGGTCTGCCTGCCGGAGAAGGTACGGCAGCGGAAGGCGCCGTGGTATACGCGAACCGTTGCGAGGAATGTCATGGTCCGGAAGGCAGGGGTGCCGATCAGGGCGGCTTTATCGGCAAGCCCGCCGACCTGCTTGGCGATTCTCCCAAGAAGACTGTCGGTAGCTATTGGCCTTACGCAGCGCCGTTGTGGGGCTATGTCGACCGCGCCATGCCGTTCGATCGACCCGGCGAACTGACTCGCGATCAGGTGTATTCGGTGGTGGCCTACATTCTGCATCTGAACGGGTTGATCGGCGAGAACGACAAACTGAACGCCGAGACGTTGCCGAAGATTCAAATGCCGAACCGCGACGGGTTCGTACCGGATCCACGGCCTGACACGCCTTAACGCCGTCCGGCGGACCACACTTCTAGAAACTCGCTAGTTGTTACCAGGCGAGGGTCCGCGAAATCGGTGAGATAGGGCTGAGTTAACGAGAAGTCGCGCCGCCCGTTTTCCCAACCGAGGTAGGCGCCTTGACGGGGTCGGACAATCCAAACTTTGCTTCTACCCTCGAGCGTGCGGCGGCCTACTTTCAGGTCTCGGGGGTCAAACCCCACGGTTAGGCTTGAGTCACCTTCGAGCAGTCGGAGTTGCAGCGGGTCGCTCATCGGCGTGGGCACGATGACCGCGCTAGACGAGTCGAGCTGCGGCACTAGGAAGTCGGCGATCTGTTCCACCTCGCCGTAGAATCGCAACTCAAAACCCGGAGTCAACGCACGGGCAAAACTGAAACCAATCGCCAGGAGCAGACAGGCGGCTACGGCGGTTTGTCGAGGCTTCAGTTTGCTCGCCCCGATCTGCATCGCGCCGGCAGCTGCTGCCAGGACGATCAACGGGAAGGCGTACAGCCACACCCTCGGCGGAGGGATGAATCGTCCCGCCACGCACAGCGCCGCTGCCGGGATGGCGACGGCAGTCAACAGTCGCAGGCCGGTCGCGGTGCGTGCGCCTGCAAATAGGGCGGCCACGACGATGGCCAGCGAAAGCAGGGCTGAAGGTTGGTCGGCGGGAGTCCATAGGATCTCCAGATAGTTGCTGATTCGGTCTAACGCTTGATCCCAGCGCATCGGCTGAACAAAGGGGTTCGACACGATCACGGCCCAAGTGCCGCGCATCGCCGGCGGCGTGTACAGCAAGATCGAGGCGAATCCGCAGACGGCGATGCATCCAACCGATTCGACAACAAGCGAACCGCGACGGTTGGCCTCAGCGCAAAGCAAAAGCAGAGCTAACAACGTCCCCAACGCGAATAGCGCGGTGGGCACCGCGAACATAGCCGCCGTCATCAAGATCGAAATGACCACCCAAGCAGAGATCGAACCGCGGCGGCGAAGAACGCTTGAGGCGACGATCGCGAGCAGCAGGAGCAGCGTCACCAAGCTATACCCGCGGGCGTTGGTGGAGAAATCGACCAACGGCGGCAGACAAGCTGCCAGCGCGGCCGCCAGCAAGGCGGCTTGCGTATCAAACAGGATGCGGCCGGCAACAAAAAGGGCCGGCACGCTCAAGACTCCTGCCACCAACGCCGGAATGCGCGAAGCGCTGCTGAATTCGGGGAACGCTTCGACGGAAAAGTGCGCGAGAAGATTGTAAAAAATGTGGTTGTTCGGTTGCGTGTAGTCGGTCCACAGATTGAACCAATCGGATCGAACGAAGTGAATCAGCGAGTCGGATTCGTCGAATCTCCAGGGGTGCTCAAACCCGTTGAGGCGAAGAGCGAAACCGACGAGGACAATGACCGCCAAGACCAGACCGTCGCGCCTATCAAGCAGCCGTAAATCGGTGCGCAGCTGGCTGCGGAAGATTTCGAAGTCGGCTTCAAGCTTTGCTAAATAGGCTACCGTCCGGGTTCGAACGACGACCAGCCAAACTGTCTCCGCCAACAGAAAACCGGCCGCAGCAGCGGCGCCCGCTTTCACGATGAACAACTGGTTGGGCGTAAGGAAGTGCCGGCTGGCGTCGCGATCCACTAGGATCAGCGTGAGCCGCAGGCTCTCAGCGGGAATGGCCGCGATGGCTGCCAGCGCGAGAGCGCCCGCGACGCAGGCGAACAAGAGGCCCCAGTACAGCCGCCGGCTGGGCTGCCGGCTGGAACTAGGATCTGCCATGAGAATGGGATTGGGGCGACACGAATCGAACTCCGTATCCTACAATAGCCTCGGTCGCCGCCGGTGACGGATCGGCCGAGTTAGCTCGGAGCCTCGCGACGCGCCAATGGCGCTAGTTCTTTGACCGCCTGAAGATTGTACAAATAAACATGTTTGGAGGGAAATGTTTTGGGGCACACT
>JAQCLD010000167.1 GCA_027592785.1 Acidobacteriota bacterium
CTCCGATTCCCCGCTTGGAAGGGAATCCGCCCGCCGTTCCGGCGGGTTTTCTTGTTATTACGGCAAGAAGGCCCGTCGGGCGGCGGTTTCACTCAGTACCCAAGGCCAAAGCTCGCCCCAACCTCAATACCCATGGACCACCGCAGCAGAGCCGCGACCGTCAGGGAGCGATCCGTCGGAACACTTGGCGCAGAATGCTACACCTGGAAATCCTAGCTCCCCGCCGGGTCAAGGACTGGCGTCCGCCAACGCTCTGCGTAGCTTCTCCCGTTGGCTGGCTTCTGTGATTGGCCCTTCTTCGTCGCGCCACTTGAAATCATTCCAACCATAGTTCCAACTGACACCTTCGACCCCCCAGAATTTCTTGCCCCCGATGCGCACGCCCAGCCAGCGGATGGGCGCCAGAATAGGGAACTTTGAATTCTTCACAATGCACTTGAAAAATTCGTTGTCGGCCCGGAGGCGGTCCTTGCGCGATCCGCCTTTCCAATACGCCCAATCGTGAAGAATGCAGCAAGTGCGTTGGTCTAAGTCGTTAACCAACGTGCAACCGTCCGTCCCGAATGGTTTATCCATAGCGCCTCCTGCCGCCGGTTAGACCGCGACGGCATCGTAGTAGAGAAAGTCTCCGGTCCGAGCCGCGATTCTCTTGCGGATCTTGAAGTGATCGGTAGTTTTCCCCTGTCTCAGGTGTCCGAAATGGGTCACGAACCGGGCCAGGTCATAACTTGGGTTAGAGCCGTCGATATCGATGTCCGCGAAGAGGGCGTCCTGCCCATTTGCGCTCGGTAACTTGGGTTTGGCGACGACGATCTGCAGAGCTCCGTTGCCCTTCTTCTCGCGGTAACTGACAAGCTCGTAGTCGTCCGCGGTCGTGACCACCTTGAGAAGTCTCTTGTGGGTCGCATCGATGAACAGGTCCGGGTCCAAGAAGCCGCCGTGCACTTCTGTGAGAAACTCCGGGTCGACTTCGGCATACACGCGATCCGCTTCCACGTGCAGCACTCTGCGAACCAGCTGGTTCAATCGTCTTTGACGATTGGGGACAATCGACAGCTTGGCGATAATGTTCATGAGGCATGCTTTGCGCTAATCGCGGTTCTCAATGTCCGCTTGGAGCCAGAGAGCAGCCGGCACGCCGTCGAGTTCGCAGCCGTTGAGAATTCTCTTCGTATGCCCGCCCATGTTTTCGACCGTGGTGTTCAGCTGAAACCGGAACTTGGAGGGCTTCGCTTCGAACACGAGCTCGGTGGCGCCACCTTCCGCTAGCCGCACACTTCGAAAATGCGACCGCTTGAAACGAATTCCGCCGAGCAGGAACTCGACATCGTACCTTCCTGCAGGCAGGGCTCGGGCGTCGACTCCGGTGATGACCAGCCGCTTCATGTGGCGGCTTAACTTGACGCGAAATTGTCGCGTGTCCCAATCGAGGCGGCGCTGCACATGGAAGACCCTTTCGCTCGTCACCGGATCGGCCGGCCACACGTTGAGTCCGAAACCGCGAGGAAAAGCGCTTGATTCATCGGATAAAGTAATCCCTCCGTCGTCCAGGTGCGGGTTGAGTCCAGTGACCGGCAGGGTCTTTCCGTCTTGTTGGAAGGTGATGAAAATCTTCTCGTTCATATCGTCCGTCGACTAGGAGAAAAGGCGGTTGAGCAGTTCGTTGTTCGCTGGTTTGAATTTCCCGTTCGGGTCGATCGCATTCCGCACATCGTTGAAGATGTTCCAGTCTTCCGGAAACAGGACGCTGAGAGCCTGTGCATCCACGGAGGTCTTCTTGCCCAGGTGCGGCCGGGCCCCGAAGTCGTCTCGAAGCATACGATCGAAGCGGTGATAGACCTGCGTGATGCGCTCGCGGGAGTACAGCGCCATCGAAGTGGCCAGTTCGATGTAGCAGGTTCGCGACCGAGCGCCGGGACCGATCATGCCCTCCGAGACGTTCGGCGTAAAGCGCACCTCGATGATGCTGGGGAACTCCTCGCGCTGCAGTAGTTCCAAGGTGGCCTTGACCGCGGCCTTGTAGCGGCGATAGTCCGGCGCGCCGTCCGGCGTATCCGCTAGCGGAATTCCCAACTCGATCTCGTCGTGCTGGAAGTAGAGCTTCCGGGCGAAGGCGTGATTCGCCTGCAGCACCTGATGGTCCCGGCTATTCAAGCTTTCCAACGTGGAGTGGCTCTGGTCGCCAGACCTTGGAACGGCAGCCCTCAATTGGCAATGACCCAGAATGGTGTTCGGCAGAAAGGCAGACCCGACGTGATCGACCAACTCCCGTTGCCTTTGCACCTGCAAGGCGTCGGCCGGAGGGAGATCGGTCGTGTGTTTCCAAGTGTTCATGCGTACCGTTCGAATTTTTGCGGGGTCGACCCCGCCGGCAAGATACAGACTGACATGGTCGTAATCAAAGCCCAGCGCCGTTTCATTCGGGTCCAACAATCTGGCCACGTTTTGGTTGAACCAACTGCGTGGCACATATTGTTCGTCCTTTTGGAAGGCAAACGCAGGGTCGAGTTGCAGCACCGCCTCCACAGCAACGCCGGTCATGCCCAGCGCTCCAGAGACCGGCAGGCGGCGAAGCTGCTCAACGCTGTTGTCGGGGCGCTCCCAAACCCAGCGGCCCACCGCACCTCGAGCAATCTGATCGTTGCGGCGAAATCGGTGCGGCCGCCCCTGATGATCGAGCACCGTGACTTCCACAAGGCGCTCGGAGAGAAATCCGTTGGATCGTCCCGTGGAGTGCAGGTCGGTGGCGATCAGCCCGCCAATGCTTTGGGCGTCCGTCGAACCCGCGACCGGCAACGCCACTCCCTGCGCCCAAGCCAGCTTGGTGAACTCGCGCAAGCGCAGGCCCGCCGAGACGCGGAAGACGTGGCTGCCGTCGGCCAAGCCGTAGTTGCTTTGGGCGTCGGCCTGAGTGACGGATTCCACGACCTGGCCCGAGGGCGGCTTGAGATTATCGAGTGTAATGAGGACCCCTACTCCTTGTGCGGCGGTACCGCCGGTGTCCGGCGATGTATTGAAAGCGTGTCCTCCCGCGACGATTCGAACGGCTGTGGCAGCCTCGACGGTATTCCGCAACGTCTGAAGCGTGAGCGCCTCGTCGCCTTTGTACTCCTTGGGAAACACGCGAATATCGCGGTTCCAGTTGGTCCACTGGCCGTCTTCCTTAATCCACTTGGCTTCGTGGTCTACTTCGCCTGTCATGCGGCGGTAGAAGTTGGCTACGTCGCGCCGCGTCGCTTCGCGGGCGGCACGGTCCCTTTCGTCGATGTCGCTAAGGCTGAAGCCCTCAAGTAGCCTGGCGACCTCACCCGACGCCGCATTGACCAAAGCGACGCGTCCGGGGTCGTCGCTGCCATGGTCGACGTAGAACTGGTGTGCGTCGATGATCGCTTGGCTGAGCTCCTGACTCCTGAGAATCAGGTCCCCGGCTGCGGCGTTGCGGAAGTACGGGATAGGTGGTATGCGCAGGATCGATTCGACGAGGTCGTCTGCCTTGGATGCTGTGTTTCTCGACTTGTGATTGCTGACGAAAATCCTGAATCGCGCTTTCTGCGCCTCATGTCTGAATAGCTCCGCGCGGTTTCGCAGCAACTCCGAGGAGATGAACTTCATTTCGCTGTTCGCGACTTTGTTAAGGTTCTCCGCGCGGCGCATGAACTAGGTAACGTCAACGTCCGCAAACTTGCGATCTGGACGTTCGTTGCGCCGCCGCTCAAACTCACGAAGATACTCCCACATCGCCAGGACGCCAAATTGCGTCTCCAGCGGCTGATTCGACGTCTGCGTCGGGAACGGTTGATCGAGAGGGTGGGGCACGGGGCCCGATTATAAGCCGCATGCTTGAGGATTTCCAGAGGAATTCCGGCCCCGAACGTCAGTCCGCCAACGCTTTTCGGAAGGCCGGGCAATCCGCTCGTCGAATTCTGCCTTTTGCCTGTCCGCGGGATGTCGCGGATAGCCCGCGTTCCCTACGGCCGCTCCACCGGCAGCAATGGGCCCAGCGGCGTTGACTTGCCGTAGAGCGTGAGCACGACCGTGTTGTTCCCGGCTTGTGCGTTGACTGGGATGCGAATCGCCAATTGATACAGTCCGGCGGCGCCGGGCGTCACGCCGACATAGAGAATGTCTTCCTGAGCCAGGAGTACGCCGCCGAAGGTCACCGTGACGTTGGCTTCGGGCAAGACGCCGCGCCGGTCGCCAACTCGCCGGTCGCGAATGACGGGTCGGTCTCGCCCCAGCCTGAGCCGAACAGCAGCACGATGTCGCCCGGTACCGCGGGACGCGATGTGCCGAACGAGTCGGTGAACAGCCCGTGCGGCGCCACGGCGATGGCAGTGTCGTTATAGCGAGCCGCTATCAGGCCATCGTCGGCCAGCGGAGGGAACAGAAAGAAACCGGGTGTCGCTTCTTCGACTGTGACCATCTCGACAGGGCTACGAAGCTCAAGCGGCGTGTTGCAGTTGCGGATGACCACAACCGCCACCGGCCCCAGCACGTCGAAGCCCGGCGTTTGAACATTGAGCTGCGTCGGTGTCACAGCGAAGATCGGGCTGCGCTGACTTGCGATCTCGACGCAGGCGCCGCCGAGGATCGTTTCAAGATCGCCATTGCCGTCCAAGTTGGGGAAAAGAATCGTCTCGTTCGAGAAGTTCGCGCCGAACAAGCTGATGATCGACAACGGCGAAATCGTCTTCACCGAGGGCAGCAGGTTAGAAAGCACCACGCCGCCGACACTGATCGTCGGCGCCGAAATCGCGCCGGGACCTACTTCTAAGAATCCGGAAGTCAAGTACTGCGTCCCTCCGATCTCGAACAATCCCGGATAGAAGCCCGGGGCCAAGCCCGCCGGAACCACTGCCGTCATCGTGTAAACACCGTCCAAGAAGAGCGGCTCGACCTCGTCTTCCAGGGCGAGAATATCGGCAGGCAGTCCATCCACGGAGACCGACAGTTGCGGCGGTTCGTTGGCCCCGAGACCCGTCAGCAACGTGACCTTCACCGTCTCGCCCGGCACGGCCGGATTGAATTCGTCGACGACCGAACCGTCCAGGTGAAAGGCATCCCCCAAATCAGCGATGAAAGGAGCGAAAGCGTCTACGTTGTAAGCGAACGGCGCCGACGTTACTCCGTCGACCCGCATGGTGAACGTTGCGGGGCCAACAGGCGTCTCGGGCGGCACGAGGAAGACGAGATCCTCATCGGTGCGGAATGCCTCCACGACGAAGGCCTCGTTGCCGTTGACGAAGACCTTGACCTCGGCATTCGGGCCTCCGAAGCCCTCGCCGATCATCACACCGATACCGCGCGGCGCGATGTTCGGCTGTTCGTCTTCGACGCCTTGCATCGATTCAATCACGGGCTGAGCCACCGCTAGGCTGGTGCTTAGGAGAATGAGAACGGGTACCAAAGAACGCATGACACTACTGTCCGGTTAGAAGTCAAATAGAATCAGCTGGTTAGAGTCATCGAGTAAGAGTTGATGGGAG
>JAQCLD010000168.1 GCA_027592785.1 Acidobacteriota bacterium
GCCGGCCATCCCGACACCTTCGCTCACCCCTACCGCGCCCTCGCCCTAATCCTTACCGACGGATTTGGGTAGGGCCGCTCCTTTACACCCTAAACGGGCCTCCGCTACGATTGGAGTTCGCTATGCCCCAAAACGAGAACGAATTGAGGAGGAAGATCGTCGAGATCGGCCGGCTCGCGTTCGAGAAGGGCTGGGTGGCGGCTAATGACGGCAACATATCGGTCCGTCTAGACGACGAGCAGATTCTGGCTACGCCCACCGGGGTCAGCAAGGGCATGATGAGCCCTGAAGATTTGATCGTTGTCGATTACCACGGCAGGAAGATCCGCGGCCGGTTGGAGAGCACATCGGAGATCGCCATGCATATTGCGATTTACAATGGACGCCCCGATATTCACGCGGTCGTGCACGTGCATCCGCCCGTGGCGACAGGTTTCGCGTCAGCCGGCATTCCCTTGAATAAAGCGGTGTTGCCGGAGGTAGTGATCGGGTTGGGATGCATTCCCACCGCGGCTTATGGACTGCCAGGAACACCGGCGTTGACGGAGCCGCTGATTCCGCTGATTCCGCAGTACGATGCGATCTTGCTGGCGAACCATGGTGCGGTGGCCTACGGGAAGGACCTATTGCAGGCCTATTTCCGCATGGAGACGGTCGAGCATTTCGCCCGGATCAACCTGGTAGCCGAGATGCTGGGCGGCGCCAAACCCCTGCCCCGCGCGGAAGTCGATAAGCTATTCGACTCGCGCACCCGTTACGGCGTACGATCTAAGGCGACCCCTGCGGCTGGCTGTCCCACGGCGGCTGAAGATCTGGCGCCTGACGCGCCGAAAAGTTCTGAAGATGGATTCTGGGTCACGCGGCGGCAATTGGTCGACCTGGTCGAGCAAGCCGTGTTGGCTAGAGAGGAGAAGAGGTAACAAATGGGCGAAGCCCTTGGAATGATCGAAACACGCGGATTGACCTCACTGATTGAGGCCGCGGACGCTTCCGTTAAGGCGGCGAATGTCACCTTGGTCGGCTGGGAGAAGATCGGATCCGGTTACGTCACCGTGCTGATGCGCGGCGATGTAGCGGCGGTGAAGGCCGCGACGGATGCCGGGGCCGCGGCCGCTCGCCGTGTGGGCGAGTTGATTGCGGTGCACGTGATCCCGCGTCCGCATGCCGACCTCGCGAAGATCTTCACCATCACCCGCAAGGACGGTTAGTTTTGCGGGCCGTCGAGGCAAGTGAGAGATGATCCTCGCGCGCGTCGTGGGGACGGTTGTCGCTACGCGGAAGGACCCGCGGCTGGAAGGGCAAAAGCTGCTCATCGTCCAGACAGTGAGTCCCGAGGGCGAGGCCAAAGCAAGCAGCTATCTGATTGCAGTGGATACCGTCGGCGCAGGCGTCAACGATACGGTCATCACCGTATCGGGCAGTTCCGCACGCATGGCCGAAGGTCTGAAGCAGAGCCCCGTCGACACAGCCGTGGTCGGCATCGTGGATCAGATCGATCTGGACGCCGACCATGCCACGGCGTCGCCGCGTAAAAACAAGGGGAAATAATGCGACTGGGGCGCGTCACAGGAAAGCTCTGGTCGACGGCGCGCATCGCCCAACACGCCGGCAAACGCTACCTCATCGTCCAGCCGATCGACACCGACGGCAAAGATCACGGCTCGGCTCTGGTTTGCTTGGACGCCATCGGCGCTGGCCCTGGCGACGTCATCTATTGGGCGCGTGGAAAAGAAGCTAGCCTCGCTTTCTACCCGGAAATCGTCAGCTCAGACGCTACCGTGGTCGGCATCGTGGATCAGATCGCCAACGAGGCCAGCTAGAACGCCATGCTGATGGGCAAAGTGATCGGCGAAATCGTCGCCTCCGAAAAACATCCCTCACACGAAGGCTTGAAGCTGCTCACCGTCGCTGTGCTGGAGCTGGACGGCTCCCTTCGTGTCGATGCGCCGTTCGTAGCAGCTGATTCGGTTGGCGCCGGCGTCGGCGAGAGGGTGTTGATTACTCTGGACGGCTTCGGCGCTATGTCCGCCGTCGACCGTAATCTCGCGCCCATCGATTGCGCGATCGTCGGCATCGTGGACGAGATTCAGCTCGCCGACACGCCATAGCTCCCAGCACGGGGTTGCTATCCTCGTAGCGGAGTTCTAATGGCCACTGCTGTCGAGAGCGTATTTGAGGCTCGCGGGCTCACCAAAACCTACGACATGGGCGAGGTGCAGGTACGAGCCTTACAGGGCGTCGACCTGGACTTATATCGCGGCGAACTTGTCGTTCTGCTGGGGCCTTCCGGCTCGGGCAAGTCCACTTTGCTTAATATCCTCGGCGGCCTCGACACAGCCACCAGCGGCCATGTCGGCTACCGCGGCAAGGAGCTGACCGAGGCGACGGACCGCGAATTGACCGAGTACCGGCGCAACTACGTCGGCTTTGTCTTCCAGTTCTACAACCTCATACCCAGCCTGACCGCTCGCGAGAACGTCGCAGCGGTTACCGAGATCGCCGAGAAACCGATGACGCCGGAGCAAGCGCTGACGCTTGTGGGTCTTGGCGACCGGATGGATCACTTCCCTTCGCAGATGTCAGGCGGCCAACAGCAGCGCGTGGCCATCGCCCGTGCCATCGCCAAGAACCCGGCCGTGCTGCTATGCGATGAGCCCACCGGCGCACTCGACTCGACCACCGGCGTAGTCGTCCTCGAAGCCCTGGAGCGCGCCAACCAAGAGCTCGGGGCCACTACGGTGATCATCACGCACAACGCGGACATCGCCCGCATGGCCGACCGAGTACTCCATCTTCGCGACGGGAAGATCGTCAGCGAAGAACGCAACGCGTCGAAAACGCCGGCGAAGGACATCAGCTGGTGAGCGTCCTGCACAAGAAGCTGTACCGAGAAGTCTGGGGCATGCGCGGCCAGGCGCTGGCGATCGCCATGGTCATTGCCAGCGGCGTCGCGACGTTCGTCATGTCGCTGAGCACGCTGCATTCGTTGCAGGATACGCAGGCAGCCTTCTATCGTGATTTTCGATTCGCTGAGGTTTTCGTCTCGCTCAAGCGCGCGCCGGAAAGCGTCGCGGACCGGATTCGCGATATCCCCGGCGTGGACTACGTGCAGACCGGCGTCGTCGCGGGTGTGAACCTCGACGTCGAGGGATATGAAGATCCGGCCACCGCTTTGTTGGTTTCCGTTCGAGAAGATAGCGGCTCGCAACTCAATCAGATCTATCTACGCGAAGGCCGCCATGTGGACCCCACAAGAGACGACGAGGCCGTGGTCAGCGAGGCGTTCGCCGAGGCACAGAAGCTCAGTCCCGGCGATCGCGTATCGGTGATCATCAACGGGCACAAGAAAGAGCTAACGCTGGTCGGCCTGGCTCTTTCGCCGGAGTTCGTGCACCAGATCAAGCCGGGGGCGATCGTACCCGACTTCAAGAGCTACGCCATTTTGTGGATGGCTGAGAAGCCCCTGGCGACGGCCTACGACATGTACGGCGCGTTCAATAACGTGGCGCTCACGCTGACGCCCGGCGCCAACGCCGCCGAGGTGATCGATCAGCTGGACGCGATTCTCGCTCGTTACGGCGGACGGGGTTCGTACGCGCGAGCCGATCAGCTATCGCATCGATTTTTATCGGAAGAGTTTCGCCAGCTCGAGTCCATGGCGACGGTATACCCGACGATCTTCTTAGGTGTGGCAGCGTTCCTACTCAACGTCGTTTTCAGCAGGCTATTTCAAACGGAGCGCGAACAGATCGCGACCTTGAAGGCGTTTGGCTATTCGAACTGGAGCATCGGCATTCACTATCTGCAGTTCGTTGGAGTCATTGCTTCAGTCGGCATTGTGTTGGGGATCATTGGCGGGGGATGGCTGGGCCAGGGGCTGAGTTCCATGTATATGGACTTCTACCGTTTCCCCTTCCTGCATTATTCGATTGGCCCTGCCGTCGTGACCGCCGCGGCACTGATCAGCTTCGCCGCATCGGTGGGCGGCACGATCTTCGCGGTCCGGAGGGCTGCCAAACAACCGCCCGCGGAAGCGATGCGTCCAGAGGCTCCGGCGCGCTATCGTCGCAGCTTCATCGACAGGTCGATTCTGGGGCGCGCTTTTTCAGAACCGGCGCGCATGATTGTCCGGAACATCCAACGCAGGCCGGTCAAGGCGCTGACGACGTCGTTCGGCATCGCCGCCTCGTTCGCAATCTTGGTGATGGGCCTGTTCTTCGGCGACTCCATCGAGTACATGCTGGACGTTCAATTTCGTTTGTCCGAGCGGGACGATATCTCCGTCTCCTTCGTTGAGCCCACTTCGTACAGCGCATTGCTCGCCCTGCAACGGCTGCCGGGAGTGGACTACGCGGAGGGATTCCGCGCCGTTCCCGTTCGCTTCCGGGTCGGCCATAGGACTTACCGCACAGCCATCTTAGGCGTGCAGCCCGGCGGAGATCTCTACAAGACGCTGGATTCAAATTTGAATGCCGTTGAGCCTCCTGAAGAAGGTCTCGTGCTGACCGACTACTTGGCGGAGTTGTTACATGTGAAACCGGGCGAGGACGTTACGGTCGAGGTATTGGAGGGTTCCCGTCCGATTCGCCAGACGCCGCTGGCCGGCACGGTGAATCAGTTCCTCGGCGTTTCCGGCTACATGCGGCTGGACGCGCTGAACCGCTTTATGCGCGAGGGCTCGGCCTTGTCCGGGGTGAGGCTGGCCGTCGACAGCGCTTACCAGCAAGAAGTTTACGACGCGATCAAGGAGATGCCCAGGGTAGCCGGCACCGAGATCAAGCAGAAGGCGGCTCAGAGCCTGCGGGAAACGATGGGAGAACAGATCCTGATCTTTGCCGGGATCACCACGTTGTTGGCGGCGACCATCGCCTTCGGCGTCGTTTATAACAGCGCTCGCATCACGCTATCGGAGCGCGCCCGCGAGCTAGCCAGTCTGCGCGTGTTGGGATTTACCAGAGGCGAAGCCGCGTTCATTCTGTTGGGCGAATTGGCGATTCTCACCGTTTTGGCGATTCCTCTGGGAATTGGTCTTTCCACGATCCTGTGTCAGTACTTCATCCAAACTTGGCAGACTGATCTGTTTCGGATCCCGCTGGTGTTGACGCCTGGCACCTTCTCTTATGCCGCGCTCGTGGTACTGATTTGTTCGCTTGTTTCGGGAATGATCGTGCGCCGGCGCATCAACGATTTAGACTTGGTAGGAGTCCTGAAAACCAGGGAGTAACGGCACATTGAAAACGCTGCGAAAATTCCTGTTGTACGCCTTGGTGATTGGGGCTATCGGCGCGGCCTTTTATGTGAGCTTCGCGCCCAGGCTGTCAAGGGCGGAGTAAAAATAGACCAGGGCGGCGCCGGAAAACTAGACCAGCTTGGAGTGGAACGG
>JAQCLD010000169.1 GCA_027592785.1 Acidobacteriota bacterium
CTTCCATGGCCAGTCCGAAGCCGGCGGCGGAGGCGGTTTGCCAGATTTCGGCGCCCCGTTGGGCCATCAACTCTTTGTTGGCGGTGACCACGGATTTGCCGTTGGCGATGGCCGCCTCGATGATTTGGTTGGCTACGCTGGTTCCGCCGACGAGTTCGGCAACGATGTGGATCTGGGGATTCTCAACCACTTCCCGCCAATCCGCCGTTCGAATCGCTTGAGGAAAACGATCCGCGGCGACGGGAGCGGAACCGGCGATGGAACGAGAGCAGATCGCTTTGACGACTAACGGACAGCCGAGTTTGCGAGCGATGCGGGCGCCGTTATCGGCGAGAATTTCGAGCGTGCCTCCGCCGACGTTGCCCAGTCCGACGATGCCAATGTGAATCGGGGAAGCCATGAGCCTCCCATGATAGCTAAGACTAGAAGGCCGCTAAGTGACTGGGATCAGGCTGTTTCCGGTCTGTTTCGACGCGTCTGGGCTGGCCGCCTTGTCCTGGGGGATTGGGCTCGTCGAAAGTCTGTTTGGGACGGATTGCCTGATACGGTTTTGGCTCTGGCTCCGCCGTGAAGCTGCGCCACATGGGCAACGCAGCGGCATCGAACTGAGTCATTGGATTGAGACCGAGAATGAGTTCGATGGTGCGTAGGACGGAGGGCGTGGAGTAAAAGGTGGAATCCTTGACGCCGCGCTTGGCGTAAGGACTGGCGATGAAAGCGAGGGAGCGGTGCGAGTCGATATGATCGGCTCCGTCTTGAGCGTCGTCTTCCATGACGAAGACGGCGGTTTGGGACCACGAAGCGCTCTCGGAAACGCCTTCGATTAGACGCCCCAGGGCGTAGTCGTGCTCAGCCATCATGGCCCTGGCGGTGGGATAACCGGGCGAGCGTCCGGCGGTGTGATCGTTCGGTAGATAAACCAGCAGCAGAGCAGGCAGTTCGCCTGCCGCTTCGAGGCGCTTCCAATCCGCGAGGAATACGTCGACGCGCTGGGCGTCGGGGATGGACAGATCGAAGGCAGGATAGTTGTCGGCGGAGAGCGGCTGCAAACCGGTGTCGATCGTGCCCGCGAACAAACCGTAGTTGCGGACCGTTAAGCCAGCCGAGAGAGCGTTGGACCATAGGTAGCCGGCCGGAGGGAAGCTCGCTGTATCGCCGCCCTCGAAAGCGTTCCAGTTGAGGCGGCGGCCGAGCGCGGAGGGCCAAAGCTTCTCAACGAAGTCGTTGGCCATCGCCGCTGTAGACCAATTTTGCCCGTCCGCGCTGACGTCGCCGACAGCGTAGAAGTTGTCGAGCAAGACGAACTGCTCGGCGAGGCGGCGGTGATTGGGGGCCACGTCGGGACCGAAGACAACCAGTGGGGAATCGATGTCGCCGAGAAGCTGGTCGAAGGTCCGGTTTTCTTTGAGCACCAAGACGACATGCTTGATTGGAGAAGGATCGTCGGGGTGGTTGGGGATCGGGTTCCCGGCAGGCACGCCGGCGTCTTCGAGGAGCGCATCGTCGTAGAGGATATTCTCCGCGGCCCGCTGGGTCAGAGCTCTCAGCATGCTGGGGTCAAGCGGCGGCAGCAGACCTAAGGAACCCTTCTGGAGAGCGGCGACGTATTGCTGCTCGGAACCGCGGTCGGTCGGGTCGGGACCGCGAGGGGTTGGCAGAGAGCCGCCGCCTTTGCCGCTGAGATAAACGATTCCGCCGCTTTGCCGCTCTTCGACGGCGGTTGGATACCAACCTGTTGGGGCGGCGCCGATGAGTTCGGTTCTCGCGGCGGAGACATCCGTAAGTATGACCGCGTTGTTTCCTGAAGCGGCGATGTAAAGGCGCTGCGAATCGGGGCTGAGCGAGAGTGCGGTGGGGGCGGAGCCCGCCGGAGCCCTTTCACCTGGGCCCAGTGGGATGCGCTCGAGCAGGCGGACGCGATCACCCGCGGTGAGGCCGTATACCCATACGTCATTGGTGTTGGCGCAGGCGACGAAAAGACGTGCGGTGACAGGAAGCCCCTCGTCTTCATGGGTCTCGACGGCGCCTTCGAGCAGAACTATGTCGGTCGGCAGACTGCCGCTGGGGACCTTCTCCAACAAGCGACCGTCGGGCAGCGAATAGAGGCCGACGGATGACTCTCCCCAATGGCTTATCCACAGCGATTGGCCGCGCTGCCCCAGACGCAGGCGGTAAGGCCGCAGTCCAACTGGAAAGGTACGCACGCGGACGCCGCTACTCAAGTTGATGACGGAAACTGTGTCATCGAATAGGTTTGCAGCGAACAGGAAGCGCTCATCGGCGGACAGCAGGACGTCTCCGATGAAATCGCGATCCGAGAGCGAGCCTTCGACGGCGGAGTATTCCGCGACGGGGCTCAGGCGACCGTCGGCGTACCGGTAGACCAGCACGGAGCCCCTGGACCCGCCCGATACGAAGAGGCGCTCGCCCTTGGCATCGAGTTCGAGCCCTAACCAGGCTCCCGGCGCCGGGACTTCGGCGACTACCAAGCCAGCATCGAGATCGATGACGCTAATAGTTGGGGGCAGGAAGCCGGAGTTCAGTACAAACGCATGCTTGCCGTCCGGGTGCAGGGCTACGGCCATTGGCAATGTACTGAGTTCGATTTGCTGCCCAGCTGGGGTGATGGGCCAGCCGTTGGGGAGGATGGCTGCGCCGTCGGGGCGTCGGCCCGCGAACGGCTGTGCAAGCAGCAAGCAAGGGGCGACCAGGACCAGCGAGAACCTTCCGAGAGTCATCGCGTTTAGTCTAGCGATGAGCGGCTGGTTGCCGGGTGAGCCCCAGCAAAGATCGAAATAGGTTCACAATAAGGACGCTCGGAGTCTCTACTTCTTACCATGACCCTGCTGAGCTTCATCATCGTTACAACGATGCTCGTCTCCGCCACGTGCTCTCTGTTCGAGGCGACGCTCTATTCGACTCGAGTGGGGGCCCTGCACGCAGCTGCGGCGGCGGGACGGCACAGCAAGCCGGCGCGACTGTTCTTGAAGATGAAAGAGAACATCGGTTCGCCGACTTCGGCGATCCTGATCCTCAATACGGTAGCGAACACGGCGGGCGCCACTTTGGCCGGGATGGTTGCGGCCGAGCAGTTGGGTCCAGCGGCCATGCCGATCGTATCGGTCGGCTTGACGTTGGCGATCTTGTTCTTGGCGGAGATTCTGCCGAAGACGGTCGGAGCGACGCAGTGGCAGTCCTTGTGGCCGTACATCGTCTATCCGTTGAGGGCGATGGAGCAGGGCCTCAAACCGCTGATCTTCGTGACCCAAAAATTCTCGAACATCTTCACGGGAGGGGCCGGCACGCCATCCGTCACCGAAGACGAGATCCAAGCCTCGATCCATTTGGGAGAGAAAGAAGGAGAGCTCAGCAGCAACGAGCTGCAACTAATCAGTGCGGTCTTCCGCTTCGACGAGATGATCGTGCGACAGATTATTGTTCCTCGCCGGGAAGTCGTCATCCTCAAGAGCCATCAACCGATTGAAGAAGTGTTTGAGGTTGTACGCAGCGGGCATCACACGCGTTATCCGGTTTGCTTGGATTCGCTCGACGACGTGTTTGGGCTGCTGCACATCAAGGACCTGATGTCGTCGTCGGTTGAAGAACAGAAGAACTGGACCGCACTGGTGCGGCCTGTGCGTTCGGTACCGTCGAATATGCCGATTAGCCGTCTGCTGCGGCAGATGCAAAAAACGCGTCAACACATGGCCGTTGTGTTGGACGAACACGGAACGTCGACAGGCATTGTGACGCTGGAGAACGTGTTGGAGCAGATCGTTGGGGCCGTCCAGGACGAGTTCGACATGGAAGCTCCCGAGTTCGAAACGCAGGGGCCTGACAGCTTTATCGTGGGCGGCTCATTATCGATAGCAAGACTGAACAACAAGCTGCGCTTGGACCTCTATGCGCCGGGAGTCGATACTCTTGCGGGCCTGCTGACCAGCCGGTTGGGAAGACTGGTAAAGGTCGGCGACGTCGTCGAACTGCCGGGCGTGCGCGCGGAGGTCACCGAGGTGCGAGACGACCACCCTTCCAAAGTGCATCTGACTCTCAATCGCGATCTGCACTGGACCACAGAGAACTTGGACTGAAGCCGGACCCTATAGCCGAGTCTTGATTTCTTGCACGATCGCGCGCGTCGCGGTGGATCGATTCAGGGTGTAGAAGTGGAGTCCCGCAACGCCCTGATCGAGCAGGGCTTCGCACTGGCGTACGGCGTGGAGCATTCCGATTTGCGCGACGGCTTCGTCGTCGTCTTCGACCGCCTCAATCTTCGCAAGCAGGCTGGCGGGGATCGATGCGCCGCATATTTGCGTGAAGCGTTTGATTCCCTTGACGTTGCGGATGGGCATGATGCCGGCAACGATCGGTATGCTGATGCCGGCGGCCACGGCCTGATCGCGAAAGCGATAGAAGTCGTCGTTGCTGAAGAACACGTTGGTGATGAGGAAGTCCACGCCGGCGTCGACTTTGCGCTTGAGGTTGTCGAGATCGGCCTCGGCGCTGGGGGCATCGGGATGCTTCTCGGGGTAGCAGGCCGCGGCTAGGCAAAACGTGTGACTACCGCCGCGAATGTACTCAACCAACTCATTGGCGTAAGCGAAGCCGCCCGGCGTCGGTTGGAACTCGGCATCGCCTTTGGGCGGATCGCCGCGCAGGGGCAAGACGTTTTGGATGTCGCCCTGGTCGAGGGTCGTTAGAACCTCGGCGATCTCTTCGCGCGTCGAGCCTACACAGGTCAGGTGGGCCATGGCCTCGATGCCGATCTCATTCTTTATGCGGGTAACGAGATCGACGGTCTTGCGGCGTGTTGAGCCGCCGGCGCCGTAAGTCACCGAGACGTAGTTGGGCTCCAGAGGCCGTAAGGCTTCTATCGTGCGAAATAGGTCCTCGAAACCTTGATCCGATTTTGGCGGAAAAAACTCGAAGGAGACGGTACGGCGGCCGCTGTTGAGAATGTCGATGATCTTCATCGGCGAAATCCCAGACTAGCACCTGCTGTCTGAGACGCAATAGACCTATCGACCTAACGGACCTCGAAGTTGAGGTAGGAGACAGTGGGCGGGGAAACGTCTTGAGGCTCGTCCGGCAAGACCTCGAAGGGGCGCAGGACAGAGTTGCCGGAGGGGTCTTCGAGGGCACCCTCGACGCGCAGACGGTAGCGGCCCGCCGGCCATTTCTCGGATGGCGTGAAAGACCAACTGTCAAGGGCGGAGTAAAAATAGACCAGGGCGGCGCCGGAAAACTAGACCAGCTTGGAGTGGAACG
>JAQCLD010000051.1 GCA_027592785.1 Acidobacteriota bacterium
GGCCCCTGCTTACTAGACTCTCCGCTTCCCACGCCGCTGCTGCTCCTCGCTTACCAACGGATCGGGGGCGAAGCTCTGGCCTATGACAGTGGTCTATCGCGATGCTAGACGCGAGCCAGCGCAAACCGGATGCTGATCCTTCGGCGGCGGCAAGCGCCTCACGGCTATTGTCATGACAATGTCGGTCACTTGATGATATTCTAATAGGGCCACAGGGGAACTCATGCCGACTGCCGAGACACGCAAAGAAAAGCTTGACCTGCGCTTGACCGCGTCGGCGAAGAAGACGTTGCAACGTGCGGCGCAGGCGTCTGGTCGTTCTGTGAGCGAGTTCGTTTTGGAGAGCGCCTTAGCGCGGGCGGAAGAGACGTTGCCCGACCGGCAGCGCTTCGGACTCGAGGCCGAGCAATGGACGGCGTTCCAGGCGGCGCTCGACGCACCGGCTAAATCGGCGGGACGCCTGGCCAAGTTGCTCCAAGAACCGAGCGTCTTCGAGCGCAAGCGCCGGTGAGCGCGGCACTGCGCATTGCAAAGCTGGAACGACGACATGCCGTTGATTGTTTTGATTGCGGGCGCGAGGCTTTGAACCAGTTTCTTGTTCGCTACGCCTTCTTGAACCAACAAGCGAACGCCTCGCAAACGTATCTGGCGCTGGCTGGCGAAGAGGTCGCCGGGTACTACACGCTGGTCGTCGGGCAGATTGAGTACGAAGGCGCGCCGGAGAGACTCAAGAAGGGCTTGGCGCGGCATCCGGTCCCAATCCTGTTGCTCGCCCGTCTGGCCGTCGCCAAAGATTGGCAGGGGAAGGGCTTAGGCGCCGGCTTACTCAAAGACGCGATGTTGAGGACGCTGTCCGCCGCCGACATCGCTGGAATTCGGGCCTTCGCGGTCCACGCCAAGGATGACGAGTCGAAGGCTTTCTATGAGCGATTCGACTTCTTACCGTCGCCCACCGACCCGTATCATCTCTATCGACTGATCAAAGATATTCGAACGTGCCTCGGCGACGGCAAAACATCCTAAGGCGTCGTCCGGATGGTCAAAGGCGGCGCGAGGGCATAAGATTCAGGGTGTAGTGACGACGGCAAGACTGATTTCTTTGGGTTGCGTCTTGGGTGCATGCTCGTTGGCCCAACAGGGCGACCAACAGCGCGGAAATACCGGGCCGATTCGCATGGACCCGACTTACCGCAGTATCGCGGCGGCAACGGGCGGACATGCGATGCCCATAGAGCCTGCCGAATTGGGTACGCCGGGGGCGGCGACGCTGCTGGTCGCGCTGGGGACCTATGACGCCAAGATCCTGGCGATCGACCAAGCGACAGTCTCGGGCCCGCGAAGTTATGAGTTCCCTGTGGACGGCAGCGTCCGCGGGTTGAGCGTGATCGTCAGCGGAGCGGCGAAGGTCGCGCTAAAGGGGCCGGATGGCTTCGATGTGGTTGCTGGGCCAGCAGGGATCGAGGTGGTACGGCTAAATCGCGTGACGGGCTACATGATCGATACGCCGAAGCCCGGCCTCTGGTCGGTTTACGTGGATGCTTCTGAGCCGTATCTGCTGACGGCCGAGGCCAAGAGTGCGATGGATCTGCTCAACGCTCGCTTTGTCGAACCAGGCGGGCGGCCAGGCCACGAAGGACTGTTCCCGATTCAGGGGAATCCGGCTGCGGGCGAGCCAGGAGTGCTGGAGATCAGCATGATGAATCCGCTGCCACAGATCGCGGTGAGCCTGCGCAAACCAAATGGCGAGATGTTGCTGGAGCCGGCAGTCTCACAACAGGATGGCGAAGAGTTTTGGGCGAACTTCACGGTTCCTAGCGAGCCGTTTCGCGTCTATGTCCGCGCCGAGGATGCCAAGGGAAATACGATTCAGCGGGCGCAGTCGGCGACAGTGTCTCCGCAGCGCTTCTTTGTGAAGGCCGCGGAGCCGATGTTGAGCGTGTGGCCGGGCGATGCTGTCGCCGTGCGGTTTCGCTTTGAGAACAAGGGAGAGGCTTCGAGCTTCGTCGCCTACGCGGTACTCGATGACGGGTCGTTGGCGCCGGTTGAGCCCAAGAACTTCGACGTCGGCGCGGGGCGAACCGTGCAACTGACGGTCAATCTGAAATTGCCGTTCGATGCGCGGCCAGGAAGCCAACGCGAACTGATGTTGACGGTAACCAACAACCGCAGCGGCGGATATAATTCCGCGACACAGCAGATTGAAGTGAGAGCCCGCTAAAGCGCTTAGGCGGCCTTGGATTGCTCTTCGACGAGCTTCATCTGGACGTGCTCGGCCTTGGGGACGCGCAGGTCCCAGGTGAGACCGACTTTCTCGAGCAGCTTGATTTGTAGCCAAGTCATGTCGAGTTCGTACCACATCAGGCCGTGGCGCGATGAGGCCGGATGAGCATGATGGTTGTTGTGCCAGCCTTCGCCGAAGGTCAGCAGGGCGACCCACCAGGAGTTCTTAGAGTCGTCGCCGGTATTGAAGCGGCGCGAGCCCCACAGATGGGTGGCGGAATTGACCAGCCAAGTCGCGTGCAGGCCGAAGGTTACGCGAGCGAAGACGCCCCACAACAGCCACGGCAGTCCGCCAACGGCGAGCAGGATCAATCCAAGTACGGTGAGCGGAACCCAGTGATAGTTGTTGAGCGCGCGGTAGAACGGATCTTTGGCCAGATCAGGAGCGTACTTGCCGGTGACCTGGGTGTTGGAGTGCAAAGATTCGCCGAAGACCGTCCAAAGCATGTGCGCCCACCAGGCGCCTTCGCGCGGGGTATGCGGATCGCCTTCCTGGTCGGACCTCTGATGGTGGATACGATGCACGGCTACCCAGAAGATCGGGCCGCCCTCAAGGGTCAGCGTGCCGCAGACGGCAAGGAAGTACTCAAGCCACTTGGGAGTCTTGTAGGAGCGGTGAGTATGCAAGCGGTGGTAGCCCATTCCGATGCCCCAACCGATGCAAATCCAGTGGAGGGTGAGAGCTAGCAGGACCGCGCTCAGCGTCGTGTAGAAGAACGCGACGACCGTGAGGACGTGGAAGATCGCCACGGCGATCATGGTCACCCAATTGACTTTGCTGCGGTCGGCTGTCGTCAGGCCCGGGATAACACTCACTGCTCTCTCTCCAATCTGACTCGACGCGGGGCTCCGCGCCTTTGCAGTTCGAGACTAACAGGAGGGGTGGCATAAACGACGTCTTGCTGTGTAATAGTTCCGTAATATCGACCGCGGACCCTTTGGACTCAGGTGTTTACGGTAAAGCGATCCAACGGCCAGACGTCCGACGGAACCCGCGGATGGCGGTTCTCGATTTCGACTCCGCGCAGGATCGCTTGGACGTGGTAGACGGCGGCGGTAACTTGGGGCGCCTTGATCGCGGTTTCGGGACTGATCTGGAATTCTGGCAGCAGCGAATCGGGAAAACGGGCCGCCCAGCCGTGGCGGCTCTTGTAGAAGACCGGCTCTCCCATACCCCACTGCTTCATGGCGTCGGCTGCGGTGCGTACCTGCTCCTCGCTTAAGCCGTCAGGAATCCCGACGCCCTCGAAGATCGCCAGCTCGCGGTCCCAGACGAAGGTCTCAATGCTATGTTCGCCAAGGCTGGATGACTCGCTCCGCTCGGGCCGGGGCCCGAAGAGTTTGAGGAAGTCGTCGGAAGGCTGTACGGCTTCGACTTGTCCCGTGCCGGCAGCTATCTCAGCGGCCCTGACCCAGGGCTGCGGTCCGCTGAACGGATTGACTAGCCACCACTCCCCGCCAAACTCCGTCGGGGCCTGCCGGTAAGGACCATGCGGCGCTTGGGCCGCTTCCGGCACCGATTCAAATCGCGGGACATGGTCACCAGCGGATGACGCACTGGAACGGACGAACCCAGCGGCTGCGGCGGGTACGGCTGCGGTGGGTGCGGCTGCAGGCGGCTGAGCTCCCGGGCGCATCGAAACGGTACGAGAGGGAAGCGCGGAGGCATCTTTGAGACTGCGCGAGAAGTCAGCCCCCTGAGAGCGGGCGGTAGGCCGAGTCGCCCGAACATCGAAGGCGCGAATTGTCGTATCAGCGGAATGGATCACGCGACGACTTTGGCACATACCGTGCCAAACGCGTAAAAGGCTCAAAACAAAGCGCCGAGACGGTCGCGGCGTCGGACGCCGCGTGTCGAACTTGTGACGTTCGACGTAATCCTGCCGCTAAAGCTTCTCGAACAAATAGTCGCCGCGCGCGATAAGCCGGGCCGGACCGCGAAGATAGATCTGGTCGTCCCAACGAAGATCCATCTGGCCGGCAGAGGTCTCGACACGAACAGGACTCTTGATCCGCCCGGTCAGGATTGCGGCCGCTGCGGCGCCGGTAGCGCCGGTGCCGGAACTGAGCGTCTCCCCCGCCCCGCGTTCCCAGAAACGCACGTCGATCGTGTGTTCGTCAACGATGCGCACGAAGGAGACGTTGGTGCGGTGGGGGAATTCTGGTAGCGTCTCGATCTCGGCCCCCCACCTACGCCACTCGATGCCGAAGTGGTTCGTGAACAAGACGCACTGCGGATTGCCGACATTGAGGATGGTCGCGTCGACGGCGCCGTGGCTGAGCTGCAGCGGGCGCTTCAGATCGGACTCTTGATACTTGGGCAGGCCCATGCCCATGTCGAACAGGAACCGCGGCGGAGTGCACTCCAACAGCTGCAGCGGCTTGATGCCGGCGGCGGTCGAGAGCTTAATTTCTTGGCATTCACCACGGCGGTCGACGAGCCAGGCGGCGACGCAGCGGGTGCCATTGCCGGAGATCTCGGCCTCACTGGCATCGGAGTTAAATAGGCGGACGTGTGCGTCGGCTTCAGTCGATTCGAATACGTACTCGACGCCGTCTGCGCCAACGCCGTGGTGGCGGTCACACATTTGTTTGGCCAGCGGACCGAGGTCGGCCTCGACCAAGCCAAGAGCTTGCAGGTCGTTCCAGTCGACGACCAAAAAGTCGTTGCCGACGGCCTCGGCTTTGGTGAATGGCAGCGTCTTCATCGCATCCATTTAGAACTCGGTGAACCGGCGGAACTCTTCGAAGCGTTCTTCGATGTCGGCGCGATCGATTTCCCGTAGCTGACCGACGCCGAATTGTTGGCAGCAGAACGAGCCCAAGACCGAACCGTAGATCATGGCCTTGCGCAGCTGAGGAGGCGTCGCCTGGCCCAGGTCGGTGACGCCCTGCTCGGTGAGATAGCCCATGAAGCCGCCCGCGAAACAGTCTCCGGCTCCGGTCGGATCAAACACGCTCTCGAGCAGGAAGCCTGGCGCAACGAAATAACCTTCGGGTCGGAACAACACAGCGCCGAACTCTCCGCGCTTGATGACGACGGTCGTCGGTCCCATCTGTTGAATCGCCTTGGCCGCTCGGCGCAGGTTGTACTCGCCGGAAAGTTGGCGCGCCTCGCCGTCATTGATGAGGATGAAGTCCCAATCCTTGATTGTCTCGCGCAGCTCGCTCAGCGTCCCTTCGATCCAGAAGTTCATGGTGTCGCCGCCGACGAAGCGGGGACCAGAGATTTGCCGGTAGACGTTGCGCTGTAGGGTGGGGTGGATATTGGCCAGGAAAAGATACGGAGCGTCACGATAGAACTCGGGGACTTTCGGATCGAAGTGCTCGAACACGTTGAGGTCGGTTACGTGCGTCGTCCGCTCGTTCATGTTCTGGGAGTATTCGCCCGCCCAGTAGAAGGTCTTACCGGGGGCGCGTTCCAGCCCGCGGAGATCGATATTGTGCTCTTGGAGCACGGCCTCGTCCTCGGGCGCGAAATCCTCCCCGACAACTCCGACGAGACTGACTTCGGTAAAGAAGCTGGCCGAGAGCGAAACATAGGTGCCGGCGCCGCCGAGCACGCGGTCGCACTTGCCGTGCGGAGTGGTGATGCCGTCGTACGCGACGGATCCAACTACGAGCAAAGACATGAATTCTTAATCGTCCTAGAGGTACTTGCCCATGAGCAGGCTGTACTTCTTCTTGGAATGATCCGAGATCAAACTGCGGTCCGTGATGATGGCGTTCTTGAGGGCGTTGGCGTGTGGGCTTGGACCTTCGGGGATATTCTTGACCGCCTCGATAGCCGCAGCCTCGGCATTGGCGGCGTTCTTGGTGAGGTACTCGATGATCTGCTCCACCGTAACGGCGTCGTGTTCTTCGTGCCAGCAATCATAGTCGGTGACCATGGCGACGGTGGAGTACGACATTTCGGCTTCGCGGGCGAGCTTCGCTTCTTGCAAATTGGTCATGCCGATGACGTCGAAGCCGCACGTGCGATGGAAGTTTGATTCAGCAAGCGTGGAGAACTGCGGCCCTTCCATGCAGCAGTAGGTTCCTCCGCGGTGCACGGTGACGCCTACCCTGCGGCTGGCTCTCGCGGCGATATCGCCGAGCAAGGAGCAGACCGGATGGGCAAAGCCGACGTGAGCGACGACGTCTTCGTCGAAGAACGTGGATGGTCGCCCCTTGGTACGGTCGAAAAATTGGTCAGGAATGACGAAGTGCAGCGGCTCCAGCTCTTCCTTCAGCGAGCCGACGGCGCTGAACGACAGCAGCCATTCGACGCCGAGCTGTTTGAAGCCGTGAATGTTGGCGCGAAACGGCAGGTTGGAGGGACTGATACGGTGTCCGCGGCCGTGGCGTGCCAGAAAAGCAACTTCGCGGCCGGCGATCTTGCCGACGACGAAGGAGTCCGAGGGAGCCCCCCAGGGCGTTTCAACCTGGACTTCGCGCCGCTCTTCGAGCGCCTTCATGTTGTAGAGGCCGCTGCCTCCGACGATTCCAATGCGAACGGACATAAGCAGGCTATTCTACCAGCCTCAGCGCGCCGTTATTGCTGCAGGGGGACGAGAGTGCACAGCGGGTCGCCAACGATAACGTTCATCCAGCTGAGATAGCGGATGGAGAGATAGAAGCTCTCTGCAAGCGTACGGCCCTGCAGATAGGCGGGAAAGAGAAGGTCCGGCTGCGGTGTGCCGTCGAGTTTCGGTTCGTAGACATGCCCGGACGCTCCAGTGGCGCCTTCGTGAATCAGATCGGCGGTGAGCGATTGAGGAGAGTGGTCCCAAAATTTGTCTCGTTCCTGCCACGACGCCGGTCGCCAATCCTTGGGTGGCTCCTCGAAGGTCCGCCCATCGGAAGACACATAGGCGGTAGCGATGCCGCCCGGCAGCCATTCAAATCCCGGATCGCGTCTGCCCTCGGCGAGCCGATGCTTGTCGTTCGACCCCCAAGAGGCATATCCGATAACGCCGCGCACGTCATAGGTAGGGCTCAATTCATTCTCGTAGCGGACTCTGTCGCCCGGCAGGATGCGTGCCGCGTTTGCCAGCGCGCGTTCGCCCATTTGATTTCCCCAATTCGTGCCGTCTAGGACGACGAGGCCTCGATTCTGCGTCTGCTGGGCGCGATCGATGATGCCAATGACGTCTTGCAGCGAGTATCCGGTTAGCCGAGTAACAAGATACATGCCGAAGCGTGTCTTATCGAAAACGGCGGACGGCTGGCCAAAGAACGGGTTCCTGACCTTGCCCTCTATTGGGTGCTCTTTGCCGTTCAGTTTGTCGTAGAGTAACGTCAGCTCAGAGTCCACCGAAGCATTGCCGGCGCCGCTGATCTTCAGCGGCACTCCCTTGGTGGTGACGATGTAGTCGATCCGCTCCTTGAAATCGCCCGCGGACAGGCACTTCAGGACTCCCGGCTCGACCCACGATTCGTACTCCCTGCGAGTAATCTGCTCCTTTCTCGGCGCACGGATGCGGCAGACGTTGCCAGGCGGAATCTTGCGACGGTGCGCGTAGTACTCGGCAATCTCTTCGGATATCTGGACGCCGCGGTTCACGACGACCAGCGTCCGTTCCGGCGAGGTTGCTGCCGCGTGGGGCACGATCGCCAACACGGCCGCAAGCCAGACCAAACTGTAACTCCGTCTCATCAGCACAGGCGCCCACGAAGATGATACCCCCGCAGGTATCGAGAAGCGACCGATTGACCCATACACTATATGTAGAGTGACGGAAGCGGTGACGACGGATAGCGCTGAGCTGGACCACAGCAAGACCAGACTCTTGCAAGCCGCTTCTGGCCTGATATGGACAGTCGTTTTCGCGATCGCTGCCCTCGTGTTGACTTGGATGGTCGACTGGCTGTTGGCGAGCGTTTTTCCGCAAGCGACTTTTGCCCGTGGCACGCTGGCGCTGGCCGTCGGCGGGTATGCCGCTAGCGTCGCTTTGCCCAAACCTGCCGGCCTGTCGCGTGTGTCGGGCATCGGCTTGGCATTGTCGAGAAGCGGCTGCCGAGCCGGCCTATTTGGCCTGGCGCTGGGCGTCTGCCTTGCTGTGTTCAGCATCGGCGTCCCTTGGCTGGCCGGGGCGATCGTATTCGAAATGACTCTGCCCGATACCGGCATCTGGGCGCTGGGGGGTATGCAGGCGGTCCCTACAGCGGTGATCTTGGTCATCGTCGCCGCATTTGGGGAGGAAGTGTTGTTGCGCGGCTATGGCTTGCAGCAGCTGGCGCGAGCGATTACGCCCCCAGGAGCAGCGTTGGCGGCTGGGGTATTTTTTGGTGCGCTGCATGCTGAAAACCCCTCCGCGGACTGGGTTGCCGTCGTCAACACTTCTCTCTTCGGCCTGCTTTTTGGCTTCGCGGTGGTGCGCTACCGCTCGCTGTGGCCGTCTGTCGGCATGCATTTGGGGTGGAATCTTTCGTTGGCGATTTTGGGCGCCAACATCAGTGGACTTAGAATGGGATTAACAGCGCTGCGAGCAACGCCGGTCGGTCCCGTACTTTGGACCGGCGGCGATTACGGCCCCGAAGCCAGTCTAGTCGCGACGATTGCCGTTCTTGGAGCGGCGGTAGTGGTGTGGAAAGCGCCTGTCCCCGCGGATGATTCTCCCTTGATTTGGGATGATGTCCGACCGTCAAAAGGAGGTACGGAAGAATCATGCGATGGATCTTAGTGACGTCGACAGCGGTTCTATTGTTCGCGGCGACATTTCCTGCGGCTGCGAAAGTCAGCCCGGAGCGCAAGATCGAGCTCATCCGTGACTTCACGGCCGAGATGGGGACTGTGCAGATGATGTTGCCGCGCTCGAAGAAGTCGCTGGACGTCCGCCCGGATGGAACCTACGACACCTCCGACTGGGCGGCGGCGATGCAGCAGTACGGCGTGGCGGCGCGTTTGGGCGACATGATACAGATCACCGGCGTCCAAATCACCGATAAACGGCTGGTGCTGACCATCAACCACGGTTTGAAGGGCGGCAGAAAGTGGTGGCATAGAATCCAGGTCAGCGGCGGCAGCGGCCAACGCAACGACGACCTCGGACGGGGGGCGCAGACCAACGCTCCCGGAGGCACTGAGATCGCGCTTTTTTTTAAGGATGGACTGCCCGACAAGACAACGGAGGAGTTTAAGGCTCTGCTGAAGAATGTCTTGGACTTCGAAGTTCGCTCTGCAACCGCGCAGTACATGGAAACGATCGAGCCCAAGTTCAAAGAGGCGATCGCAGAGAACGAAGTCATCGCGGGCATGGATAAGGAAATGGTGCTTCTCGCCAAGAATCGCCCCGACAACAAATATCGGGACACGCGAGACGGCGTGGAGACAGAGGATTGGATTTACGGTAAGCCTCCGGGCGACATCGTTTTCGTGACGTTCCAGAACGGCAAGGTTGTGAGCATCAAGCACACCTACGCCAGTCTGGGCGGCGAGGTCCAAACGAGCAAACCGATCGAACGTTGATCAATCTGTAAGGGAAGGAGAAAACTTCACTCAATGGCTGTGAAAGTCGCAATCAATGGATTTGGCCGCATCGGGCGCAATGTATTCCGCGCTTCGATGGGCAACCCCGATATCGAGATCGTTGGCATCAACGACATCACCGACAATAAGACCCTCGCGCATCTGCTCAAGCATGATTCGGTGATGGGCAACCTCAAGGCGGACGTCAGCTACGACGATGAAAGCATCAGCGTCGACGGCAAGAAGATTGCCGTGTTCGCGGAACGCGACCCGGCGCAGATCCCCTGGGCAACCGTCGAAGCCGAAGTCGTGATTGAGTCGACCGGATTCTTCACTAAGGCGGCGGACGCCGCCAAGCACATTCGCGACACCGTGAAGAAGGTTGTCATCTCCGCTCCGGCTAAGGGCGAGGACATCACCATCGTGATGGGCGTCAACGACGACAAGTACGACCCTAAGACGCACCACATCGTCTCGAACGCTTCGTGTACGACGAACTGTTTAGCTCCCGCCGCCAAGGTTCTGGACGCGGCCTTCGGCATCAAACAGGCCACGATGACGACGATCCACAGCTATACGAACGACCAGCGCACGTTGGATCTGCCGCACTCGGACTTGCGTCGCGCTCGTGCCGCCGCACTGAACATGATCCCGACCAGCACCGGCGCCGCCGCCGCGATCGGGCTGGTGATGCCTGCATTGAAGGGCAAGTGCGACGGGTTCTCGATCCGCGTCCCGACCCCCAACGTGTCGGTCGTCGACTTGGTCATCGAAACCGAAAGACCGGCCACAGTAGAAACGGTGAACGCCGCTCTCAAGGCTGCCGCTGACGGACCGCTGCTTGGCGTTCTGGGCTACACGGAGGAACCCTTGGTGTCGACCGACTTCTTGGGCGACTCGCGCTCATCGATCGTCGACAGTCAGATGACCCGCGTTATCGGCACGAACATGGTCAAGATTCTGACCTGGTACGACAACGAGTGGGGTTACTCCTGCCGCGTGCTCGACCTAGTCAAAATGATGGGCCAAAAGGGCCTCTAGCCTTTTCGAACAATTGGAAACGAAAGGGCGGCGAGCCTAATTCGCCGCCCTTTTTTATTGCTCCTCAGGCGCGGCCGGAGTCTTGTTGAGCAATCCTCTGAGATCGAAAGGCAAACGAGGTTTGGGCTGCTCGGGCTCATCTTCGGCGGGCGCCTCATCCGTCTCGCCGCCGATCAAGGAGTCGAGTAGTCCGCCCACGCGGCGAATCGCTTCGTCGCGTACGAGGCGTCCCAGGTCAGGCGTCACAAACGGGTTTGAGACGCTGCCGCGAACCCGCAACGGAACGACGACCCAGGCCACGCCGGAAGCGTCCTGCCGCCCGCCCAATAGCTGAGCCAACGAGCCGCTGACGGCGCTACGCAAGTCGAGATTGAGCGATTGGTCGAATCCGAAAGAACCGTCTCCCTCGATGCTCAGCGTGTCTCCGCGTAGGACGATCCCGGTTGTCTGGACGCGCTGATCCCGCACGGCAAGGTCGGAGCTGAACTCGACGAAACTCGTGGAACCGGCAGCCGCGGACTCGCCCGAAATCAGCTCTTGTGCATGGCCTTCGATCGTTTGCAGAGTGTCGAACATCTCGAAGCGTCCATCGGTCAGCTCAATTCGACCGCCGCCCGAGAGGGAATCGAATATCTGCTGCGAATCACGGCCAGAGAATCGAATGTCGTAGCGCGGCATCTTGAGATTGCCGAATGCCACGCCGCCGGCGTCAGTGAAGGCGGTAAGCATCTGGTCAACGTCAACGCCGTCGATGGCCCCGGTCGATTTACCGGAGAGAGTGGTTCCATCGTATTGCGCCTCGACCCCGCCCTGCCAACGGCCCGCCCCGAAGTCCAACGACGCCTCGGGCATGATCAGGTGAAAGACGGGATTTGCGATCGGATTTAAGAGCGTGAGCAGCAGCTCGGATTGTCCGCTCAGCGGAAACTGCACATCGCCGGCGTGGCCCAGGCGAATGTCCTCGAGGTCTACTGAGCCAACGCCGCTGACGACTCCCAGCAGGTCGCCCTCCATGTTCACTTGAATCTGTACCGCGCTATTTGCTCCGGGGTCTTCCAAGAACGAGCCCAAGGTCTTCTGTCGAAAATCGCTCGGTATACGTCCTAAGGCGCTGTCCACGGAGAGGGTTCCTTGGGCCGGCAAGGAACCGCGCGCCAGGGGGCCGACGACGCCATCGAAGGCGATTTCAATCGCTTTCTCCTCAAACAGTCCGAGTTGGGCGGAGAAGTCGAAGGCCTCTTCCCGGCTGATATTGTGGGCCTCAAGATTCAATCCGGTCGCGACGAAGTCCGGCTCTGACGGGGACGAGTAGACCACGCGGCCATCCCGTATTCGCAGGCTGGCGATCGAGAGCTCAGTCGTCGACTCAGGTGCGTCCACGTCAGGCTCCGGCGCATCCGGCTTCTCTAGCGCCTTGAGCAGAGCTTCGATATTGGTCTGGCCGGATTGGTTCGCTTCCACGTGCAGCACGGGAGCATCAATCTCGATCGCAGATACGCTAGTCTCGCCCTGCAAGAGTGAGAACAGGCCGGCGCGGGCGAACACCCGATCGGCGCTTAGCAGGGGCCCGTCACCGTAGCCGCTGGGATTGCCCACACGCAGGTCGTTGAGCGCCAGTGCAGGCCGGAAAAGCATCCACTGACCGAGATCGAGGCTGCCTCCCGAGAGGGAGACCTCCACCGGCAGGGATTGCTGGGCAGATTCACGAATGCGGTCTCCCAGGGTCGTGGACAGCAGGACTCGAATCGCTAGACCCGAGCCCAGCATGAGCACGAGGTAGAGGCCGAAAAATCCGAGAGCGATCTTGATTGCGATTTTCATGGACGCCTCCCGCTCAGATTGTAACTAGCCGGCTACATGCACTCGATCTGTTTAGGAACTATCCTTCTAGACGATGCGCAATACCCAGGTACTTTTCAAGGCTCGTCCCGAAGGATGGGTCAACGACAGCCATTTCGAGATCGTGGAGTCGGAATCTAGAGCGCCTAGAGAAGGCGAAGTCCTCGTTCGCAATCTCTACCTCTCTGTTGATCCCTACATGCGCGGACGAATGCGGGCGACAAAATCGTACACGCCGGGATTCGAGTTGGGGAAACCGCTGCACGGGGGAGGCGTCGGCGAAATTGTGGAGTCGCAATCCGCCAAGCTGCCTGTCGGCTCTTATGTAAGCGGAATGCTGGGCTGGGAAAACTATACGACCGCGGCAGCTGAATCCTTAAGCTTGGTCGACCCCGCGCTGGCGCCGCTATCTGCTTATCTGGGAGCCCTTGGCATGCCCAGCATGACCGCCTGGTACGGCATGCAGGAAATCGGCAGAGCCAAAGCCGGCGAGACTGTGGTGATCTCCGCAGCATCCGGCGCTGTGGGCCAAATTGCCGGTCAGATGGCCAAGATGACCGGGTGCCGCGTCGTCGGCACGGTCGGGTCCGACGAAAAGTTGCGCTACATCCTGGACGAACTCGGATTCGACGCAGGCATCAACTATAAGACGGTCGACTCGCTCGGAGCTGCGCTGGATGAAGCTTGTCCAGAAGGAATCGATGTCTACTTCGAGAACGTCGGCGGCGCTATGTTGGACGCCGTATTGGCTCGCGTCAATCCCTTCGCGCGCATCATTGCCTGCGGCATGATCAGCCAATACAACTTAGAAAGGCCCGAGGGAATTCACAATCTGATGAGCATCATCGCCAATCGCGTCTTGATGCAAGGATTCATCGTCTCCGATCACTTCGCCCGAATGCCGGAGTTCCACGCGGAGATGGGCGACTGGCTCAAGCAGGGCAAGATCAAGTATCGAGAAGACGTCACCCAAGGAATCGAGAATGCGCCGGCAGCGTTTATCGGCATGCTCAAGGGCAAAAACTTCGGGAAGGCTGTTATCGAGATCGCCAAGCCCTAGACGAGTCTAGAGCACGCCGCGTTTACCGGCGCTGCCGACAAAACGCGGATCTTCGGTCTCAGTGCGATTTCGCTGGAACGTTCGCCACGAATCGTATACCGTCTCCCCGACATAGTAAGCATCCCGGTTGAGGCTGTGCTGTTCGGGAAGGTCTTCCTTTTGCGTCGGATTCTTCAACTGGCGGAAGAGTACGAAATCCAGGTAGGTGAAGGCTCGGAAGTTCGCGCCCTGGAAGGCGATCGAAGAGAACACTTCGGGACATTCGCGACGCATGATCGGAGCGGCCGTCTCGGCTGTCGGGTCACCATCCATGCTGTTGATCGCAGCCTGAATCTCCTGCAATTCCTTCTCGACTGCAGCCTTTCCTGCTTCGTCCCACATGGCCTTGCGTGCCGCATAGGCGCGGTAGCGGAAGCGGCCGTACAAAGTCAGAATGAGGCCAACGAAGGGAGCCACGAAGAGCGAGAGGAATCCCGCCTCGCCGGCTCGTGTCGCCAACGTAAAGCCGCTATACGCGAGCAGCCCCAGGCCAACGGCGCCGATTCCCATATGGAGATAGAAATTCGGCCCGACGACGTAACGCGACCGGAAGCCTCTCAACTCCTCGGTGATTGCGTTCAGCGCTTCCCTCGCACGCGCCGCGGCGTAGACCGAATGCGACCAATTCAGGTGCACCATCGACGGCGGATAGTACAGGACGAAGAGCTTGTCAGTCGGAATTTCTTGACCGGTAAAAGAGCAGGTCATTGCCACCTTGCCAATTGTGCGCGCCAGGCGACGCTCTAGTTCAAAACCGCCTTGTGAGCGGCTCAATCAGAACCTGAGATTATCACAATCAGGGGCGTCAACGCCGCCCCGTTAAGGCGCCGCTCCCACAGGACCCTAACGCAGAGGAATCCCGAATAGCGCCTCGACTTCAACCGCCTCACCATCACGGTAGGCCGGGTGAAAGTCCCACGACCGTACGCTGGCCAGAATGCGGTCGTCGGTTTCTGGGTCGAGGCCCGAGACGACTCGAACGCTATTGATGGCGCCTGCGGCGTCGACCTTGGCGTAAACCACCACACGAGACGGCGTCGAATAGGGGTCCAGAGAATCGTAGTGGATCCGCGGGCCGACGCGGCGGAAGGCAAACGGCGGATCCATCTTCTTACGGGTAACGATGCGGATGACCCCATCCTGAACCTGGAGACCGCTGTCCTCCTGTTCGGCTTCACAGACCTGTAGGATCCACTTGCGGTCGAATCCGGGAACTTCCAGGTAAACCGTATAGACCGGATTGCCCTTCAGAATGCCTGCCGCTTCGGGGATGGCCGGCTCGTCGGAGATGACGATAATTCCGTGCAGCTTGCGCGGCACCGGTCCGCGACCACGCCAGCCCTCGCCAAAACCTTCGCCACCGAACTAGCCCATGATGCCCGGGCCCAACTGATCGCCAGCACCGGGACCAGAACCAAGGCCGGCGCCGCGAGCAGAAGACAACAGGTCAAGCAACGTACCGCTGCCGTAGCTTTGGGCCAAGAGTCGCTGGATGGCCTCGCTCTCGGCATCCGTCAGGCCAACTCCTGCGGCGCCGATCGACCCTTGCGCTGCTCCGACGAGTTCGATCAGAGAGGGACGATCTGACGGCGGTTGTCCGCTGCCGGAGCCGCGAATGATCTCCGGCATATTTCCACGAGCCACGCTGAGTTCAGCCAACGCATTGGCCTCTGTTGGAGCGCTAATCAGTCCAGGATCTGGAAGCTTGGGAGTCGCTAGGGCGGCGAATTGCCACGAAAGATCCGGGCCAGGCTGGACCGGAATGTCGACCTGGCTCGGCGCCGGGGCGGCTGCAGCTAGAGCTTCTCTCTGTGGCGCAACTATTTCGGGGAAGTCGATTTGCACGCGCTCGATCAACGCCGGCTCTGGAGGCGGCGGGGCTGGGGCCTGCTCGGCGCCGCCTGCGGGCTCCGGCTCGGGCTTGGGGGCAGGCAACCGATTTCCTCGCCCCGGATCATCCTCGTCGCTCAGTTCGGCCTCGGGGGGCGGCGGAGGCGTCCGTATGGGCTCAAGCTGGGGCAGGAGCCGGGCTAGGTCGGGCGGCAGCTTCAGCGAGGCGTCTTGCGTCTTGAACTGGACAACGACGAAGTCATAAGGACGCACCCGGAACGGGAGCTTACCGGGCGCGAACTCCTCGATCCAGGGCAGCAGCGATATCGCCGCCAAATGCAGGAACACTGAACCCACAAACGAAAATTGACGGTTGGGGCGGCGCGGGGAAATACTCTTGAACAGGCCATCCGCCTCGTCGTCCAACGACGGCGGAGCGAGCGTATCGCCCGCAAACGTAGACCGCGCAACAATCAGCAGGGTCCATAGCAATAACCCCGCGGAGGCGAGCCCTAAGATCAGATCCTGGGGCGCTATGTCTGACAGAAGGGGCATGGTGTAGCTTCCGAGAAACGTCGGACCCGTACCACGTTAGTTTAGGGACGTAGGTACCGAGGGGTATATCAGGTCTTCACCGCACCTACGCCAACCAATCAGCGTAGTGAAATCAGTACTAGTAGTCCCTTCCAACAGAAACGGGCGGCCCGAAAGCCGCCCGCATTCCAAACTTCCGCGTCTAGCGCTTGGTTATTCCGTGGCGCCGGGAGTACGCGAACCGTCATCGAGCGGTGTGGCCAGGTAGCCGACGATCCGGTTCTTCTCAAGCTGGTTCACGACGATTTCATAGGGAACCTTCGAGCCAATGACGTAGAACTGAATCGGTTCCAGAAGGGTCTTGTTCTTCTTCTGGATCTCCTTGTCGTCGGCAACCACGTCAATGGTGAAACGATTTCGTTTGTCGTTCGCGTCGCGCAAACGGATCTGAATCCGGCCGACTTTTTGACTCGTGCGGCTCTTCTGAATGTCGAATTCGTAGTAGTTGCGCTGTCCCAGCCGCTTCAGAGCCGTGAGTTCGGTGCCGTTGGTGGCCACGAGACCGCTCTGGACTCCCAGATCGCCCTTGACCGACTTCAGGTCGGCGATCGTCTGACGAAGTTCTTCTTGAGCAGCGGTGAGGTCGGTGCGAACCGTATCGACCTCGCCTGTGAGCGCCCCAACTCGGTTGTTCGCGGACGAAGCCACTTCGCTGACTTCACTAATCTGTCCGCCGACGGCCTGCAGGGCTTCTTGGTTCTTCTGCTGAGTCTGCTCAAGTTCCTTTTCTAAGCTGGCGGTCCGGCCAAGAACTTTCCTCTCGACCTGGACGGCGGCATCGGCAATCTCTTTCTCCGCCGTGGCGACCATGCCCTTGACTTGAGCAACCTGTGTTCCCACTTCACGGGACGTGCGGTTGACCGAACCTTCCAATGTGGCAAATTGTTCGTCGTACACCTGGAACTGGTTGGCCATCTGCGTCTTCGCTGAGCGCAATTCCAGGTAGAGATAAAGGGTCGCGCCGATCAGAACGGCAATAAGGACCAGAAGAACGATCGCGACGGGTGGCACGGATCCCTCCCCCGAAGTTCCATTGTGACGGCGCGAGCTAGCATGCGGGCGTCTAATCATCTGTTGGTACTCCATTCAAGACAGGGGACTTCTCAGTAGCAGTGTACCATCGAGTAGACGTACGCACTCCATCCGGGGTTTCCCCTAATCGGAGGCTTCGGGAAGGCTGGTCGAGCAAAATGACGGGGACATCTCAGCTCCGCAAGGCGGCTCAAGTTGGGAAGTTCCTGGTCCCCGCGGCGGTAGCTTTTTTCGTAGGTCGTGTCATCTACGCAAATTGGAGCCAGATCCAGCAGGCGGAATGGACCCTCAATCCGCCGTATCTGATTGCGTCTGCAGTACTTTGCGCTCCCTGGTTCTGGGTCAGACCGCTGGGCTGGAACCTGTTGGTGAACGCTTTCGGCCGTCGCGTACCGTTTTCGGCGGTCTTCCGGGTGGTGCGGCACGCGGAACTGAGCCGATTTCTGCCTGGCGGTTTTTGGGCCGTGGCGGGTCGCGTATATCTTGTTAAAAAATGGCACGTTAAGGCGTCCTCGGCACTGGCCGCGACGGTTGTGGACCTCGTGCTCACGACTTTGGCGGCATTGATCCCGGCGTTGTGGAGCCTGGGCGAGGCGTTTCCTGAGCTGGGACGAGTACAAAAGATTGTCTTCGTCGCCTTCCCGATCGTGTCGATCGCCATCGTGCATCCGAAACTGCTCAATCGTTGGGCGGGATTCGCCTTCCGCCGAGTCGGACAAGACTACGAAGAATTGGAGATTCGCTGGCACACGCTGCTCGGAATTTGGAGCATGTATGCCGCTGCCTGGGTGCTGCTTTGCGCCGGCGTGGCGCTGCTGATCCGCGGAGTCATCGAGTTGGGTCCGGGCGGAACCACCTTCATGGGGTCGAGCTACGCGGTCGCTTGGCTGGCCGGAACTTTTGCGATGATTTCGCCGGCGGGAATGGGGATCCGCGAAGGCGCACTGGGACTGCTGCTGTCGCGTTGGATGCCGGCCGGCCCTGCCTTTACCCTGGCCATCGGTATCCGGCTTTGGCTGCTCACGCTAGAGGTCGGCTGGGTGGGAGTCGGCGCTCTTTTGCCGCGCCCCGAGCCGCCTGCCGAAAAAGACGTTACTGCTTCAAACGAAATGTGAAAAGCGAGTCGCCGGACGCTACGGTCACCTGCTGGCGGCCGTTGGCCATGTAGGTGATCGGCGAGTTGGCAACCCGGCCGCCCAGCTGTGTGCGCCAAAGCAGCTCGCCGTTGGTCGCGTCGATGGCGAAGAAGTGGCCCTCCATGCTGCCGGAGAAGAGCAAGTCCGAGGATGTAGCGAGCAAGCCGCTCTCGGAGACCCCCAGACTGCTGAACTCCCAGCGCGCTTCGCCGCTCAGCGGGTCCAGCGCGCGGATCGCTCCAGTGCCGGGCTCTTTCTCTTCCATCGCGTCTGGATAAATACGCGCTACCGCACTGCCGTCGTATCGATTGCCCGGCGTGTAGACCACTGGCTCGCCCGTGTAGAACAGACCCCAGTAGTCAACCCAAGCGGTTAGGTAGAACAGCTTCGTGCGCGGACTATAGGCTGGCGCATACCAGTTCGTCGCTCCTTGCACGCTGGGGAAGACCTCCGTACCAGCCTCGCTGGGGCTCATGCCGGGCGCTTTGATCGGACGGCCCTTGTCGTCAAGGCCCTTCGCCCAGGTCTGCTTAGCGAAAGGCTTGCCAAGCAGAAACGTTCCGTCCGTGCGGTCGAGAACGTAGAAGAAAGCGTTGCGATTGCCCCACAACATCAGCTTGCGCTGGCGACCTTGGTACTCCATGTCGGCCAACACCGGCACCTGCACGGAGTCATAATCCCACTCGTCGTTCGGCGTGAACTGAAAATGCCACTGTAGTTCGCCCGTATCTGGGTTGAGCGCAATCACCGAGTCTGTGTACAGGTTGTCGCCCGGACGCACCTCTGGGTTCCAGTCAGGACTGGGATTTCCCACGCCCCAGTAAAGAAGGTTGAGCTCTGGATCATAGGAGCCGGTAACCCAGGCAGATCCGCCGCCGGTCTTCCAAGCGTCGTTCTCCCACGTCTCGTGCCCTTTTTCGCCGGGACCGGGGATTGTGTTGAAGCGCCAGACGCGCTCGCCGGTCTTGGCGTCGTAGGCATCGAGGAACCCCCGTATGCCGTATTCGCCTCCGGCCGGGCCGATGATGATCTTGTCTTTGACGACCAGCGGGGCCATGGCCAGGGCGTAGCCTTCGTCGTTGTCGACGATCTTCTTTTCCCAAACGAGACGACCCGTCTTGGCGTCGAGCGCTTTGAGATAGCCGTCGAGCGTGCCCATGTAGACCAGATCGCCGAGCAGCGCCACGCCGCGATTGATCTTGCCGCAACAGACGTTGATGCGCGCCGGCAGCTTGTGCTCGTGCTTCCAGAATTCCCTGCCCGTCACGGCGTCAAGCGCCACAACGTTGTCTGGACCTTCGGTGACGTACATGACGCCGTCCACGACGATCGGCGTCGACTGCCAGGTGTTAGTCGAAGAGCCCTGGTAGACCCACGAGAGCTGCAGGTCCGCGACGTTCTGGCGGTTGATCTGATCGATCTCGCGATAGTGCTGCCCGTGATAGCTGCCGGAGTAAGTTGGCCAGTTGGCGGGATCCCCGTCGGAACCCAAGATGCTTTCGTAGCTGACTTGCGCAAGCAGCGGCGAGGCCGCGAGTACGAAGGCGGCGAGCAGAGGGAGATAGCGAAACTTCATCATTGTTCTCTGGCGGCGAGCCGTGCTAGGTAGGCGATAACGTCGTCGAGTTCCTTGTCGCTGAGACGCCCCTGGTACGAGGGCATCGGCGAGTCCGACACAACTGCGAAACTCCTCAGCTTGGTCTTGTCGAGCGAGACCAGCTGGCCATCCGTCGTGAGCACTTGTAGCGAGAAACTGTCTTCGTTCAGCCGCACGCCTTCAACAACCTGACCCTGCTCGGTCACAGCCCGCGCGCGAAAGCTCCGCGGATGGACGCTGCGGTTCGGATCGGTTATCGCCTGGCGCAAGGCATCCGGCGAACTCACCGCGGCCGTGGCTCGCAAGTCCGGACCGAGGCGTCCGCCCTCATCTCCGACTCGATGACAGTTGATGCAGCCGCGATCGCGGTAGAGCTCTGCGCCGGCGTCGGCGTCACCCGTGGCCTGGCCCAAATCATTGGCAAAGGCGCGGACGAAAGCGACGACCTGCCAAGTCTCACGTTCACTGAGGTTGAACCCAGGCATATCGGTGCCCGGAATGCCCGTGTGGAGCAAGTCGTAGATGTCCCCGTCCGTTGAGACGTGGTGTAACTTGCCGGCTAGGTTCGGCGTGAATCCAGGCCACCCTTGGCCCTGCTGTCCATGGCAGTTGGAGCACAGCGGCCGGTACAAGCGTCCACCCGCCGCGACGTCGGCTGGCGAGGTGAAGGAGTTCATCTCCGACCGTTCTTGCGCCGGTAAGACGCCGACGGCAATGGCCAGCCCGGCCAAAAGAATCCAATGTTTGCCGGAGTACATAATCCGCCGGAAGCTTAGCACCAATTCGGATTTCGATACAATGCAGGGTCTCGCCATGAAAGCCATACTCGTCACAAAACACGGCGGCCCCGAGGTCCTCAGCTACACGGACGTCCCGACCCCACAACCCGGCCCTACTGAAGCGTTGGTCAAGATCGACGCGACGGGCGTTAACTTCATCGACATCTACTTCCGCACCGGCCTGTACAAGGCCGATCCGCCGTTTATCCTCGGACAAGAAGGCGCAGGCGTGGTGGAAGAGGTCGGCTCCGAAGTCACCTCGGTCAAGCCGGGCGATAGGGTGGCCTACACGGGCATCCGCGGAACTTACGCCGAGCATCACGCCGTCGCTGCCGACAAGCTGGTCAAGATCCCTGACGGGGTCGACACGAAACTGGCCGCAGCGCTCATGTTGCAAGGCATGACGGTGCACTACCTCACGCACTCAACTTATGCGCTGAAATCGGGCGATACCTGCCTGATCCATGCGGCGGCGGGCGGCGTGGGGTTATTGGCCGTGCAGATCGCCAAGATGCGCGGCGCCACGGTCATTGGGACTTGTTCGACCGAAGAGAAAGCCGCCAACGTCCGTGCCGCAGGAGCTGACCACGTCATTCTCTACACCAAAGAGGATTTTGTCGCGCGGGTCGAAGAGATCACCGGCGGCAAGGGCATTGACGTGGCCTACGACGGCGTCGGACAGACGACCTGGGAAGGCAGTTTGAACTGCCTCAAACCTCGCGGCATGTTAGTCTGCTTCGGCAACGCCAGCGGACCGGTGCCGCCCATCGATCCGTTGCGGCTGGCGGCCGGAGGATCGTTGTTCCTCACCCGGCCGACCTTGAATCATTACGTCGCCACGCGCGAAGAGCTCGAATGGCGTGCAACCGACCTGCTCAACTGGGTGCGCGACGGCAAGCTGGACGTACGCATTGGCGAGGAGTACCCGCTAGCGGAAGCCGGCCAGGCACAGATTGATTTGGCCAGCCGCAAGACGAGCGGCAAGCTAGTCCTGATCCCTTAACCCGAGCTACTTAAAGTGGATGTCGAACGGCTTGTTCGTAATGAACACGACCGTGACTTCGTTCTCCGCCGTGGCGCCGTGCTCCATTTCTGCGCCTTCGTGAAACCACACGAAAGAGCCCGGACCGTAGCGGCCTTCATGGGTCACTAGTTCGCCTTCGAGCACATACATCCCGTGCCCGCAGTGATGCGTGTGCAGCGGATTGATAAAACCGGCGGGGTAGCGCACCAGGCGCACCTCCATGCCGGTCTCCGGTTCGACGAAGAGAACCTTGCGGTGGACGATCCTGCCGGTTGGTTCGTTCAGCACCTCTTCCCAAGGAATGGCGTTCGAGTCGGCGGCGGTGACGGATTGATCAGACATGATCTACGGTACGGAAAGGCTGGCCACGGTGCGCGATCCGGTGCGCCATTCGTTGACCAGTTCCCAGTCGGCATTGAACTCTAATATCCGACGGCCTTGATAATCAGAAACCATGAAGCCGCCGCCACGGAGCGGCTGGACGCCTGAGCACCAGACCATGCGGATGTCGCCATCACCGCCGCCGACGGAATGCACGATTTCTCCCTTGGGATTCACTTCGATGACTTCACCCGGCGAGGCGAGACCCATCAACGTATTGCCGTTCGGCAAACGGTGCGGCTGATAAGGAAAACGCTCGTCGCCGCCCGTCGCCTGGTAAGTCCAGATGATCTTGCCGCTCTTATCCACCTCAATTATTTTATTGAGACGCTCGACAGCGATCAGAGTCGTGCCGGCTGCCGTGCGCCGGCTGGAGCGCATTTGCGAATTAGCCAGTTCGGGGTTGGCGTATTCCCAAACGGTCTTCTTAGCCGGGGTGACCTCGATGACTTTGCCAAGAATCATGTCGCCGATCAGCGTATTGCCGTTCGGCAGGCGCTCGGCGGCAATCGGATGCTCCAAGCCCTCGGCCAAGCCGTAGCTCCAGACTTCGTCGCCCTCGGGGGAGACCTCGATGACTCGCTTCCAGTTGCCGGTCGTATAGAGGATGTTGCCGTTCGGCAACATTTGTACGTCATGGCCGCGATTGTTCGGGATCCGTCGCAACACGTGCGCCGAAGGCCACTCCATCACCACGATTTCGCCGTTGGTACTGTGATCGGAGAGCGCAATCGTTCGTTGCGGCGTCTTCGCCAGGTGCTTGTTGAAGAAAATCAGCATCGAGGCGATCGCCTCGTCCAACCGGGGCCCAAATGCGCCGAATCCGTGGTCCACGTCCTGGAAGGGGATGATCTCGGCGGTCACGCTGGCCTCTCGCAGACGATCGGTAATCCACTGGCCTTGCTCAAAGGCGACATAGCGGTCTTTCGTGCCGTGCAGCGTCAGCGTCGGTGCGTCATCGGGGCTCACCCAGTTCAGCGGCGAAGCCTGTACGTGCAATTTGTAGGCGTGGTCGCGGTCGCCGCCCAGAAACATCGGCAGCACTTCTGCTGCGTCGACGGAAGCGTCGTAAGACTTAATGAAGTTCGTCGCTCCGAAGAAGTTCACAACCGCTTGCACACGGCTGGATTGATCCAGCGCCGGTCCCGAACCCTCGAACTGCTCGACTCCGCCTGTGACACCAAGCATCAACGCGAGCGTGCCGCCCGCCGACGCGCCTGTTGCGCCGATGCGATCGGAGTCAATTTGGAAGCGGTCTGCATTCGCCCGCAAGAAGCGCACGGCAGCCTTGACGTCCTCTACCGCCGCTGGAAATTGCTGTCGCGGGCTCAGCCGGTAGCTCACCGTCGCCGCCACGTAACCCGCCTGGGCGAGCTTGTAGGCGATCGGCAGAAAGCTGGCGCGGTTGCCGGCGCGGAATCCGCCGCCATGAATGCAAACGACCGCCGGGAACGGGCCCTTGCCTTCCCTAGGCATGACGACATCCATGGCCACGCGTCCGCCGACGCGCGAGTACTCAATGTCGGTTTGCAGAATGACGTCGGGCGGAGGGGCCGGAATCTCTTGAGCCACGAGGCCAACAGCCAGCAGAAATGTGAGAACGATTGCGCGTGCCATGTTTGGGTGGAATTGTAGCGAATCCGCGTGAGGATTATTCGTCAATTCCTGCATAGTGAATCCGCACGCCCGCCTCGTCGGCCGCTTCGGTGAGACTGTCGCTCGGCCCCGCGGCCACGACAACCTCAATTTTGTGAACCTCAGCCAACCGGCTTAGGTCCTCCAAACAGCCGAGAACCGGCAGGCCGTCGACGACCGTTTCTTCGAGTTGAGGGTCCTCGTCGAGATAGGCGAAGGGCTGCAGACCGCCAGAATCGCGAAGGAGTTGCTGGGCCAGCAGCCGGCTCACTCCGCGGCTTCCGTAGATCAGGCAAAGGCGTGGCTCAAAAACAGGGCGAGCTCTATTTTTCTGCCGCCGCGCGCGCAAAACGTCAGCCAAAACGAGTCCGCCAACCCCGTAGACCAGCGACTCGACAAACAGGATAAGCAAGACCTCAGCAGTCAGCAGATTCGGGCCGAGGGCCGCTGCCAGACCGCTGCCGCAGAGTGTGGCGACAACAAAGAATCGCGCGTCCCGCTCACCCCACTCACTCCAGCGCAAGCGATCAAAACGGAACGCCAGCGCCGCCGCCGTGCGCCCAAACAGCAGCCCCCCGATGAACAACAGGCCCGGGATACTGCCCACCGCCCAGCAGGCAATCGCCGACGATCCGCCCGCGGCAGCGAGGGCCGCGGCGTGAACTAGGCATTGGCGCAACAACGAGCTAGGAGGACCTAGCCGAGGGGCCGTCGTCCCGCTGTTCGTCGGCGTCGCTGGCGTAGGAGTAGCCATAGTCGCGGTAGTAACCGCAATCCAAATTGCCGAGGCTAATGCGGTTCATCACGAACCCGAGGAATCCGATACCCGCATCGTCAAAACTCTGTTTGGTCCGCAGCAATGCGTTCCTGTCCGTCTTATCGGACACAACGAGCACGACCGACTCGACATATCGTCCGATCGTGCGCGCATCCGATAACGCGCGCGACGGCGGAGAATCGATCACGACGTGTTCGAAGCGTTCCGCCGCTTGATCCAGCAGCGACTGCAGCCGCGGAGAATACAGCAAGTCCGATGCGGCGCGCACCGGCTTGCCTGAAGCGACGACGGACAGGCCCGGAATATCCGTTGCAGCAAAGACCTGATCGACTTCAACCAAGCCTTGCAAGTACTCGCTCAAACCAGGGGATTGGTTGATGCCCAATTGACGATGGCAATCGGGTCGGCGCATGTCGGCATCGATCAGCAAGACGTTGCGACCCAGCTGCGCCAACGAGCAGGCCAGATTGAGCGAAAGCGTGGTCTTGCCTTCCTGCGGCTGCGCGCTGGTCGACAGAATCCGGCGCGTAGCGTCGCCCCATCCCAGCAATACAGAACTGCGCAGCGTCCGGTACGCCTCCGCGACGCCGTCTTCGGGCTCCCACAGACGCACCGATTCGGCTCCCGAGGAGTCTTGACGCGTCAGCAGCTTGCGCCCCTGCTCGCCGCGGCTGCGCGGCACAACCGCCAGCAGCCCCAAGCCGCTGATGCGCTCGACCTCTTCGGGCGTCCTCACCGCGGTATCCATGTGCTCCTGGACGAAGGCGAGACCGATGCCAAAGAGCGTGCCGAAAGCCAAACCGAAGACGCAATTGACGGCTTTGCGAGGCCGAAAGGGCTCTTCGGGAACCTGCGCCGCATCTAGTACGGCGATGTTCGAAGCTCGCAGGCCGGCTGATATGCCCGCCTCTTTTAGACGTTGCAACAATCCTTCGTACAGTTGCCGGTTCGTATCGGCATCCCGCTTGAGGATGTTGTATTCAATGAAGTCGCCGCTCAGAGCATTCACGAGACTGCGCTGGCGATTGACCACGGTGCGCAGCAAATCTTGCCGATGCAGTGCGACCGTGAAATTCTCGGCGACTCCAGAGAGAATGCGCTGTTGTTCCCCGGCCATCGCCGTCTCAACTTGCACGATCTCCTCGGCGACACGCCGGACCGCAGGGTAACCGGGCGCAAAGGTCACCAGCAAGCTCGAGTGTTCGCGCCGTAGCTCCGAGAGCTGCTTTTGGAACTCGGCGTAGGCATCGCTCGAAAGGCTGCCCGGCAGACTTGCGCCGCCGCGGCTGGCGCCTTCGGCCAACATCGCCACTGACTCTTTCATTACCCGGTCCGATTCGGCGCGCGTCAGCTCTTCTTCTAGTTGCGCGAGCTTTTCGGTGGTCACGTCTTTCCGTTCTTCGACGAACAGGATGGAGTGCGAGGCCGCATAACGCTGCAATGCCTGTTCGCTGCTTTCCAACTTGTCGCGCAGCGAGTCCAACTGCTCCTCGAGCCACACCGATGCCTTCTGCGTGGCGTTCCACTTGGTGCGCAGATTGTGCTCAACAAAAGCGACGCCGAGAGTGTTGACGACCAGCGGCGCAAGCCGCGGATCGACCGATTCGTAGGAGACGTCGACCAGCCGAGTTCCCTTGGAGGGGCGCACTTTCAAGCGGTTTGTGAAGCGCTCAACGATTCGCGGATGGATATCCCCTGCGTAAGCTTCCAGTTCCCCCGCGGCGAGCCCGTGCTTGAGTTCCGGTTTCGCCGCCAATCCAAGCTCGGCGATGACGGTCTTGGCCAACACGCGGCTCTGTAGAACTTTGTACTGCGTCTCGATGTAGTCGGGCTGCTCGGGAAACTGCGGAGATAACTGCTCGCTCATCTCCGCCAGCCCCGGCTGCTCACGATCGATCTGCAGCGTCACCGTCGCCTGGTACGTTGGGGTCCGTACCTGGTTCCAAGCGAGCGCCACAGCCACGCCCGCGGCGGCCAGCGTCAGCACGCTCCAGCGCCGCGAATAGACAACACGCCAATGCTCCCGTAAGGAGAAACCGCCGATGACCTCACTCTCATCCATGGAGATGATTCGGCGTGACGCCGGAGCCTCGGCTGCTGCCGGCGGCGCTAAGGCCTGTGTTAGTCGTTCGAGCTTTTCTGACATGGGGAGTTGTCGCTAGCGCCGCCAGACGACGAGGCCGACAGCAATTTGCACGATGGCTTCCGCTCCCCTCGATGTGGCGCTCTTGATGCGGCTATCGGGAATATAAAGAATGTCGTTAGGCAGCAGTATGGGGTCGGGCACTTTACCCTTAATGACGTCTTTGATGGAGACGGTAATCTCGGTCTTGTCGGAGCCCTCGCCGCGGATAATCTGTGCCCGTTGCAGCGAAGCGGTTTCCTTCGAGCCCTCCGCCAGAGACATCGCCTGCAGCGCCGTGAGCTGCTCCTGATCTTTGATCGGGAAAGCGCCCGGACGATTGACCGACCCCAACACGTAGACCAGTCCCGCCGTCTCGGCATGGATCGTGTCGTGAGGCCGTATCCAGGGGTTGTATTGCGAGTCCGTTCCCGACTCAAGCATCTGCTTGACGGGTACGGCGATCTCAATCGGCGGCGCCGAATCGTCCGGGCCGGGACGCCTAATCAGGATACGTTCCCCTGCCTGCTCGGAAAGCCCGCCGGCCATAGCAATCACGTCCAAAAGCCTGCGCGTGCCCTGCAGTTGCAGGACGCCAGGTTCGTTCACCGCGCCCAACACACTGACCGGTTGGCTGCCGAATTCTTCCACGGCGACCGAAATCTGCGGATCCTGCAACAGGTTCGCGCCGTAAAGCTCCACTAGGCGCGCCTCGATTTGGCCGGTCGTCAAGCCGCCTGCCAGCACCGCGCCGATCAGCGGCAAACGGATGAGCCCATCGCCGTCAATCGCGACCGGGCCGCTCAACTCCTCGACCTCAAACACCGTGACGGTGAGCCTGTCGCACGGTCCGCAGTGATACTCGCCACGAACCCCGAGGCTATTCGTCTCGGCTGCTGGGACGGATCCAGCGAAGGCCAGGGCCAGGAAGACCATCAATTTCGGAGGGAAAGTCACTCTCAGGACTAGATCGGCGCCGCGGCGCAGGTCTTTAGAGCGCTGCCGACGGTAACGATACCGCGCTATATTGGGCTTCTAGGCCGGGCTACGGCCTGAGGGAAGGTTCGATTTCGATGAAGGCTCTCGTCCTGAATGAATACAAGTCTTTGGCGCTCCAAGAGGAGCCCGCGCCGGCCATCGCGCCCAACGAGGTTCTGATCCGCGTGCACTCCTGCGGCATCTGCGGCAGCGACGTCCACGGCTTTGACGGCTCCTCAGGACGCCGCATTCCGCCGGTCATCATGGGCCACGAGGCCTCCGGCGTAATCGCCGAACTCGGCGCCGATGTGGAAGGCTTCTCCAAAGGCGATCGGGTGACTTTTGATTCGATGATCTCTTGCCGCAACTGCTACTTCTGCCGCAAAGGTCAGCCGAACTTATGCGACAACCGGCGCGTGCTGGGAGTCTCCTGCGGCGAGTATCGTCGCAACGGGGCCTTCGCCGAATTCGTCAACGTCCCCAGCCACATCGTGTTCAACGTGCCCGACGACGTTACTTTCGAACAGGCTGCCATGGTCGAGCCGGTTTCCGTCGCCGTCCACGCGGTCAACATCACGCCGATCTCCCTAGGCGACACCGCCGTTGTCGTCGGCGCCGGTATGATCGGATTGCTCACCTTGCAAGCAGCGCGAGCCGCCGGCTGCGCCAAGGTAATCTCCGTGGACCTCGCCGATGATCGGCTGGCGCTAGCGAAAAAGCTCGGGGCCGATGAGACCATCAACTCCGGCTCCACCGACGTCGTCGCAGCGGTTCAGGCCCTGACTGAAGGGCGCGGCGCCGATGTGGTCTTCGAAGCAGTCGGCGCGACGGTAACCGTCAAGATGGCCATCGATAGCACCCGCAAGGGCGGCGTCGTAACGTTGATCGGCAACATCGCGCCAACCATCGATTTCGGCCTGCAGTCAGTCGTGACGCGAGAGATTTCCGTCCTCGGATCCTGCGCTTCATCGAACGACTACGCTGCCTGCCTCAGGCTGATCGCCTCGGGCGCGATTCGCGTCGACGACATGATCAGCGCAACGGTTCCGCTGGAGCGCGGTGCTGAAATGTTCGACCGACTTTACGCCAAGGAAGCGAATCTGACCAAGGTCATTCTGCAACCCTAGCGCTAGCGGTTGTACTGCGGCGCTGCGCCGCGCAACTTCAGCCAGACGTCGCGCGATTCTTCGATCACCTCGGTCGGCAGCGGGCCGCTCAATGCGGCGGCGATGTTCGCTTTGAGGTGCTCGATCCGCGATGCTCCAAGAATTACCGAGTCCACCTGTTCTTGGTGCAACAGCCAACCGAAGGAGGTCTCCAGCAGTGTCCGGCCATGCCGTTCCGCTATCACCCGCAGTTCCTGTACCGCGTCGAAGTATTGCCCGTGCCAGTAGCGGGATAGGTACTGCTGGTTGCTGTCAAAGCGGGTCCCGGCGATGGGCGCCGCAGCGCTCTGCTTGCCGGTGAGTAGGCCTCCCGCCAGGGGGTTGTAGGCGACAATGCTCACCTCAAAACGCTTGGCGAACGGTACATACTCCTGCTCCAGGTTCCGCGTGATCACGTTATACATCTGCTGCGCTACACGCGGCGCGTGCCAGCCGTTTTTCTCGCACAGCCACAACATTTCCGTATGTTGCCAGGAGCTGTAGTTAGAGATCGCTCCGTAACGAATCTTGCCTTCTCTGCGGAACTCCTCCAGAGTCTCCAGCGACTCCTCGATGGGCGTCTCATAGTCGGGACGATGTAGATAGTAGAGATCCACATAGTCCATCTGCAAACGCTCAAGCGTATCTTCCAGCGCCCAGCGCATGGCCTGGCGCGATAGCCCGGAATAAGCGCGCGGCCGCTTCATCGGAATACAGGCTTTGCTGGCCACGATCACTTTGTCGCGCTTGGATTTCAAACAGCGCCCGACAATTTCTTCCGATACTCCCTGGTTGTACGCGTTTGCCGTGTCAAAGAACTGTATGCCCTGATCCAGGCAGTAATCCGTCATTCTTTGCGCTTCCGTCTCATCAACTTGAGAACCGAAAGTAATCGTGCCCAGGCAGAGCCGAGACGCTTCGAGCTGCGTATTCTTTAAAGTCCTAGTTTCCATCGAAAGCACCTAATCCCATAAGCGCCACTAACCCGTCCCAAATCCGTCGGTAAGGATTAGGGCGAGGGCGCGGTAGGGGTGAGCGAAGGTGTCGGGAGGGCCG
>JAQCLD010000170.1 GCA_027592785.1 Acidobacteriota bacterium
CCCGAACCAATCCTCATCTTGCTCCAGCACCGAACTCACCCTGCCATAACCCACTGAAAAATCCGTCGTCGTCGCCGGATTCCAGGTGCGGCTCCAGGTGATTCTCGCATCATGATTCTTGGTTGTTGTATCGGGGTTCTGCCCACCCACCAACTGGAACGCTTCCACCGCTTGCAAGGTCAGGTTGTATCGAAGAATCAGGCGATCCTTCTTGCTCGTGTCCTGCTCGAAGGTAGCGCTCGCGCGATCGTCGTTAATATCCTGCCGGTCGTTGGTATTGAGCGCGCGGCTGTCGATATCGGTCCGGTTGGGCAACTCCGCGGGATAACCCGCTAGAATCCTTTGGACCACCGCTAGCCTTGCCGGGTCCGTCGCCGTTGGCGTCCTCTCGTCCGCCGCCGGCACCAAGACATTGCCGTTCACCTGACCGCGCAGCTTTCTCTGGCCGCCGTTCAACGTCAAGAAGCTGCCTGTCCACAGAGGCGCCGTCAACGTTCCGCCGAAATCGTTTGAGCGCGAAGGCTGTACCCCTCCCACCTGGAAGAAAGATCGCGTACTGAAGATGCTGTTGTTATGCGTCCAATTTGCCGTTCCGTGAATGCTGCTCGAACTACTGCTCCTGACATGCAAGGGAGAAGACGGCGACCCGCCGAACTCCGCCCCAAAGTACGCTCTCTCGGCTTCGAACTCGTCCACGATCGTCGCCGTTGTCCCCATGCGCCGGTTGATTTCTTTGAGTACGTTGTTATCGATCAACGTAAGGCTGACATTCTCGTTGCGGCGGCCCTCGCCGCTCGCCGTGTCCACCTGACCCAATAAATTCAGTTCAGTCCGCTGCGACGCCTCTTCGGGATCTTCCAATTCAAGTTGCGGCTGCGGCTCTGCCGACGACGTCGAGGCTCCTTCCGGCTGCGCCGCATCTTGCCCTGGCAGCACGGTCGCCAGCGACAAAAACAGCAGCGTCTGAGCAATCGCAGCGGCGACAGCGCGTCCTAAAGCGTACACCCTGACATCATACAACGCGCCCGCTGGCCGATCCTCGTAAACTCTTGCAAATGGGAGCATTAACAGCTCGCCGAGGTAAGGAAGATTACGTTTACCCGGCAACATGTGGCAGAATACCGAGGTCCGAATCCCCTGAGAGACCCTATGTCCAACACTACCCGTCGAAACATCCTCAAGAACGGAACTCTCGCCGCCGCTGCGGCAGGCGCCGTCGCCACTCCTGCCGCTGCTCAAAGCGAGGCCCCCAAGAAAGTCGTCCATTGGCGCAACGGCACGAAGCCCGACAACCCGCTGTTCAGCCGTGCCGTTTCCTTCGGCAACTTGCTGTTCCTTTCGGGAATCGGCGCGCACGTCGAGGGCGACATCAAGTCCCACACCAAGATCGTCCTCGACGAGATCCAGGCCGAACTCGAACGCTGCGGCTCCTCGATGGAAAAGGTTCTCAAGTGCAACGTCTACCTGAACAGCCTCGACGACTATGCGGGTATGAACGAGGTCTTCCGCGGACGCTTCGGCGACGAGCCGGGAGTACGCACCACAATCGCTGCCGCCGGAGGCATCCCCGGCGACTCGCTTGTCGAGATTGACGTCATCGCCTGCATCTAACAGCTAACGGAAAAACTTGCCGGCCATCCCTAACAGGTCGTCGGCAACGCTTCCGTCGCCATCAGCATCCAGCATCGGCGCCAACATGCCGAACAGGTCTCCGCCCGCTCCGGAACTCGCTTGCGCCCTCACCGGGGCACTCTGCTTGCTCAGCGCGCCCATCACCATCGTTGCGACCAACGGCAACATCTGCTTCAGCACGCCGTCGCTGATTCCGGTCTGTTGCGAAGCCCGCTGAGCCACCCGCCGGCTCGTCTCTTTGTTGCCCAGCAAGTGCCCAAGAATGCCGTTGTCCTCGGCAATCGCGCCCGCAGCGCTCAGTTGCTCCGGCTTTTCGAGATACTTCGCGTGCCCGCCCTGGTTTAGAGCGGACAGCAACCCTTCCAGCCCGCTAGGCTGCGCCGTATTTTTCTTTAGACCGCTCGACAGGGCCGGCAACAGGGCCTTTAGGGCAGATTGCGTCTGCCCTTCGCTAAGCCCGACGCTCTGTCCAAGTTGACTCAATGCGCCGGGTGACGAGGCGATGCTTTCAAGAAGATTCATTATCAGGTGCTCCCCGCAAATCATAGCTGAAACGTTGCGGTGTCAATGACATTCCTTCTACCGGGACACTGGCTCAAGCTGCGGTCTCGGCTCCTACCCCCGTCGGCCGCGAATGCGCCCAACTCGGGCGACACCCGCATCGTCCGCTCCAGCCGCATCGGCTTCAAGATCGCGCTCAGGAGCCGAATACGAGCTACCACGCCCCTTGCACCCAAGCCGCCCGTATCCAGCGCTGTGCCACAGGGCCCGAAGCCATATGACTTCGCCTAGTTTACGGCTGCCGATCACCTAGTTCTGCACCTATGAAATTCCCGGTACCTCCTTGTATGTAATTGATTCCATTGCTTCTCGTGTCCTTGGTCCCATTTTGGTACTAGATGGGAGAAGCATGATCACGAGCGCAATTAGGGCGTATTACGCATGCGCGGGAACCCATTGCCAGGTTGATAGTTGTCAACAGCGATTACCTGTAACGCCGAGAGCCGCTCCGAAGATCGTCCCAAAAGGGAATATGTCACTTCTATCGTTCAAACGTGGCCCCGCTTCGCGCCGTGCGCCTGATCCAGCTGTCCGACCTGTACTCATCGAGTGGCGGGACGAAGCCGGCGAGAAAGTCTGGCAGCAGACGCACCTCGTAGCGGACCGCTTTCGAGGACTAACCGTCGTCGTGCCCCAAAGGCCTCCGACTGACGCAGTCGCTCAAGTACGCGAGGCGGGCTCCTCTTATCCCGTGGAAGTGCTGACAACGAACCCGGTCGACGGCGGCTTCGAACTCAGCCTCGACTACTTATGGGACGGCCGCCGGCGTGACCATCGAACTCCGGCCAGCGGCCCAGCGACGTTAAAGCCTGAGGGACTCCCCCCGATACCGGTGGAAGTGATCAACGTGTCGGCAGGGGGCATGCAACTGTTTGCGGCTTCCTCCGCTCCAGAGGGCAGTCTCGCCAGGATTGGCGGGACCGATACGGAACTGCTTTGCCTCGTGCGCTGCTGCGTCGTGGCGCCTGGAGGCTATTTCATGGGCCTCCAGTTTTACGCAGAGAACCGGAGAGAGAAGAACTATGGCGACGCATAGCCCCTTCGGCCTGGCGGCTCCTGCTGAAGCTCGCTCCCACGAAGTCGTTCGCGACAGAGCAGAGTTGGCGCGAGTCTTGGGCGAAACCCTAAAGCGCTTGCTCCCAGGTCTTGCAGGAGCCTTTCTGCTTCAAGCTTTGGTGGTCCTCGTCGCCCACCGTGACAACGAATTCGGGTCCGAGATGATTGCTTTGAATCTCTTGGCGGCCGGTATCGCTTTGATGGGTTCGTTGGAGGCGAAGAAAAGTTCCATTCCTGTCACAGTGGAGAACCTCGCCCTGGCGATAGTCGCGCTCGCTATCGCCGTGGAGGTTCTCCACGTCTGGTTGCTGCGCGAGATCTTATTCACGGTCCCCCTAATCGCCACGCAGTACACGGCGGGCCTTTTGCTCTGGCGCGCCGTCCTGCTCTGGCCAGTTCTGATTGGATCGTCAGCTGCGTGGTTCGCTGTGGTCGGGCCGCGACTTCCTTTGCTCGACTGGGCCCCCCTGGCGGTCGCGGTATTGGTGGTTTGCTGGAAGGCGGCAGGCCTGGCTCGACTGCGCGTATCTGCGGTTGGCGCGCGATTGGCTGCTGACCGGCTTGAGGCCAAGAAACGGCAGAACGAGGCGGAAGAACGAGCGGCTGTCATCGAGCGCGAGCGGCGTGAGCGGCACGCCATACACGCGGCGACAGACGGACATTGGTACTGGGATCTCGCCGAGGACAAGTGCTATTTCTCTCACGGTTGGGCAGCCATGCTCGGTTTCGAGCCGGAGGAAATTGGCGACAAGCCTAACGAGTTCTTCAACCGCATTCACGCTCACTACTTGCCACAGGTGAAGGAAGACTTGTCGGCTCACATCTATGGCAAGCTCCCTCGCCTGCAGTGCCAGTTCCGCATGCAGTGCAGAGACGGCAACTACATTTGGGCCCTCTTGCGCGGGACGGTCGAGCGGGATCAAGACGACAATCCTATTGTCGTAAGCGGCTCGCTCGTCGATATCACCCATCTGGTCACGACGGAAAAGTCGATGCTCGATGACGCCTTTCAGGATCGCTTGACCGGCTTGCCGAATCGCAAGGCGTTCATGATTCGCCTGAAACGTGCCGTGGACCAAATGCACCAGGAGCCGACGCTGTTCGCGGTCATCTTCTTCGATCTCGACCGCTTCAAGATCATTAACGACAGCTACGGTCACCTGATTGGCGACCAGTTGTTGGCCGCGGCCGCTAGCCGCCTACGGGCTTGCCTGCGCCAAAGGACGGGCGACATCGTCGCTCGTTTCGGCGGCGACGAATTCGTGGCGCTCCTCGAAGACATTCGTACTGCCGAAGATGCCCTGGTGATAGCCAACCGCTTTCGCCAATCCCTACGCGCTCCCTTCAAGATCGGCACCCATGAGATCCACTCGGGAGGAAGCATCGGCATCGCTTTCAGCCAATCGAGAATCGAAGAGGCCGAAGATCTGCTGCGTCACGCCGATACAGCCATGTACCGGGCAAAAGCCCAGGGCAAGGGCGAGATCCAAGTCTTCAACGCCGAAATGCATGCGGAGGCCACCCGCGCTTACTCGCTGGAGAACGACCTAGGACGCGCCTTGTCTCGAGACGAATTCTTTCTGGAGTACCAGCCGGTCATCGACCTGGCATCAAACCGCATCGTGGGCGCCGAAGCTCTGGTGCGTTGGCAGCGTACGCCCGATGAAATTATCTCGCCAGCGGAGTTCATTTCTTTGGCCGAAGAGACCGGCAACATTGAAACCATCGGCGAATGGGTCTTGCGCCAAGCGGTTGAGCAGAATGCTCGTTGGCAAAGACTAGTTCTTTGACCGCCTGAAGATTGTACAAATAAACATGTTTGGAGGGAAATGTTTTGGGGCACACTTGAGGCATGGGTCGCCCCGCTCTGCGTGTTACGGTTGC
>JAQCLD010000171.1 GCA_027592785.1 Acidobacteriota bacterium
CGGCCCCTGCTTACTAGACTCTCCGCTTCCCACGCCGCTGCTGCTCCTCGCTTACCCACGGATCGGGGGCCTGTCTCGATCTCGCCGTCGTGTTAAACTGACCAGCGCTGGGCGGGAGTAGTTCAGCGGTAGAACGTCAGCTTCCCAAGCTGGATGTCGCGGGTTCGATCCCCGTCTCCCGCTCCATCAAGTCAACAACTCAGGGCTGTTTTCTGATTTCAGACGCACACCAAACACTTCATTACTAAAGAATCGCGTTCTCCAGTGTTTGAACAGCCGGCAGCTGATGATGAAGATCAACGGTCGTGTACTCGTTTCGCAACTAGAACGTGAGCTGGAGCCGTGCGAGCAGTATCGAGGGTCTGTCTCTCCGCTCCCGCCTTTCCGAATGCACCCGGACGTAGTTGGTCATCAAGCGGAGGTTGGGTCTGGGGGACCAGTTCAGGCCAATCGTGACGTTTGTCTCTTGACCGCCCTCAATGTTCGCATCATCGAGGTCTAGATTCGAAATTCGCGCGGCGATCTCCCAGGTGGGGCCACGCTTCCTGCCCGTAACGCCGCCAAAGGTGCCGTCTTCCGACTCGTACGAACGAGGTTTACCGCGAAAGACCCAGCTGAGGTTCGCATACCAACCCGACATCTCGATAGTGCCGAAATTCTCAAGGGGGCGCTTGAGGCGCGTCCGGATGTACTCACTCTGAAGAGAAAGCGGTCCGCGAGCGCCAACGACTTCAAAGCCCACACGGTCCAGATCCTCTATCCCCTCGATCCGGCCGGTGTTCACGAAGCGTACGTCTGTGAGCGAAGACTCGGGCCGGAAACGGAAACGTGGTTCGGCGCCCTCGCGGAACTGGCGACTCCCCACCGACAGCCCGAAATGGACCACGCGGCCCTTAGTCGATACGGGGGCCCACGTTCCCCGCGCCGAAGCGCTGAGGCCTTCATCCTCTTTGGGAATGCCGCCCCGAAGAACCACGGGCCCGTTGAAAATGCCGGCTGTAATACTCGTGTGCTTTGAGCTCTTGCGCAAAGAAGCGCCCAAGGCGCGGCCGGGAGCAAGTGCATCGACCGGTAACGCTCGCTCGATGAACGTTAGGTCGTCTGAGCCGGTTAGTTGTTCGAGAGAGAAAGGTTCCTTGGACTGTCCGAACGTGGCGCCGATTCGCTTGGTAGGCGAGAATCGCACGTAAAGGTCTTTGAGCTCCACTTCCGAGTCGCTGAACTCGAACTGCGACTTGCTGCTCCACCTTTTCGAGAGATCCATCTTGAGCGTGACTCTGGCTCGCCTGACTCCAAAGTCGTCCTCGAGGCTGCTTCTATCCGCGTCGTGCCGGACGGAATCGAGATGCAACTTTCCGTTGATCCGGAGCCTAAACTCACCCTCGTGGGCGCGCACTTCGATGCCGTCCGCACCCATCTCGAAGCGCGATTCCCTTGCCGCTTTCGTTTCGGGCGGCGCCGCGTCGATTCCACCGGCCCGAGCGGCCGGCAATAGACACGCGGCCAGCGCAATCGCCATGCCTATCCGGTGTCTGATCCTGTGCGTGGTTCTCATGGCGTTCTCCCCTGACAAAGCTATTTGGAAGCGGGCGGGGACAGCTCCGGGTCGCCGTCGGCTTCGATATCCAGTTCACTTAGGTCTGCCAAGAGGTAGCCGGCAGGCTTCTTTTTCTTCCGATCGCCATCGTCGAAGACGAGGACTACGCGCGGCGAACCCGCGAGCCTAACTTCCGCGACGCCCTCGGCATTGCCCAAATCCTTGACGCCCCGGACGCGCACTCTTCGTGGCGCTGTGTCCGATTCGCCGTCCCAGAGCCAGAGTTTCGATGACCGCTCTTTCTTGCCCGTGTCACGCTGACTGAGAATGAGCAGACCACCAAGCGCTGGGGCGCGGGCGAGACCTCGAATACCGCCGCCGTCGAGATCCAGTTCGATTGCATGGGACCCGAACAGCGGCTGCCCGCCTCGCGCGAAGACTTGTTCAGGATTGGTGATCGCCAGGAGCAGAGCGCGGTCGCCCTCGAGCGGCGCCCGAAGTCCGATCCACAGCTTGCCGCTGCGATCGTCGAATGCAAGGCCCTCGATGTTAAGCCCCTCTTTGCTCTTGACCTTGCGCTCTTTACTCGCCTTTTCGAGCTCGGGATAGGCCCTCACGATGGCGTTGCGGAGATCAGCGACGACGTCGAGGTCGCGGAGGCCCTGGCCTTGAACTCGAAAGCGCAGCAAACGTTCGCGCTCAGACGCACGCTTCCCGTTGGCATTGCGTGAGTGGGAGGTAATTGCATACATCCACCGCTTTGGTCCGGCCGCTAGCGCTTCAAGGTCACTAAGGCCTCCGGTGAGCCAGTCGCTGGTGAATTGCCCTGCGAGTCTTGACACCGTAAAGCCCCCGGCGGATCCAGCAGGGGTCATCAACCCGAACGGACGCAGTGCCTCATCCTCTACAACGACGAGTCGACCGTCGGCGAGTTGGGCGACGCCCGATGGTTCATAGAAGCCGGACAACGCCAAGGTCTCTGGCTTTTCGTTGCGATCAGCGGCCGGCTGTGCGCCGTTGCAGGCCACCGTACAGGAGAGGCCGGCGAGAGCAAGCAGAAGCGTTGCAGCGCCTCGGACTACCGTACCCGCTAGTCCTGCCGTCTTAGGCGACGCGGTCGTCGGGCCGGGGCGTGAAGTTGATCTATGCATATACGCTGATGGCGACGCAGATTAGTGCGACGAAGCTGGTGAGTACGCCGAAAAGAAAGGCGCCGTATGAGAGACGCAGCATCTTGAATCGTCGGTCGGCTGACTGGCCAAGGAAGTGAAGCTGGGAGATCATGGCGGTGTAGACGCGCTCCTGGTCGAGCATCAACTCCAGCATTTCCTCGACGTAGTCGCCCTTGGTAAGCTGCGAAAAATCCTCGAAAATTAGTAACTCGGCGTTGTGCCCTCGGAAGTCGGTGCGAGCGCCAATCTTCGGGTGCGCCTGCGGCCGGGCTGCTAGTACCGCAAACGTAATCGACAAGACAGCAGTGGCGACAAGTGTTGCGGTAGGAATCAACAGCGTCGGCTCGGTGGCCAATACGTAAGCGCTGGAGACGGTGAGCATCGACAGCAAGAAGCCGTTGATGGAGATCATGATGTTGGCCTTCGTAGCGGCGAGAGCGATCATGCTCAACTGCGTTCGATAGGAGCTGCGGAACATCGACTCTATGCCTCGGGAAGTGCCGACGTCTTCCTTGACGGCGGCCTTCTTTACCTTCCCGGCTGCTTTCTTGGCTAGCTTCTTCTCCTGCCGCCGGGCAGTCGTCTCGGATTCGACTTCAGCCTGGTGTGCCCCGTCCGGCTCGACAGTTATCACACCCCCGCGGTTTCGATCCCGGCGCCGTTCGGAGCCGTTCGGACTGAGCGAGTCTGTGGCTTTAGTCATCTCTGTTCTCATCTCCGCCTCCCAATCGCTGCGCTTGCAGCTGCAGAATCAGGTCTAGTGGTCGCTACATTGGCGGGGCCCGCGACGGTCTTCGTGGTCCGCTGCAGGCCGAGAAACGGCGCGTAGGCAGCAAGCTCTGATAGCCCCGGGTGCCGCCCAGGCTCGTGCATATAGTTCGGCATTCGATCCCTCCTAAGTTCCCGTTACGGCCGCCGGCGGACGTTCACCAGCGGTCCTTCAAATGGGTAGGACACTCTACGAACGGCGAGGGAACAGATAGTTGCGATCGGGTTGCGAAACAGTCGGCTCAGCGAGAGACGCTTGTGCCCTGCACTATGACGCGGAAGGATGTTGGCGGGCGGCTACCGCCCGAGGAAGGCGCAACGGGTCCGTAGAGTGCTCTTGCGCCCGCCACCATTCGAGCGGCGGATCGAGGCGCGTGCGAGCCGGTCGGCTGTGGTTCCCGAGCAAGGCGTTCGCTTGGCCGACCATGGCCGGACTTCTCGTCCCCGCTAATTGCTACAGGCCGCTTTTCTGACGCGACTGCGAGTTTTCTTGTTCCGCTCCTACTTCGCCACGGTCTCAGTACTAGAAGGCGATGCTATGCCGCCCGCCGCTACTCGCATGACACTGTCGGCCTCAGTCATCTCTGACCCACAATCATGCACTTGCCAACCTCGACCCCTGCACAGCTGAAGGAATTGACCTAATGAGTATCGCTACCTCGACAGCTCTACCCCCCGTTCGATCCAACGCCAAGTTGCACACCCTGGCGGCAGTCGGCAAGGCCCTTGTCATGCTGTTTGCTTTCCTCGTGGGGGTGCGCGCCTTCGGCGATGGCTTCCATCTGTTGGGCTCGGGAACGCTCGACTCGTTCTTTCGCGCCACGGAAAATCCTTTAGTCGGTTTGATGGTCGGTATTCTGGCAACGACGCTCGTTCAGAGCTCATCGGTGACCACATCGATGGTCGTTGGTATGGTTGCGGCTCCCGAGAATCCCCTTCCCATAGTCAACGCGATTCCAATGATCATGGGCAGCAACATTGGCACGACGGTAACGAATACTCTCGTTGCGCTGGCCCACATGGGACAGGCGAAGGAGTTCCGCCGGGCGTTCGCGGTAGCCACTTGTCACGACTTCTTCAACTTCCTAACGGTCGCGGTGTTATTGCCGCTGGAAATCGCCACGGGGTTTATCGGAATCCTTGCTGGGCGGCTCGCCGGTGTCCTCACCGGCCTGGGCGGACTTAAGTTCGACAGTCCCCTGAAAACCGCGCTTAAGGTCGGGTCCGCTCAACTAAGCGGACTCGCTGAATCGCTGTTTGGCTCAGCCGCCGCACAGGGCACGATGGTAGTGATCCTGAGCGGAGTGCTCATCATCGGCTCGCTGTTGATACTTGTTAAGACGCTCCGTTCCTGGCTGGGTCACATAGCCGCGGAGATGGTGGAAAGGGCTCTGGGCGGCCGGGGCATCACGGCCATGCTCATCGGCATGGCGGTGACCGTAATGGTGCAATCCAGTTCGGTCACGACTTCCCTGCTCATCCCGTTCGCCGCGGCGGGGATTCTGACGCTCCGCCAGGCATTCCCGATAACCCTCGGGGCCAACATCGGGACGACGGTCACGGCGCTCGCGGCATCCCTTGCCGTCTCGGGCGCCAACGCCACCGCCGGCACCACTATCGCGATTGTGCATCTGCTTTTCAAC
>JAQCLD010000172.1 GCA_027592785.1 Acidobacteriota bacterium
GAGCCGCGAGGCTGGTGATTTGATTCAAAAAGGGTTACAGCTCTTGTCCCCGGAGCTTCGTGAGGCGGTGATCCTGCGCGATATCCAAGGGCTTGAGTATCGTGAGATCGCTGAGGCGTTGGGCGTGCCGGGCGGAACGGTCACGTCACGCATCAATCGCGGACGCACCGAATTAGCGCAACGTCTACGCGCCTTGGGGGTGCAAGCGTGAGGTGCCGCGAGTTCGAGTTGCTGCTTTGCGACTACCTCGACGAGCAAGTCGATCCCGAGAGCCGCCGGGAGATGGACGCGCACCGTATCGAGTGCGGACCTTGCGAGGAGGCCTTGGCGGATGCCGAGTTCGGACTCTCGTTGTTGCGGCAGGTGAGCCCGGTGGAGCCGCCGGCAGAGCTGATTGGCGAGATCATCCACAGCACGGTCGGCGTCGGCTCGGGCCGTTTGGCCCCAGCGGGCGGCGGCGAGAGTTTGCCGGGTTGGTTGCAGCCTTTTGTGCAGCCGTTCTTGCAACCGCGATTCGTGATGGGCATGGCCATGACGGCGATGTCGTTCTCGCTGCTGACGTTCTACGGAGATAGAGCGGTCCAGATGTACCAGGACGACCGCGGCGAAGGGCTTACGGCCATCCTCGCGCTGGCCGGACCGGCTACGGATTTCTGGGATCAGAGCATTACGGTTTACGATTCGGCGGTGGACTTTTACCAGCTGCAGATGAACGCCTATCGGGGCGCGGGCGAAGGCGCTGGCGAGTAAATCCCATGATCCAGTGCCCCACATGTGCTGATTCGACGGTCACGGCTTTTTGCCGCGGGTGCGGCAAGGGAGTCTGCGAGGATTGCGTGGAGCAGCGCGAGGGCGTACCTTATTGCCGCGACTGCGCGACAGCTTCGCTAGAGGCGAGTTCGCTGCCGCCTCAAGAGGAATTCGCGCCGCCGTCGAGCCGGCCTCCCGTAGCGGCTGCCGGGCTTGTGGCTCCGCCTGCTGCGAAGCAAGCGGACGCCGACGGGCCGCATCCGGTGCTGGCGGGCGTGTTGGGTTTTGTGCCTGGCTTGGGCGCCGTCTACAACGGCCAATACGTGAAGGGCGTGGTGCACGCGGCGATCTTTGGGATGCTGATCGCGATCTCGACCACGGCGGACCACGATGCGGTACCGGCATTGATGGTGCCGATGGTCGTTTTCTTCGTGCTGTACATGCCGATTGAAGCGGTGCGAACGGCCCAGGCGATGCGGCGCGGCGAAGAAGTCAAGGAAATGTCGGGCATCGTCGGAGCGCTGTTCGATGCCAACAACGACTCACCCGTCCCTGGAATCCTATTTATCGCCCTAGGCGTGTTCTTCCTGCTCTTAACGCTGGGCGTCCTCAGCGCCGAATTGGTGTTGAAGGCTTGGCCGTTGATTATCGTCGGTCTTGGGGTGTGGCGATTGTACGCTTCAACGCGCAAGCGGGAGGAGTTGTCGCGCTACGAGCAGCCGGCGACTTCTTACAATCTGCCGGAGTAGACGATGCGACGCACGCTAGGCGAATGGACCTTCGCCGCCCTCATCGCACTGTTGGGCCTAATCTTCGTCGGTGACTATCAGCTCGGTTGGCCGGCATCGCGAACTTGGCCCGCCTTCTTGATCGTTTGGGGCTGTTTAAAGGCGGCGGCGGGGATGGTCGGCGAGCGGTCTGAGGCCGACTACTCCGAGGTTTCGCTGCCGCGGCGGCCATCGGTGTTTGGCCCTAGACTGCTGATTCTGCTCGGCGTCGCGCTGCTGGTAAACAACTACTACGACCGATTTTCTCTCTCCACGCTGATTGCCGACGGCTGGCCCTGGATTCTAGTCGTTTGGGGCTGTTCCTGGATGGCCGAAGACGCGATTGCGCGTTCCGTCCATACCCGCCAGCCAAGGCCCCTGGGTGGCGGAGCGTTGGTTCTCGCGTTGCTGGTTTGCCTAATTGGAATTGGTCTCCATGGCGCTTTCGCGGCCTACGGGATATTAGATTTCTAGCCGGCCAAACGTACTACAAGAGACGACCAACTGGTTGGCGCATGCCTAAATGGCTGTAAACAGTACGATTGGCCAGGCGGCTCCCACGACGTAGGTCCATCAAAATGTCGTAACCTGAATCTCGCCACCTGCGCCTTTTCTTGCAGGACAGATGGGCTTGTCGTAAGTGATTGGCGCCGATCTGCTGCTCGCTGAGGTTCAGGGGCCAGATCATAGTCTCAGAAGAGACGCCGATCGAAACTCCTTGAATGCTGGTCGAAATAGAGACCATTGAACGAGCGCAGGCGGGCGAACCTGACGCTTTCAATGAGATCGTCCGGGCATACCGTAAGCGGATACTCGGCACCATCTACCGTTTGATCGGAAGAAGCGAAGACGTTGAAGACGTTAGCCAGGAGGTATTCGTACGGCTTTACTATTCGTTGGATCAGTTGAGGTCTGTTGAGGTTTTCGAACCTTGGCTTTATCGACTCACTACGAATGCCGCGTACGACTATCTGCGCAAGCGAAAGCGAGGCAACAGTATCCGCATGGCGGACCTGAGTGAAGAACAGGTCATCGCCGCGGATGCAGCCGAGAGCGGCAGGCGAGATGACGAGGTCAGAGAACAGACGGAGATTCGAGAGTTCCTTGACGTATTGCTGGACGAAGTATCGGAAGAAGATCGCATCTTATTGACGCTTAAGGAAGTGCAGGGTTTGTCGCTCAAGGAGCTGTCGCGAATCTACGAGGTCAACGAGAACGCGCTGAAGGTTAGGTTGTTTAGAGCACGTAAGCGAGCGCTTAAAGCGTACGAGACGTTGAAAAAGCGATAGGCTAACGGGTAGTATTTGGCGGTGGCTGTGATTAAAGTGAACACGGAACAAAAGCTGGACAAGTTGTTTGCGGCCTCGCGGCATGCATTCCCGGAGTTGGACGCCTCGCCTAACTTTTTGCCCGAGGTTTGGGCAAAGATCGAAGATCGGCGGTCTCCTGGTTGGTTAACACTGATCAGCAGCTGGTCTCCTCGCCTGGCGCTCGCTGCCGGTTTGACGGCGGCACTGCTCACGACGACTGCTGCAATCAACCACCAAAAGGCTCGGAACATGCAGATTTTGGAATCCAGCTATATCGATGCACTGACCGTTTCTTCGCTGGATGAGCAGGACGGATCGCAGTGGATTTTGGCTGGTGTGCCGCGATGATGAATCAGTCCAGGACCAGAGCCGGGCTGTACCTCGCCGCGGTGTTCATCGCGGGCTCCGCGTTTGGCTTCTCGACGAGTCAGTTCTACTCCCAGCCGACCGCCGAAGCGGGCGTCGACGCCGCTGCCGCCTATCGCCGCGACTTGTTGCGTTCGCTGGACGAAAGGCTTGATCTAAGCGACGAGCAGCTGAGCGAGGTGATCGCTATCTTCGACGAGATCGGGGACAGGTTTCGCGAGGTTCGCGAGGCCATGGAGCCGGAATTCGAGGCGATTCGCAGCGAGCGAGCCGATCGCGTCATGGGCTTGCTCAATCCCCAGCAGAAGGCCGAGTACCAGTTAATGGTGGACGAACGTCAGCGGGCCCGTGAAGAGAGGGCCAGTCAGCATAGCGAGCAACGGAAGTAGTCACTGCGCGTTGTTGGTTCATCGATCGCCTGAGTGAGCATGCACAATCGCAGCCGCATAGTCTGGATTGCGGCGATCGTTTCGTTAACGTTCGCAGCGGTATTGTTCCATCCTGCGACACGAACCCGTTTCGGCTGGTTTGCTTCAGGAATCGGCCCCGAATCGGTCCGCGAGCAGGTCTACGCCTTGACTGGGCCGCAGCCGGAAGCATGGGTGCGCGAAATTGTTTTTCCAGAGAAAGAGCCCGCTGGCCGCAGTCGAGAGGTCTACTTCGACGCCCCTACCGCGACGTCCGCCGAGTTTAGCGCCTACGTGTTCTTCTTACCGGCCGGCGAGACGCCGTTGCAGCCGCACAAGCACGTCGAAGACGAGTTGATTGTGCCCATCGAGAGCGAGCTGGACGTGTTGACGACAGACTCACGAGGCCCGCTCACCGAGCACGTCGGCACGGGCAAAGTCGTCTTTAATGCGGCCGATCAGACTCACGCGATCAGCCGCTTGTCCGACGAACGCGCGAGCTATCTGGTGCTCAAGTGGAAGAGCCGCGACCCGCAACCGTTTGAGGCCGCGTTAGGTTCGGCAGTCTTCGATTTCCAGAAACTGCATCGCCATCAATTGAAGGGCGAGCAACGGCCCTTCAGGGCCGACACCATCTTCGAGGGCGCCACTCGCAGCCTGAAGAAGCTGCACAGCCATGCTAGTACGCTGGCTCCCGGAGCCGGCTATTCGGCGCAACAGGACCCGAGCGACATCGCCATGGTGCTCTTGCGCGGCGAAGTCGAGACGTTAGGCCAAAAGGCGACCGCCCCGGCTGTATTTTTCTACCCGGCCGGACGTCCGCACGGGTTGCAGAATGTGGGCGATGATCCCGCTCAGTATGTGGTTTTCGAGTTCCACGGACGCTGATTGCTTCGCTGTGCTCGACATGCTACATTCGAGTTTGTGCGCTCTTGGCGGGCGTATCAGCCGTAAGTCTTCGCTCGTCCGAGTTAATTCTCGCGACTCGATTCAAAGAATACGGGCACGTAGTTCAGTTGGTTAGAACGCCGGCCTGTCACGCCGGAGGTCGCGAGTTCAAGTCTCGTCGTGCCCGCCACTATTTTCGACAACCTAGATCGCGGAAACTGCATCGGCCTTCGCGAGTGTCACCATCCGCTAGGTCCGACCATTGGCGGCAGCTCGGGAGAGATCCATGCCTCCATATTGCCAATGAACGGCGCCACGCGAGCATCTCCCTTCTTGGTATCCAGCAGGTAGATTCGCTGCGTCTCGAAATCAACTTGGTCCCAGCGCAGCGGCTGCTTTCCGTTGTCGCGGCGAGTCCACTAAACCGACCTTCCATAAGCGGCCTAGGAGAAGCCCTGGGGCTTGCTAACCAAGGTACCGGATTCGCTCAGGCGACTCCATCACGAAAGTCAGCTTGTCGGCGCAATGTGAAAAGATCCCCATGAGCGCAAAGTAGAAAGATCCCCTTCAAAGAGAAGACCT
>JAQCLD010000173.1 GCA_027592785.1 Acidobacteriota bacterium
CCTCGCCGTTGGACGATCCGCCCCCCCCAGCGAGCCCGCGACCCAGTCAAAATTTCCCCTGGATTCGACCCCACAGCCTTCGACAGTTAATCGCATCAACAACTTAGGCCAATTTGGCGGCGGAACGAAGCGGAAATCGGCGGAACGAAGCGGAAATGCGCGGCGCCTGAGGGAAGTCCGCGGCGCCAATCGGTATGCCCCCGGAACGCTTCTCCCCCCTGCTGCTTCTTAGGCTGGCGCGGGGAGCGGTGGGTGGAGGCAAGACGCTGACGCGGGTTGAAGAAGGGAGGGGGAGGGCCGCTTGCGGTAACCAGGCCTGAAGGCCTGGCCTAACCATGAGCCCCGTGAACGGGACTGAAAGCGCGGTCGGAGCTGGAAGGCGTGCTCGTGTGGGCATTACGGTCGCCTGCGGGTGAGAAGACCCCTCTCTTGCGTTTGGGGCTCGGTTCGGAAAGAGGTGCGCGAGTTCCACCGGTTTGCGCTGAAGCGGGCTGGAAGGGACTGAAAGCGCGGGTTTGGGGTGACAGTCAACGAAGTGACAGTCACCCGCGGGCAATCAAAGGGGAAGGTAGAGGGCCGTGAGGGGCCTGATGGGAGCGTGTGAAGTGTCCCGTTGCTAAGGCCCGCCGCTTACGCGGCTGGGCTCGGGTCGCTGGGATTTTGTGGGGTTGGGGCGGAGGTTGTGGGTTGGGCGAGTTGCGGGCCATTTGTTAGTCGTAGACGTAGTGGAGGACTTTTTTGAGGTCTTCCCAGGCGAGGCGTTTGGCTTCTTTGTTGTAGGCGCGCAATAGGTAGGACGGGTGGAAGGTGGGCATGACGGGGATGTCGTTCCACTCGTGCCATTCGCCGCGCATTTTGGTGATGCCGATGGTCGAGTTGAGCAGCGCCTTGGCCGCCGTCGCGCCGAGGACGCAGATCGCTTTGGGCTGGATGTTCTTGAGTTGGCGCTCAAGGAACTGGCCGCAAGTCGCCATCTCGTCGGCTTCGGGGGCGCGGTTGCCGGGAGGGCGGCATTTGACGACGTTGCAGATGTAGATGTCGGGCCGTTTGACCGTAATGCCCTCACCGACAGCCGTCTTCTCGATCATGTCGGTGAGTAGTTGGCCAGCGCGTCCGACGAAGGGGATGCCTTGGGCGTCTTCGTCCGCGCCAGGGCCTTCGCCAACGAAGACGAGTTTGGCGTTGGGGTTGCCGTCGCCGAAGACGATCTTGTTGCGTCCTTCGTGGAGGCCGCAGCGGGTGCAGTCGCCGATGTCGTCTTGGATGATCTGTAAGGTGTCTTTCACGGCGGCGGCTTGCGCCGCGCTGGTTGGCGGGGCGACTACAGGAGAGGCTTCTACGGACTCCGCAGCGGGTGGCGGAATGCTAACAGGTATATCTAGCTCCTTAAAGCCGAGATCCCGATAAAACTTCAAGTGATTGATGAGGTCGTTGGACACTGCGTGAGGGCTCACGCAATTGTAGCGCGGGACGTGCGGAGGACTTCGTCGAAGATGCGGCCGGCCATTTGGCGTTTGGACATGCGGCTGATTTCGACGACCTCACCTGAGGCGGAGAGGATGAGGCCTTGGTTGTCGTCGGTGTCGAAGGCGAGGCCGTCGCCGACGAGGTTGGCGACGAGCAGGTCGCAGTTCTTTCCGCGGAGTTTGCGCTCAGCGTTGGCTTGCAAATTTTCAGTTTCGGCGGCGAAGCCGACAAGGATGCGACCGTCCTTGGAGGCGCCGACGGCCTTGAGGATGTCCTGAGTGGGCTCGAGTTCGACCGCTGGCGCGGACTGGTCTTTCTTGATCTTCTGCGTTGCAACGGACGCCGGGCGGTAGTCGGCGACGGCGGCGGCCATGACGACGATCTGGGCGGCGTCTAGGTTTTCCATGACGCGGTCGTACATCTGCTGGGCGGTCTCGACGGGAACGATCTTGCAGCCCGAGGGCGGGGCGGCGCTTGCCGGTCCGCAGACGATAGTGACGGAGGCGCCGCGGTCGCGGGCTTCTGCAGCGAGAGCGAAGCCCATCTTGCCGCTGGAGCGATTGGAGATGTAGCGCACCGGGTCGATCGGCTCACGTGTTGGTCCGGCGGTAATGAGTACGCGTTTGCCGGCCAGGTCTGGCTGGGCCGCTGGAATGCTGAGAATCAGTTCGGCGGCGTCGGCGATGCGGTCGGGCTCGGCGAGGCGTCCGGGGCCGACCATGCCGCAGGCCAATTCGCCAGCGTCGGGCTCGACGATGTGGACGCCGCGGGCGCGCAGGGTAGCAATATTCTCAGCGGTTGCAGGGTGCGCCCACATGTTGGAATTCATCGCAGGCGCGACTAACACACGGCCAGCGTAGGCCAGGTGCATGGTGGTGAGGAAGTCGTCGGCGATGCCGTGAGTGAACTTGGCGAGGATGTCGGCGGTGGCTGGCGCGACCAGCAGCAGGTCGGCTTCTTGGGCGATACCGATGTGGTCGATGGCGCTGGAGAGCGTGGCGTCGCCGCTGTCAGAGGCGAACAGGTCAGTAATGACGCGTTCGCCGGTGAGGGCGGCGAAGGTGAGCGGCATGACGAACTTCTGCGCTGACGCAGTCATGACGACGCGAACGGAGAATCCTCTGTCTTGAAGACGGCGGCAGAGTTCAGCGGCTTTGTAAGCAGCGATGCCGCCGCTTACTCCGAGTACGATTCTCTTGCCGCCTGGCTGGGGCATGCCTTGGGCCTATTCCGCGTCGGGGGCGTCCTGATTGGGCTGATCCATCATCAGTACGTAATTGTTGGTTTCGTCCTCTGCGAGGATTTCGACGGGTACGGTTCCCAAACGGACTTCTTCCATGCCGATGCGCGTCGGCTTGCGCGAGTCGATGGCGATGGTCGGACGGGCGCCGCCCTGTAATTGACGGGCGCGTTTGGCCGAGGCCAAGATGAAGCGATAGACGCTCTGCTGCTCATCGTTGGGCAGAAAAAACGCCATGTCGGGCGGTTTCTCTTCGCCCTGTTGCGATTCGATTACTTCTTCTTCTTTGGCTTTCTTGGTGCTCATCGCTTCACTTCCGTCGCAAAACTATCCACGATCTTCTTGACTTGATCCAGTGCGCGCTTTGTGCGACACCGCTCAGCGAGGATGATGCCCCGGAGCTGTTCGAACGACGCATCAAGATTGTCGTTGATTAAGAGGTAGTCGTATTTACCGTACTCTTCGATCTCGTTGGAAGCTTCTTCTAGCCTGCGCTGGATGACTTCGTCCGAATCAGAAGAGCGATTCCTTAGCCGCGATTCCAAGACCTGCCGTGATGGGGGCAGAATGAAAATCGAGACCGCCTGGTCTAGTCGCTGCTTTAATTGTGCGGCGCCCTGTACATCAATGTCCAGGATGAGGTCTTGCCCGGCTGCCTCGGCTTTGCGGAGGATAGCGCGGGAAGTGCCGTAGTAATTGCCGAAAACCTCGGCCGATTCGAGCAGTTCGTCGGCGTCACGGAGGCGCTGGAACTCTTTGACGGAGATGAAACAGTAATGTTCGCCTTCGACCTCGCCCTCGCGGGGGGCGCGTGTGGTGAAGGAGACGGAAAATTGCAGACGGCTCTCGCCTCGGTCCAGATCCTTCTCCATCAGACGCTTGACCAGGGTGGACTTACCCGAGCCGGAGGGCGCTGAAATGATGAAAACGGTCGACATCTGAATCCTGAATTATTCCAGATTCTGAGCCTGTTCGCGGATCTTCTCGATTTCGGACTTCAGTCTGAGGCCGGCTTCGGTGATCGACAAGCCCGCCTCGCCGAGGGGAGTGGACTTAGAGACAAGGGTATTGGCCTCGCGGTTCATTTCCTGTGCGAGGAAGTCGATGTTCTTGCCGGTCTCGCCAGCCTTCTCGAGGATTTCGAGCAGGCGTTCGGAGTGGCCGGCTAGGCGCTGGAGCTCTTCGCTGACGTCGGTGCGGTCGGCGAGAACGGCGGCTTCTTGCAGGATGCGTTGGGGGTCGATGGGCGTCTCGCCGAGCAGGTGGGAGAGGCGTTTTTCGAGGCGCTCTTGAAACTGGGGGATCATCGCGGCGGAGGCGGCCTTGAGGCTTTCAGTTTCTTTGGCGATGGCCTCGGTTCGCTCGCGGACGTCGGCGGCGATGCCGGCGCCTTCTTGGGCGCGCTGCTCGTTGAGGGCGGTGAAGGCTTGTATCAGGGTCTGTTCTAAGAGCGCTTCAATTTCTGCGCGGCGCTCATCGGGCCACTGCTGGTCGGAGCTGCCGAGTATCCCCGGAATGCGCAGGAGCGCCATCAAGTCGGGCTCCTGGGAGAGGCGGTGGGCGTCGGAGAGTTCGGTGTGGGCGCGAAGGTAGGCGTCGGCGAGGTCGCGATTGAGTTCGAAGGACGATTCGCGGTTGGACTCCAAGCTGATGGAGATCTGTGCGGAGCCGCGCTTGAGATGTTCCTTGGCGACGCGCCGGATCAGCGGGTCCAGGGCCTCGAACGCGGTCGGCGTGCGGATCTTGAGATCGAGGAAGCGATGGTTGACGGTGCGGATCGAGATCTCGATGGCGGGTTCGCTGTCAGAGACGACCCGGGCGAACCCGGTCATAGAGTAGAGCATTGTTTGGAGGGCGCAGGGTCAGTTCAGCCTGTCCACGGATTGTAGCTCGAATAGGCGTTGGTAGATGGGGAGGAGGTGAGCAGTGCCGCGGCAGTGGCGGTGAAAGCATAACAGGCGCGTATGCTGCCGCTATGCCAACTTCCACGTCCGCGTTCCCCCGGGTGCCGCGGAGATGCCGTGATCTTCCGTGAACGTGCCGCGAAGTTCCGCGAACTTCCGCCAGATTCCGCGGATTTTCGCTTCGTTCCGCCGTGATCTGAGGTTAAGTGGTTGATTCTCTTGATTCTTTCTTGTTCTGACGCCTGCAAAAGCGGAAATTCGGCCTCGCTGGCGGGATTGGCCCCCTCGGGAACGAGCAAGGCCCGCTCGGTAGAGCGGGCCATCTTGGTTCCAGGGTAGCAAGGGGATGCAAATTCGTTTGGAGCTCATAAGGAAACCGCATGAGGCCTCCGTCCCCGTTGGCCGCGAGGGCTGGAACCGTCGCTGGCTTTGTACAAACCGGACGGATGGGGAACACAT
>JAQCLD010000174.1 GCA_027592785.1 Acidobacteriota bacterium
GGTCGATAGGCAATTGCCAGCAGCCGTCGGTCCTCCTGGCTGACGTTCGGATAGTTCGCGTGAAATATGGATTGGTTGATGATTGCCGCCGATCCGGCTCGGCACGTGACCATGACTTCCTCCGGATGCCTCAGATAACGATGATAGGGATTAGCGTCCGCATGCAGCGATAAATGAGAATGAGGTATGACCTTGAGCGGAGCACGTTCCGGCGTCAGGTCGTCCAGGTAATACAGCACCCTGACCAGCCGAGGGGCACTGGCCTGCATGCCGAAAATCTTCGAGCCATATGGCTGGGAATCGGTGTGGATGGCGATACCCGGATGACCCGGCCGAGACAGGACGAACGCGCAACTCGTGCAAATCAATTCGTCGCCGAACAGCGTGGTCAGGAAGTCGATCATCGCGGGCAGGGCGATCAGGTTGATGCACGCCGGCGAATCGGTCCAGTGCACGTCAGCGCAGGAACGCTGGTTCTCGCTGTAATCGGTCCCCTTGGTCGGCAGCCGATTAACCTCGTGCCGAATTTTCTCCAGCTCGGCGGGCGGAATCAAATCAGGCAGTACGACGTACCCTTCGATCTCCAGATGTTTGATCCGTTGGGCCGTCGTGAAGCGAGACCAGTCGGTTGTATCGCGGATCGCTTCCGTCGTGGTGTTGGTCGGTTCGGTCGATAATGTATTGGTCATGATGTGTGCATCCCGGTCGGATCTCGAATCAAGGACTCTCCCTCAAACATTATTCGCCGCAGGTCACGGCCTGCGTTTTCGTCACTCCCAGCAGTTTGGCCGCGTTGTTCCAGAAGATGTCTTCCACGGCCGCATCGCTGAGCCGCTCTGACCAGCAGGCCCATTTCAGGGATCGCAGATGTTCCAGACCGACCAGTACAGGCTCGATCTTCTGGTGCTTTTCTCCCCACACGGGTGTGTTTTCGTAAATCCAGAGGAATGAATCAGCGGCGGCGAGCGAACGTCCCCGCATGTGGCTCACTGGCAAATCGCTCCCGTACATCAGCTTGTCATGGCCGATGATGCGAATGATCGCCTGGTGGGCCATCTGTTCGCAATTGGCGCTGGTGTCGAAGTAGAGATTGTCGAGTCCTTTGAGCTGCTCCAGTCCTTCCAGATTGTGAGCGGGCTGAAACCCGCGCGCGGAATGCGCCAGAATGAGCCGCATATTCGGATACATCTGGCAATAACGCCTGATCCAATGAATGTTCGACGGATCGGCCACCGCACGCGACTTCACCATGTGCAGCGTGATCACCCAGCCTTCTTCATGGGCGACCTTGATCAGGCTCTCCGGCAGAAACGCGGGGATCTCGGCCTCCCATGTCGGCGTGACGGCGGCGAACGTGTGATAGCACTTCAATCCATGCAGGCCCAGCCGGCGAACCTCCTGCCGCACCCATTCCGGGTCGTCGTCCGGGCGGACAAAGAACTCCCCGCGAAACGCCGGGCCGTAGGCCGTTTGTTTGCCGACGAACTCGTTCATCCGGTGCCGGCCGTCGGGCAACTGTGGCGACGCAAAACCGAGAAACAATGCTCCGGTCTTTCGCCTTCGATGCAGGTCTGACATCAGGGACAGATATTCATGCGTGCCGATGTCTCCCGAAACGCCGGGAACCCGGAAGGGGACTTCCTGCTCCAGCCAGATGTGGCAATGGGCGTCGTAGACGTAATCCGGCAGAAAGTCGTTTACTTCACGCTGAAAAAACTCCAGGTCGACGGCTCGTGAGACCGGAGGGACGCAGGCATTCGATGGTTCGGGCATCAGTCGGATTCCTTACTCGAAAATATTGATTCGTTTCATGCTTCCAGGATTACTTCGCCAAGAGTTCTTCCGCGCGGCGGGCCATTTCGCTGCGCCAGTCTTTCAAATTGATATTCATTCCGACTTGGTCCATCCATTGCTGAGTGCTCTTGACGAGTTTGGCTTTTGATTGCTGATCTTTCGCCTGAACCAGGGCGTTCTTCAGCGTGGCCAGGTAGCGCGCATCATCGTAACCTTCGCGATAGGCTTCCCACGAGAGAGTGTCGAAGGACGCGTTTTTACCGCGGAGCACGAAGCCGATCGAGACATTGAACGGCCCAGCTTCGCGGTAGCGCGGCTGGTTGATGTGCGTATAAGCCCAGGTCATCGTCCCGTCCAATTGGGCCTTCCAAAGCCCAAGCCCTCGCATGCGGCGATGGTGCTCCACCCAGACGTGTCCGGCGCAGGGGTCCATGTAGGTGAAAACACGATGTCCGGCCTGATGGACTCGCTTGATTTTATCCTGCACGTCCGGCTTAAAGAGCAGGTCGACCTCCAAGCCTTCACGGACTTCCGGTGGCATCGCCAAGAACTTTGCCGCCGGCATCAGGCTGTGACGATCCATCAAGGCATGCATCGGATGAAGCATGATGGGCACATTGAGCAGATCGCCGATGCCGTCCGTGTAACCCGCGTAATGGGCGACGAAGATGCGGGCCCCACCTTCATGAATCGACTGCCAGGCATCGCGCTGGGCCATTAAAGCTTCGCCGGTGGCTTCATCCGCTCCCATTAAATGCACGTCTCCGTAGCCCCGCTGGTTAAGGTACTCGACGAGTTCCTTGACCTGTCGCACATTGAGCGCATACTGCCCCTCGCCGAGTTTCTGCGACGAATTCACCTGGCCGGCGCCCAGCAGAAACAAACGATCCTTCGACATGCCCGTCTGTTCGCGGGCCTTCAGGACGATCTCCAGTTGACTGAAATCGAGCGTGCCGTCGGCTTTGGCGTTCGCCTGCGGATAAATCACCGGGTTGCGACAGCCATGGGCCGCCATGTTTTGCAGATCGACGAGATATTCGTCCGCCGTGAGCACGGCATAACCTTGCTGGTTATCGACGGGAAGATCGCCTACCAGCCACGCCGGATGATAGACCGAGTATTCAAATTCCGGATTGGCCAGATCAAATTTTGGAACCGTCAACTGCACGTCGAGTGATTGGTTCGTCTGATTTTTGGCGGTGATCGTCAATTGGCCGTGGTAAAGACCCGGCCGCGCATCGGTCGGAACGTGAATCGTCAGCCAGAACTGCTGTTGCTTCGCGATGTCCGCCGGCTGCAACACGTCGGCATCGATGGGTTCGCGCGTGAAATAATTCGTCTTGGTGTAGGCCAGACTGACAGGCGGCGCGTCTGGTTGTTGCGACCGCGGCTGCGGCTCGTCGCGAACTTCGATCAGATTCGGATCATGAACGAGAACCCAATTCATGACGATGGGGAAATCCGACGTATACCGAAACACGGGCGCGACGACTCGCAGATCGATCGCCGCTGCAGGAATGACACCGCCGGGTCCGCGCAGGTCCGAGGCGACGACGTGAACTTGCTGAAGCGGTTTCGAGGCATCGACCATAAACGATGCCGGTTCATATTCGCCACGGGCGGCCATGAGTTCCAGACGATTGCCGGTGCGACATATTTTCGGGAGCGGCGCATCGGGACGGATGGCCTGGTTGCTCAGGGGAGGATCTACGATCCGAATGGCATAGGGTTCCGCCGCGCGCGCAGAGGCCGCTGCAAGCAGGGTGGCCAACCCCACCAAAACCAGCTGTCTGAACATCCCGTTGTTCGTTCGCATGGTCGTCATCTAATCGAATCCTCAGTGAAAGGAACGCAGCAGCTTGCAGAATTCACGCAGAAACGGAGCATTCTGATGCCAGCCGCGCGCGCTGACAAGGTTGCCGTCGAGTACCACGTCTTGATCAAGGTATTCGCCGCCGAATTGCGTGATGTCGAGTGCGCATTTCGGCACCGTCGTTCCTTTGCGACCGCGGAGACACCCGGCCGCTGCCGGTATTTCGACGCCGTGGCACAGCATGGCGACCGGCTTTCCCGCCTCGAAAAAGTGCCGGGTGACGGCCAGGAGTTGCTCGTCGTAGCGCAAATACTCCGGCGCCCGCCCGCCTGAAAAAAAGGCGGCAAAATACTCTTCCGGGCGGACGTCCCGGAAGGCCACCGTGGCGCGGACGTGATAAGCCGGCAGTTCACGGGTGATATCCCAGGGAATGCTACCATCTGGCGGGATTTCGTGCATCACGCCGTGGTAAAGCCTTGCCTCGGGACCGGCGATGACCACTTCATAGCCTTCTTCCTGCAGACGAAATACCGGATAGAGCGTATCCATAATTTCGGTACCATCGCCGATGGGCAGAAAAATCTTGCGTGCCATTCAATGCCTGCTTTCTAGTGAAATTGTCTCGATAAGTTCATTTCCAGTAGCCCCTCCACCGACCTTCCCAGTAGGTCCAAAGCCAGGAAGTGAGGGCATCATGGTCGATTAGCTCACCCTCCATTTTCCACTCCGGGGACAGCGTCTCCCCCGGCAACGGCATGATAAACCGGAACGTCTCGACGTCCTGACGTTCGAGGATCAACCGCGCGACTCCGACCATGTCCTCTTCAGGAAACCATCTTTGCGCATTCACGCAAGCCCTAGCGAAGATGGCGTTGCGACCTGTGCGGGTCGCCTGGCCGCCCCAGCCTGCGTTTGTTGGCGTGGATTTGCCTGTGGATGCGTCATAGTTCCAGGTGGTGAGGTAAGTTCCGTCGTCCTGGACCCCGGTCCGGCCGATTGTGAAGACATTGATCATGAAGCTCCGCCAGAGGTCCTGGTTGGAGGGGTCGATCTCCATCATCAGGCTGGGCAGGTAGAGCATTCGAAATGCGGTAGTCCCGCTGAAACTGTCGCCTGGCCGCACCCAACCATTCTCCACCCCACACTTATCGTAGAGCCGCTTGATCTGGTCTTTGTACTTCGTATCCCCGGTAGCCCGCCAAGCCATATGCAGGACGGGAATGTATATGAGCGCATCCGTCCAGTCGTAGGATTTCCACCACTGCTCCGGATCCCAGGTGACGGCGAAATACCTGCCCGGCTTGGGCATGAAGTTGTACTTGATCTGGTAATCGGCGATGCCTGTCACGATTTCGTCGATGGTCGCCCGGTCTTCCGGAGGAGCAATGTCGTAGTAAGCCCACAGCCCCACGGCCACGCACTGCACCTGGTCCCCCGATGTCTGGAGC
>JAQCLD010000052.1 GCA_027592785.1 Acidobacteriota bacterium
GTCTGACCAACGCTCTCCATTGCTGCCGGCGGGATAGACATCGGCGGGGCAGGCACCTTCCGCGGACGACCATCCGGAGAGCGGCTCCAGGGTGCGGGAGGCAATCGAGGGATTCGCTGCATCGGGCGCGCGGAAAACCGAACCCGAAGAAGCTGCGTCGTGCGTCAGAGGAGTGACCCGGAGCGGTTCGCCAGTAGCCGCCGAGATCACCACCTCGTAGGCGCCCTCACGGGGTGTCTCGACGTAGACCTGCCAGGCGGGATCGGTCGTTAGCGGAGCGACGAAGTAGACCTGTTGCGCGTGAACGGTCGCGTTAGGCGACGCGCCAACAGCTTTGGCGGCCAGATCCGAGGCCTGTTCTCTCGTGATGGAGAACGTGCGTGACCGAGGCTCACGCGGGAGTCCGTTCGCGGTGGATCGAATCGTGTGGCCTATGTCGTCGATGTGGATGGCGATTGCGGCGTTGAGTAGGGAGATTCCGTCGATCGTCGGGCGGTAGGCGAAGTGTTCTGTGCGCGCTCTTGGGGATCTCGATCGCGTCGGCTGGCCGAGTTCGTAGCCCTGGATTTGCCGCTCCTGATTTAATTGTTCAGCCGCGAAGGGCTCGATGGGGTGAGGGTTAGCAGACTGCGCTTCGGCTATGGAAGTGAGAACCAGAGAAAGGGCTGCGAGTGCAAGGAGCTGGGCGGCAAGAACAGGTCGAAGCACTTCGCCCATATCGACTCGTCGTTGCGCCGAGCAGACTGTTCTTTGGCGTAGCTCATTGTTGCCGCGATACTATGCTTGTGCGGCTCGGGGAATACCTTATGCGTTCAAAATGGAATGTTTTACATCTTGTGTTGCTTGGCCTGATGGCGCTGAGCCCCGCGTTAGCTGACGACGACGGCGTTGGTCCTTATGCCGCCGCGCTGATCGATGCGCCGGAGCTGGCCCAGCTGGGCGAGTACGACGTTGGCTATCGAGTGATCTCGTTCACTGATCCCGAGCGTCCGGATCTCGCGGCTATTGCTGCAGGCCGCGGTCCGAACATTCCTCGAACGCTCGACCTGCATGTTTGGTATCCGGCGCGGATTGAAGCAGGGCAGGCGATGGAGGTCAGCTATACGGGCCGGCTGCCGTTTCCGCCGGGCAGGGTTCCGGAGGGCGCTCCCACGACGTTCGAGTTCCAGGGGCGGGCGGCCGCTGACGCAGCGCCCGAGAGCGGCGGGAAATACCCGCTGGTTGTGGTCTCGCACGGCTATGGAAATTGGCCTACCTTCCTGAGCTACCTCACCGAGAATCTTGCGTCGAAGGGCTACGTGGTGGCTTCCATTGATCATCAAGACATGGTGGTGAGCGACGCGGGCGCCGCGGCGTTGTCGTTCGGGAGCGTGCTGATGAATCGCACCAAGGATCAACGGTTTGCAATCGACCAGCTGGTCGCGCTTGTGGGTACTGACGATCCGCTGGGACGCATAATCGATGCGGAGTCTATCGGCTTGATCGGCTACTCGATGGGCGGCTACGGCGTGATGGCCAGTGCCGGCGCCGGTTTTGACCCGGCGGGTCCGCTCTTCGCCCAATTGCCGAAGCCGTTATTGGGGAACATCTTGGAAGGAACGGCGCAAGCCCCTCACCCCAATCTGAAAGCGGTGGTTGCGATTGCGCCGTGGGGCGGGAGGGCGCCGTCGCGTGCCTGGACGGCGCAAGCCATAGCGAGCATCAAGACGCCGCTGTTTTTCATCGCCGGCGATGCGGACGATGTTTCCGGTTTCGACGCCGGCATCGAGTGGCTCTTTGAAACAGCCTCCTCGGCAGATCGCCATATGTTGGTCTACCAGAATGCTCGGCACAATGTCGGCGGCAATCCGCCACCGCCGATCGCTGCTGAGTATTTTGCTTTGCAGGATTGGTTCGATGAGCCAGTGTGGCGCAAAGATCGCATCGCAGCGATCAATCAGCACTTCGTTACAGCTTTTCTCGACCAGCAGCTGAAGGGTGAGAGCGACAAGGCGAGCTACATGGACGTTTCGCCCGTTATCGCGCAGGAAGGAGTGTGGCCGCAGCGTCGCGGCGGGAATCAGGATGCCGCCTATAGCGACGGCGACGAGGGCGGAAACGCCTACTGGAAAGGGTTCCAACGGAGATTCGCCCTCGGTTTGGAAATGCGCCGGATGCCGGCGGTAGCGAACCGCGATTGATCGGTATCCTGGGTAGAGATGAAGAAGTTAGCGATCCACGGCGGCAAGCCCCAACGGGAGGCGCAGTACCCGTCCTGGCCTATCTCGGGTCCCCGAGAAGAAGAACTGATTCGGCAGGTTTTGTCGTCGGGGCAGTGGGGCGGATTTCACGAGTTCGTCACCCAGTTCGAGCAACTTTTTGCCGGATTGCATGACGCGCGCCACGGTGTGGCCGTGGCCAACGGCAGCATCGGTCTTGAACTGGCGTTGCTTGCGTCAGGCATCGGCCCCGGCGACGAAGTAATTGTTCCGGCGCATAGCTTTATCTCAACCGCGACGGCGGTGTCGCGAATTGGCGCCACGCCGGTTTTTGTCGACATCGGCCGCGACAGTTTCAACATGGACCTTCAAGCCATGGAGCAGGCCATTGGAGACGACACGAAGGCTGTCATTCCGGTGCATTTCGCGGGGCTTGTTTGCGACGCCGAAGAGCTGACGCGGCTGCAACGCTTGCACCGTTTTCGGATTATCGAAGACGCGGCACACGCTCATGGCGCGGAGTGGAACGGCGCCCGCGCCGGAGGGATGGGGCTGGCAGGTGTGTTCAGCTTCCAGAACTCGAAGGCGATGACGGCAGGTGAGGGAGGAATCCTCATCTCGAGCGACGACGAAACGGCCGCACGGGCGCGCTCGCTCGCCAATGGCGGACGCCGCCCAGACGGCGGGTGGTTTGAACACTTCGAGCTGGGGACGAATCTGCGAATCACGGGACTTCAGGCTGCGGCGTTGCTTGCCCAGTTAGAGCGACTGCCGGAGCAGATCCGGATTCGACGCGAGAACGCCGAGATAGTCCGCGAGGGATTGTCGAGAGTTCCCGGCGTGCATCTGCAAGAGTTGCCGGAAGCGGCGACCGTGCATACGCACTATTTATTGCCGGGGTGGATCGATGCGCTAGAGTTTGGAGCGGATCGCGACGACTTCGTTAAGGCGCTTGAGGGCGAAGGCGTGCCGATTCGTCCTTTCTATCCGCATCCGCTGTACAAGAACCCGGTGTTCAAGAACAAAGACATTAAATCGCGGGTTACCGCGTGTCCGGTTGCCGAAGCTGCGGCTCACGACTCTTTCTGGCTGCCGCAACGCGTCCTGATGGGCACGGCGGAAGATGCGCTGGATATTGTCCGTGCGGTGGAGAAGATCTACGAGGTCTTCAAGCCGAAGAAGACCGCCGGAAAACCGAACTAGCGCTCCTCTGGTATCCTGGCGGGTCATCCATGCCCAACGGTGCAGAACTTTTTTCGCAGACGCTGAAGCAACTCGGCGTGACCCATGTGTTCGCGCTGGTGGGCGACCACCTCAACGAAGCGCTGCAAGTTCTCGACCGAGACGGCTTCAAGATCGTCGATACGCGGCATGAATCTGCGGCGGTACATATGGCCGACGGTTGGGCCAGAATGTCGGGCCGTCTTGCCGTATCGTTAGTGACCGGCGGACCGGGCCACACGAATTCAATCACTGGCATAGCGACGGCCCAGGCCACCGGCGTACCGCTGCTCGCGGTGAGCGGCCAGTCCAATTCGAAACAGCGCGATCGCAACGGTTTCCAGGACATGGATCAGCTCGGATTGGCGCGATCGGCGGCCAAGTATTGCGCTTCGCCCGCCAGCGCGAGTCAGATTCCGTTCTACGTCCGTGAGGCTTATCGGGCGGCGACTACGGGGCGTCCGGGGGCGGCACACCTCAGCATTGCGGTGGACCACTTTACCGATCGGGTCGAGAAAGTCGCGCCGCTCATTGGGTCGGTTGCCGAGCATCGTCCCGGGCCTGACAGGTCCGAGGTATCGCGTGTCGTCGAGCTTTTGCAGACGGCGAAGCGGCCGGCGGTCATCGCCGGATCCGGATGTTTTTGGGCTGGGGCGGGGCAGGCGCTGGAGACGTTTATAGAACGTGCTCAGACGCCGCTGTTCACGATTACAATGGCTCGCGGCATGGTGTCTGACGAGCATCCGCTCTGCTTCGGCTATGCCGATCCGACGATCAGCCGTGGGGCGGAGAAGGCTCTACAGCAGGCTGATGTCGTTCTGGTGCTGGGAAAGCGCATCGACTACCGATTGCGCATGGGCGGCTTGTTCGCGCCTGACGCCAAAGTGATTCAGGTGGACATCCATCCCCAAGAACTTGGCTTGAACCGGTCGTTGGCGGTTGGCCTGAACTGCGACTGCCGCCTCGCGCTCGAAGACCTTAATTTGGAGTTGGCCGATCGTGCCCGGCCAGATCGCTCAGGCTGGCTGGCTGAGGTTCAGCGAGGCTGCGATGAGTACGCCGCGGAGGTCGATGAGAGGTCTCACAGGAAGTCGCAGCCGATGCACGCGTTGGAGTTCTACAGGCAAATGCGTGAGTGGCTCCCTGAGGACGCGACGCTTTGTTGGGACGGTGGCGACTTCGTGCATTGGGGGCGCTATGTGATGCCGGCACGAAAGCCTGGCCACTGGATGCGGCTGGGCGCTTTGGCGGGCCTTGGCGTCGGCTTCCCGATTGGTCTGGCCGCGCAAGTGTTGCGCCCTACCCAACGCTCGATCGTCGTCACCGGCGATGGGTCGCTCGGTTTCTATTTAGCGGAGATGGATACGGCGGTTCGATTCAATCTACCGGTCATCATCATCGTCGGCAACGACGGCGGTTGGGGCGTCGAGCGCGAACTTCAGGCAGGGCGTTACGACGGCAGAACGGTGGCCTGCGAACTGCGTCGCACTCGTTACGATTTGGTAATGAAAGGTTTCGGCGGCGACGGCGTTCATGTCGAGCGGCCCGAGCAAATTCGGCCAGCCCTCGATCAGGCCTTGGCGAGCGATAAGCCTTTTCTTATCAACGTGGAGATCGACGGCGCAGGGTCTCCATTCACCGAGGCACAGTTACGGCCTAAGAAAAACTAAACGGCCACGGGAACACGGCGCGGGCGGCGCACGTCGAATCACAGTGGATACGGACCGACCCTATAATGAGATGGCGGCGGTTTCGTCGCGAGGAAGCGCCAGATGTTCTTTTTCGATCCGATCTATCTTCTGTTCATCCTGCCTGGTTTGGCTCTCTCGATGTGGGCCAGCTATAGGACTAAGTCGGCTTTCACGAAGTACTCCAAGATTCGCGCTTCCTCTGGCATGACGGGGGCGCAAGCGGCCCGTAGGATGCTGGATATTGCAGGTCTTCCAGAGGTGAAGATTCTGCGCGCTAACGGATTTCTTTCGGATCACTACAACCCAATGAATCGCACTCTGAACCTCTCCGCAGAGGTGTACGATCTGCCGTCTTTGGCTTCAATCGGAGTCGCCTGCCATGAGGCCGGCCATGCGATTCAGCATGCGCAGCACTACAAGCCCCTTTGGCTGCGATCGGTCCTGGTGCCGACCGCGAACATCGGCTCCTCGATGGGTTACTTGGTGATGATGGCCGGCTTGTTTCTTTCCGGACCTGAGGGGCCCGGATTCATCTTCATGGCCGGCGTGGTGCTGTTTTCCGCGGTCATCTTGTTCCAACTCGTGACGTTGCCCGTTGAGTTTGACGCCACGGCGCGAGCCAAGGAACGCGTGGTGGCCGACGGTATCATTACCTCCAGCGAGCGCGTCGGGGTCGACCGGGTGTTAAACGCCGCCGCACTTACATACATCGCCGCCGCGATCAGCTCGCTGTTGACGTTGCTGTACTTCCTGATGCGTGCGGGCTTATTGGGCGGCCGCCGGGACTAATCCTAGGCGTCGGTCAGAGAGTAAATTTCTCCATTGCGGAGTTGAAACTCATCTCCCTGGGACAGGATTCCGATCTGCGTGAATTATCAAGACCAGGTCGATCGCGCGCGTCATGACCAGTAACCCGCATAAATTCCGATCAGCCAGCCGGTGATCGCTGCCGTGATCGGCGACGCGGCGAGCGCGGCCACAACGCGGAGAGGTCTCAGCGGTCCCGGCCAGAATGCCACGAACGCTTGCGCGCCAATCGTGCTGACGAACGCGATAGTGGCGAAATCCGCGTGGGCGCACCAGGGGCAATGCGGCGGTCCTGGGTTGTGGATGTTGCATTGGTCGGCGTAGCCGGCCCAGATGAAAGTGCAGCCGCACTGGTAGACCATATGGCACCAGTTGATAAAGAAAACCCCGGTGAACCCGGCGGCTCCGCTAAACAGCAGCGCTTTGGCTAGAAGCCCTTGCACAGGCAACAGTATCGCAACGCTCGGCGCCCCATTGATATAATTGCCGATTCGTATGACACAACCTTTTCGTCTCGACGGCCGCCGCGCTCTCGTCACGGGCGGCGCCAGCGGTATCGGTGAGCAAACCGTCCGCGCGCTTGCTCAGGCAGGGGCCCAAGTCTTCATCGCCGATCTCAATAGAGATGCCGCGGACAAGTTGGCGGTCGAGGTCGGCGGCGGTGCGTCAGGCGTCGCTATCGACGTTAGCTATCCCGCCTCGGTCACTGCGGCGTTCTCAAAGATCGACCAGCTGGATTACCTAGTCAACAATGCAGGCGTCGGCAGTGTCGGAACGATTGAAGAGTGCGCTCACGAAGAGTGGAGTCGCGTGATGCGGGTCAACATCGATGGACCGTTCCTGGTGACTCAGGCGGCTCTGCCGTTGTTGTTGGCTTCACCTCACGGCGCCGTGGTCAATATCGGCTCTGTGGCTGGCCTGGTCGGCGTGAAGAGGCGCTTCGCTTACTGCGCTTCGAAGGGAGCGGTGGTCGCCATGACCCGACAGCTGGCCGCTGACTACTCTGGACGCCTGCGCGTCAATTGCATCTGTCCCGGCACGGTTGATACTCCGTTCGTCGAGGCCTATCTGGAGAAGTACCACGCGCACGAAAAAGAGGAGACGCGCGCGCAGCTGAATGCTCGCCAGCCGATCGGTCGGCTTGGTAAGCCTGTGGAGATTGCCCACATGGCGCTGTATCTCTGCTCCGATGAAGCCGAGTTCGTTCAAGGCGCGACCTTGGAAATTGACGGTGGGTGGACCGCGCTCTAGCGGCCGGATTCCCAGACGAACGCTGAGAATCGCCGCGTGGGTCGGAATCCCATCTGCTGATAGAGGCTCAACGCGCCCGCGTTTGAATCCGTGACGGTCAGGCTCGCGGTATCGCAGGCGCAGGCTCGCAAGGATAACAACGTGCGGCGCAATAGTTCCCGCCCGACGCCCATGCCCCGCTCACCAGGCGAGACGCAGAGCTGCGTTACGTGACCGGCGTCCTCGTCCACGCGCGTAGCCAGACAAATTCCGCTGATACTCGCGCTGCCTGGCTGAATCGCCACCCACGAGGCTGCGGGTAGGAACGTACCGCATCCGGTGTGTCGTGTCGTGTTGGCCAAAAATCGCCGGGCGCCTAGCACGTCGCGGTATTGATCGTTGATTTGGCTATCATCGTGTCCGCGGTAGGCCGAGGCGATCAAATCAGCAGCGGGAGCGAGATAGTGCTCTCCCCAGGGCAGGAAGGAATGACTGGCTAGCTCGGGCCGATCTGCGCGGAAGGCCCGCAATTGATCGCGGATCATGAACCATCGCGGGAAGATGGTCAATTCCCGGTGGAAAATACTCTCAGGGGCTAGTTCGCCGCTAAGCCCCAGCAACTGCCCTTCGACGCGGGAGACGCCAGGGTATGCGGCCGCCGTCTCCAAGGTCCGAACGAGCAATGCCCTTTGGGCTGCGGGGTTGGGGTTTCTATCGGAAAGAAAAATATCGCCGACAAGCGCCTTGTTCTGGTCCAAGACGAAGTAGCAGTAGCCGACGGGAATACCGCTGCGGACGAGGGCGAAGCCGTGCAGCGTACGGCTATTGAGAAAACTCAGAATCGCCTGCGACGAGGCGCTGAAATCCCAGCTAAACAACTCCCGCCAGCGCCGCTCCTGTTGGACGAGGAGCGGACGTAAATCCGCTCCTCGCAACTCTCTCAAGTCTACGAGCGCCAGATCTAGCGTGGCCCGTGCGGCCGACATCCCGCCAGATTATACCTTTCCTGCCGCTCTAGTCAGTTGGCCCAGACTGGCTGTCCAAATGCCGAGGCCGTGCGATCGGTCGACGCGAAGCGCGTTTCGCCCGTGCGCGAGGCTGATCCACGCACTTCGAGGACGTAACCTTGTCTCACGACGGTATGAATCGCCAGGTCGACTCGGTCTCCGAGCTTTTTACGCAGACGGCTAACATGGACATCCACTGTCCGCGTGCGCGTATCGTCTCGATAGCCCCAGATTCGCTGCAGTAAGTAGGCGCGCGAGAAGCACTTGCCTGGGTTGCCTTCGAGCAGATCGAATAGTTCCTGCTCCTTCTTGGTCAACTGCGGCGCGGCGGTACTCGTCGCGGGTTGTATCTCGGACATCCCCACCTCCTAACCCCACTTCCTTATTCGTACGAGAGGCCAAAAGGGTTACATGTTTAGCAAATTTAGTTTGGACCTTCCGTCGGCTCCCGGCGGGGCGGATCGCCGTTGAGCGTGAAGGGCTGAGGGGCAAGAGCACAGGGACGTAGCCGATCATCGCTGTAGTAGCGGAGGCCGTATTCGACGTGCCTTCGCACATCTCCAATGCAGGTGGAGTCCACAAGGTCTGACTGCTCTCGCCACACCGAACGACTGCCGGCTACGGCATCTAAATCACTGAATGTCAGTGACTTAAGGTTCCAATAGCCGACTGCGGCTCCGGCGGCGACCAGAGCTGCCGCGAGCGCCGGTTCGCCCTTTGTAGCGGCGGCGCCCACGCCAATGGTTAGCGCTAGAAACCCGGCAACCGCGATCCAGGCGGTCGAATCTGGAGGCCAAGCTGCGGGCAAGCCGTCCGCAAGGGCCGCTGGGAGTACCGCGGCAGCAATGGGGAATAGGCACAGCATGAGACCCGAACAAGCCCAGGCCCACACTGGAGCCCGCCGTAGCGCGCGGCCAGCGAGCAAACAGAGCGGCGGAATCGCCGGCAAGACGTAGCCTGGAAGCTTGTTCGTTGAGACGGAAAATATCGCCAATGTACCCAAAGCCCAGGCGCCCAAGAAGCGCATTCTCGGGTCACCCCGCCAGTCCGTCAAAGCGACGGCGCTGGCCACAAGCGGCGTCCACGGAGCCAGTCCAAGTAGGATTACGGGCAAGTAGAACCACCAGGCCTGTTCATGCTGCAACTCAGAACTGAAGACTCTCAGCACGTGGTGCCGCCAGACGAACTCTTCCAGAAAAGCCGTACCGTTCCGCCAATAGCAGAGCCCATACCAAGGCAAAGTCACGGCTGCGAAAGGGAGCAGGGTTCGCGCTGAGAATAGGTCCCGTGCGACCGGTCCGATGCCCCGGTCCCGGCAGACGGAGAGCACTGCCATGGTTGCGATTGCCGGCGCGACCAGGCCCTTTGCGAGCAGCCCGAATCCAAGCGCGGCTCCGAAGAGCGGCAACAGGCGCTTCTCCTGCGAATTCTCGACCCACGGCAGCAACGCCACGAGCGCCAGGCTGGTTGCAGCGGCGAGAGGTAAATCAAAGACTCCGATCTGGCTATAAGCGGCCCATCCCGCTGCGGAGGCCAGTACGACGGTGGCGCCGTCGGCATCTTGTTGGCCAAATGAGCGCCGGACGAGCACGTAGAAAACGAGCAGGAAAACGAAGCTCGTCAGGGCAACCGGCACCCGAATGGCCAGATCCCCGCTAATCCCGAGAACCTCGCTGAGCGCGCCCATCCAATAGAGGAGAGCCGGCTTTTCGAACCAAGGCTCGCCCCAAAGGCGCGGCGTTACCCAGTCGCCGGATGCGGCCATCTCATGCGCGATCGCAGCGTAGCGCGGTTCATCCGGCGCGACCAGTCCTCGATCGGAGATTCCTATCCCGTAGATGATCCAACACAATGTCGCCAGCATAGCCAGGCGGCCGAGGTCTTGACGAGTCATCGGGAGGTCTTGCCTAGTGTACGAAGGAACACGCGAGCGCTGATAAGATGGGGAATTGAGTACGCCTGCTTTTATTCAACCGCCCAGCAATCTTATGCTGCTCCCGCCCGGTCGCGAACCGCCTCACCGCATCGACGCCATCGTGGAGATTCAACAAGGCGGCAGCAATAAGTATGAGTACGACCCGAAGTGCGGACTATTCCGTTTGGATCGGGTGCTGTTCTCGGCAGTGCATTACCCGATGGCATACGGGTTCATTCCCGGCACTCTGGCGGACGATGGCGACCCGCTGGACATCCTGGTCATGACTCGCACGCCGACCTTTACCGGCTGCATCATCGAGGCCAGCCCGATCGGCGTCTTCCGCATGCAAGATGAGAAGGGCGAAGACGAAAAGATCATCGCGATCCCGGTCGTCGATCCGCGCTATACCGAGATCAAGTCGCTCGAAGACATGCGCCCGCATTACCTGCGCGAGATCGAACACTTCTTCAGCATCTACAAAGATCTAGAAGGGAAGCCGGTCAATATTCGCGGCTGGGAAGGGCGTCAGGGCGCGTACGACGCCATCACGGAATCCATCGAAAGATTCCAGGTCACGCAAAAAGCCCAATCTGAGGAATAGTTCGTTTCGTCGCCGCTACCCGAAGCGTCCACCCTCTTGCTAGGATGATTCAGCTATGTCGTTGAATCGTCGCCATTTCATGCACCTCGCTGGCGTTGGCGCCGGGTTGTCTTTAGCTGGTTGCGCTGGGGCGCCCGAAGAGGCTTCCGTCCCGGTCGCGAGCCTCTTCGCGAAGCCGCTTGGCTTCCAGTTGTATACCCTGCGCTACATGCTGGCAGAGGGTGTGGGTGATATCTTCGAGCGCGCGGCGGCGGCGGGTTATACCGAGATCGAGGCCGTACAGTCGACGAACGTGAATGGAACCGTCGTGGCTTGGGACGACCTCGCGCCGGCGGTAAAGGCCGCCGGACTGACCCCTGCGAGTAGCCATGTCTCCGCTCCCGTAATTCTTGGCGTAGGGGAGATTGCGGCGGGTCCGAAGACCCTCGAAGAGTCGGCGGAGTGGGGCGTCAAGAACGGTTTCTCCTGGTTAGTCATGCCGTATGTGCCGAACGACCAAAGAGGCGACAACCGTGATCACTATCTGCGGCTGGCCGAAAAGCTAAACCACGCGGGCGAGGTCTACAAGGCGGCGGGTATGGGCTTCGCCTATCACAACCACGCCTTCGAGTTCGGCCCGGTTGGCGATTCGACCCCAATGGACACCTTGCTTGAAGCGACGGACCCTGAACTGGTGAAGATTGAGTTAGACGTTTTTTGGACCAGCATTGCTGGACACGATCCGGCTGAGTGGATCCGGACGCATCCGGGCCGCGCGAAGCTACTGCACCTCAAAGACAAAGCCGCCACGGCCCCGACGCAGTTTGCCGAGGGCGTTGCCGCTGAGAACTTCAAGGAAGTCGGCTCAGGCGTGATCGACTTTCAGGCGGTGTTGAAGGCGGCTGCCGAAGACAGCGTCGAGCGCTATGTCGTGGAACAGGATCAAACGCCCGGAGACGCCGTCGATAGTCTGGCGATGAGCGCCAAGTATCTACGCACGGTGGAGGTTTAGCTATGAGAACCCTTCTATTCGCTGTTGCCTTGGCCGTTCTCGCCGGCTCAATCTGCTCTGCGCAGGTGGCCGCTGGAGCTAACGCGGGCTATCAAACCGCCGAGGGTCGTGCGCGCGTGGCGCAATCTCTCGCTAACCCCGAACGAGAGAAGGAACAAAAACCTCGCGAACTCATCGCCTCGATTGGGGTGAAAAAGGGCGACGTCGTAGCGGATATCGGCACGGGCGTCGGCTTTATGATCCCCTACTTCCTGGAAGCGATTGGTCCGCAAGGGAAGATCTACGCGGAAGACATCCAGCAAGACTTCCTGGACCAATTGCAGACTCACAAGTCCGAGCAAGGCTGGCAGAACGTTGAGACGATCTTGGGCGGCCAGGTCGACCCTAAGCTGCCGGCGAACACCATGGACGTCGCCTTCATTCTCGACGCCTATCACCACTTCGAGCAGCCGACCGAGACGATACGCGCGATTAAAGGAGCCTTGAAAGCTGACGGCCGTCTCGTGGTCGTCGATTTTTATCGTTTTCGCTCTCGCGAAGGTCGGGATCCAGATTGGGCCAAGAATCACATCCGTGCGGACCGCGACGAGTTCCGTGCGGAGATTGAAGCGGCGGGTCTAGAGTTCGAACGAACCTTTGACCACTTGCCCTATCAGTACGCGATGGTCTTCCGTAAAGCAAACCGCTAACGGCTCACCGTCATTCGGGATCGCCTTTCAGGCCGATCACGCAAACCGTCGGCACGCGGCCTAGATCTGACGACTCCAATCGCACGTCGTCAAACCCAGCGGCTTCCAGGTCAGCCGCAAGGACGTGCCCGTTTGCCAGCGCCAGTTCCGGGTTCGACGCCCCCCGCGGTTCCAGCGCCACGCCGACAAGTCCCCCCGGGCGCAGCACCCGGCGGATCTCTAGCATGGCGGCTCTCCTATCGCGCCAAAATTGGACCGCATTGATCGAGAACGCCTTGGTAAAACAGGCGTCCGGGAATGGTATGGAATCGGCCGAGCCAAGGCGAATGTCAGCGCGTCCCGCCAAGGTAGCGCCGATGCAAGTCCCTCTGGCCATCTTGACCATCTCAGCGGAGTGGTCAACTCCAGCTGTCAATCCTTCGGTTGCAATTGAGGCTACCCGGCGAAGGTCTCGTCCTGAGCCGAAGCCGATCTCCAGGACTCGATCCACAGCTTCGATCTCCAACAGGGACAGCACCCACTCGCTGCGCGCCTTGTTCTTGACTGACATCGCATGGCCGACGAGCCGACCCATTCGCCCTTCGGGTTTGCCAAATTGCCGGGCGATGCGCGCCTTCCAGCCCGTCGTTGGGCAGGCTTCCTCTAACGCTCCGCCGTCGCCATCAGACGAAATCAACTGATTCATGATTCATTCTCGGCGGCCCCATTGCGCAGCGCTCGCCAATTCCATTCTTTAGAACGGCAACGCCGGTTCCGTCTTCGAGCCCTTGCCCTTGAGCACGGCGAAGTCGCAACCCTCGTCCGCCTGCAGCACGTTGTCGAGGAAGATCTTGCCCCAGCCGCGTTCATAGGCGGCTTCGGGGAGCTCGAAGAGGCGCAAACGCCGATTCATCTCGTGCTCGTCAATCAACACATCGAGCGTTCGATTCTCGACGTCGAGTCGAATCTGATCGCCGGTTTGAACAGCGGCGAGCGGCCCGCCGATAGCTGACTCCGGCGAGACATGCAAAACGCAAGCGCCGTAGCTGGTGCCGCTCATGCGGGCGTCTGAGATACGGAGGATATCGGTGATGCCGCGCTGGAGCAGCTTGGAGGGAACCGGCAGATTGCCTAGCTCAGGCATACCCGGTCCGCCGTGCGGGCCTCCGTTCTTCAGCACCATCACGCAGTTCTCGTCGATGTCCAAGTCCGGCGAGTCGACGCGCGCGAGCAAGTCCGAGTGGTTCTCGAATACCACGGCGCGGCCCGTGTGCTGCAAGAGTTTCGGGTCCGCCGCGCTCGTCTTGAGCACGGCGCCGTTGGGGCAAATGTTGCCGCGCAGGATCACCGTGCCGCCGGTGGGCTGCAGGGGCTTGTCGCGCGGCAAGATCACTTCCGGGTTGTAACACTCGGCCCCTACTAAGTTCTCCGCCATCGTCTTGCCGGTCGCCGTCAACGCTCCGCCATGCAACAGATCGAGAATCTCATTCATCAACGCGGGCAGACCGCCCGCGTAGTAGAAGTCCTCCATCAGGTACTTGCCGGAAGGGCTAATGTTCGCGAGCACCGGAGTTGTGCGGGCGATCTCGTCGAACTTCTCTAGCGGGAAGTCTAGGCCGAGCCGGCCAGCGATTGCCTTGAGGTGAATGATGGCATTGGTCGATCCGCCGATGGCCATGTCCACACGGATGGCGTTCTCCATCGCTTGCGCGGTCATGATTCTGGACGGAATTAGGTTCTCCCAGACCATGTCGACGATGCGCACGCCGCTGCGGTGGGCGATCTCTCGATGGCGCGAGTCCGAAGCGGGAATCGAAGCGCAGCCGGTCAGCGTCATGCCAAGTGCTTCGGCGAGGCTGGTCATCGTCGAGGCCGTACCCATGGTCATGCAGTGACCGGCCGAACGCGACATGCAGGACTCGATCGAGCAAAACTCCTCGATGGAGATCTTGCCGGAGCGCCGGTCGCCGTCGAACTTCCAGACGTCGGTGCCCGAGCCGATCGGCTTGTTCTTGTACATGCCGCGCAACATCGGTCCGCCGGTCACCATGATCGTCGGGATGTCCGCCGATGCGGCGCCCATCAGCTGTGCCGGCGTCGTCTTATCGCAACCCGCCAGCAGCACGATGCCATCCAACGGGTTGGCGCGAATCGATTCCTCGACGTCCATCGCCATCAGGTTGCGGAACATCATCGTCGTGGGCCGCATCAGCGGCTCGCCGAGCGAGATCGTTGGGAACTCCAAGGGAAAGCCACCCGCTTCCCAAACGCCGCGCTTGACCGCTTCGGCTGTTTGCCGCAGATGGGCATTGCAACTGGTCAACTCCGACCAAGAGTTGCAGATGCCGATGACCGGCTTGCCGTCGAAGGCCGACTGAGGAAAGCCCTCAGCCTTGGTCCAGGAACGGTGGATGAAACCCAGCTTGTCCTTGCGGCCAAACCAGTCTTGTGAGCGTAGCGGACGTCGTGGAGAAGACATAGTTAAGGGCTCCATTATTGCTCTAAACGGGTGTCGACTTGCCTTTATCTCGAAGACTCGACGCCGCGCCCAAGTTGGGGCAAGGATCCCGGAATAGGCAGTTCCAACCGACGCCGCTAGAGCAAGACGTGACCGTCCAGCGGAAGTGGGGCGGCCACGGCAATTCGGCTGGTATGCTCGGAACGAATGCCTGAAGTGATACTCTACACGCGGCCTCGATGCGGCCTGTGCGAAAAGATGAGACGCGAATTGATCAAGCGCGGCTACCAGCTGCGTGAAATCAACATCGATAGCGACGTGAAGCTCAAACAGACCTACGGCGCCGACATTCCCGTTGCCGTCCTCGCCGATGGAACCGTGCTCGCGAAACACCGCCTGGAATCCTAAATGCGACTTGTTCTTGCTTCATTGCTGCTGGCCGCCACGCCAGCCGCCGCCTGGGGGCCAGTTGGACATCGCGCCGTCGGTCAGATCGCCGAAGAGCGGCTGGGCGAGAAGGCGCAGCAGGCTGTTCGCGGCCTGCTCAGGGATGAGTCCCTAGCCGAGGTGGCGCTGTGGGCCGACCAGATACGGTCCGAGTCCCGGTGGCGAATTTCATCGCCTTGGCACTACGTCAACATTCCCGACGGCCAAACATATGACCGCACGCGTCGCAGCCGCGACGGCGACGTCGTTGGGGCTCTGGAACGTTTTGTTGCTGTGCTGCGCTACGACGGATCCTCTCGCGAAGACAAGCTGGCGGCCCTGAAGTTCATTGCTCACTTCGTCGGCGACCTCCACCAGCCGCTGCATGTGGGTCGAGCCTCGGACCGCGGCGGAAACGAGGTCCACGTCAGTTGGTTCGGAAAGTCTTCGAACCTGCATCGGGTTTGGGATTCGGCATTGATTTCGCGACTGCGCCTTAGCCCCAAGAGTCTTGTTCGGACGCTGGAGTCGCGCTCGCCGGAAGAAGTGGAAGCATGGCGTCGGGACAGTCCAATGACTTGGGTCGACGAATCGATGGCGCTCCGTCCGCTCGTCTACAACATGAGGGGCAGAGGGCTTGGACGCGCCTATTTGCGCGAAGCGGGCCCGGTGGTTGAAGAACGACTGCTTCAAGCAGGCGTAAGACTCGCAGCGTTGCTCGACGCCATCTTTGAGTAGGGCGCTATCCTGGTCGGCAGCCCCTCGTGAAGCCGCGTCCCTATTTACCGCACCTGCTGCGCATCAAGGCCAAGGCCGCCTTTGGCCGCCGCGTTTCGCCGCCGTTCGTCACTCTTTATGTGACGACCCGGTGCGACGAGAAGTGCGTGCATTGCTTCTATTGGGATCAACTAAACCCCAAGCCCAACCGCGACTTCACGCTCGAAGAATTTGAGCGAACCTTGGGCTCGATGGGCGAGATCTACAACCTCTTCCTCGGCGGTGGTGAGCCTTTTCTACGGCCCGATCTCGGCGACATCGTGCTCGCGGCCGCCCGGCTGAACGATACGACCAACGTCTACACCCCAACGAACGGTCAGCACACCGAACGCGTCGTCGAGACTCTCGAAAAAGTGCTGCCCGCCGCGCCGCGTCTTCGGTTTCATCTCAACCTCAGCGTCGATCATATCGACCCGGACGAGTACGACCGCATACGGGGCAGGGAAGGCGCGTGGCACCGGATGCTCCGCACCGCCGAGGCGATTAAGCCGCTGCGCCAACGCTTTCCGAATCTCATCGTGCATACGCTGACAACCGTCATGCGCGACAACCAACGGCAGATCATCGACATTCATGAGGGTTTGAAGCGCATCTTCGAGCCGGATGGGACATCCTACAACTGGTGCCGAGGGCACCCGCTCGATCCTAGCCAAACCGAGGTGGATCCCGAATCCTATCGCCGACTGCGGGAACGTCTCGAACGCGATTGGGCCGACGGCGTCCTGACACCTTCGGGGCCAACGGCTTATTCCAACGCCAACCACTTGCTCGACCAGCGCATCCGCGAGACGGTCGAGCGAACGGTCGTCGAGCAGAAGGCTCAATTCTCGTGCGTCTCCGGGCGCTTGGCCGCGGTGATCTATTCATACGGTGATGTCGTCGAGTGCGAGATCAAAAACTCGGTCATCGGCAATCTACGCGACGTGGACTACGACTTCACCAAACTGTGGTTCTCTGGGAAGGCCCAAGAAGTAGCCACGCAAGCGGCTAACGGCTGTTTCTGCACGCACGAGTGCGGGCATTACTCGTCAACGATCTACAGCCTGAAACAGACGGCCAAGATCGGCCTTGAGGCGGCTACTTCGCGTAAGGGTGATCGCTCAGGATCGTAAACGCCCTGTACAGTTGCTCCAGCAGCACCACCCGCGCCAATTCGTGCGGCAACGTCATCTTGGAGAGCGACAACAAACGATCCGCCGACTTCTTGAACTTCTCCGAGAATCCGTCCGCGCCGCCGATGTAGAAGGCGACGTCTTGTCCCGCCGACTCCAGCAGGCGAGCGAGTTCCTCTGACGACAGCGACTCACCCTCGGGGTCCAGGGCGATATGCAGGACTTTGGGATTGTCTTCGACGGACGCTTCGGCCTTGAGTTCGTTCATCTCAAACCGGCAAAACCGGCCGAGACGTTTGATGTACTCCGCACCGGCCTCGTTTAGAGCACGGCTGCGGGGTTTACCGATATAGAGGACTTGAAGCTTCAAACCGCAGCCTCAGGCGGCTTTGGATACGGCTGTGCGCGGCGCATTGCTCCACAGCCGTTCCAGGTCATAGAATCCCCGCTTCTCCGGCGTAAAGATATGGACCAAGAAATCACCGTAGTCCATCAAGATCCATTCGCCCTGGTTCATCCCTTCCACGCCCATTGGGCGCACGCCGCGGTCGCGCAGGTCGTCACGGATCCCCTCCGCGATCGCCTGAGTTTGACGCGTACTTGTTCCCGTCGCGACGACGAAATGGCCCGTCAGCGAACTGACCTTTCCGATATCGAGGAGGATGACGTCTTCAGCCTTCTTATCGAGGGCCGCTTGGGCCGCCGTTTCCCAATCTTGCATAGTGAATTAACTTGCAGTGCGGCGCGGTCGGTGGACGCAGCCGTAAGGCGTTCCCTCATCTTACAATGATGTCCGGATGCGTAAGTGCTTCATGATGACGGCAACCGGGTTGTTGTTTGGCGTATCTTTGCTCGCCCAGACCGGCGGATTAGCGCCCGCCCTCAGCGATCCGGAGATCGAGCGGCTACGCGCCCTGGTGGAAGCGGGGGTAATACCTCGAGCACAATTGGCCAAGGCGCAACAGGATGCGGACCGGGCACGGCTCGAAGTGCTCGTCCGCCGGCTGCTGCAGCAGCCGGACCTGCTGCCCGATCAGACGACCGACCTGCTTCGAGCTGCTGCGGAGTTGCAGAAGGCGGAATTCGAGGCCCTCAAACGGCAGCAGGAGCTGATCTCGATTGGCGCCGCGGCGCCAAATAGCCTTGTTGATTTTCGTGACCGCTTGACCTTTGCCGACAAGCAGTTGGACCTGGCTAAGACTCGTGCGCGGCTTGTCGAAGAGCAGGCCAGAATCGTTTCCGCGGAGGGACGTCTGGACGAACTGATCGACGAGGAATTGGCATTTTGGTCCGAAGGCGACCCGGCTCAGTGGGATGCCGATATTCTGGAAATCGACGCCATGTACTTCGCAGAGTTTGGCAAACCATTGCCGATCAGCGCCGCAGGCAGCACAGACCTACATGTTTCTATGGGATTCGACCACACCGGACGCTTCGACGTCGCTGTACGCCCGGACGAGCTCGAAGGCCTTTTCCTGATGTCGCTCCTCGAAGAGTGGGACATACCTTACATCGCCTTTCTCAGCGCTGTACCCGGCCAGGCGACTGGCCCCCACATTCACGTCGGTCCACCGAGTTTGAGAATCGACGCCGAGATGATGGCCAAGAAACTGAAAGAGCTGGATGAATTGCTCGGGGTTCAAGCGCCTGCGCCCGCCCCCGAGCAGTGACGCTACGTGGCGCGGGTGGCCGTAAAACGTCGCCTCCCATTCGCCCTAGACTGCGGCGTTAGTCTGACAGCAGATGCAATGAGATCGTCCTGCGGTGAGGGCGGCGGCGATGCTCAAACACATAGATGCCCTGCCATGTCCCCAAGGTCAGTTCGCCTTGGCTGACAGGGATGCTCAGATGCGTCTGCGTGAGCGCCGACCGGACGTGCGCGGGCATGTCGTCAGGACCTTCCATCGTGTGGATGTAAATGGGGTCATTCTCCGGCACCAACCGTGAAAAATAGGCTTCCAAGTCACGGATAACATCTGGATCAGCGTTCTCCTGGACAGTCAGAGAAGCGGATGTATGGCGAATGAAGAGCGTTAACAGCCCGTCCCCATCGCCATGCCCGCGAACCCAGCGCTCGACCTCACGAGTGAACTCGTAAAGGCCCTTGCCCTGCGTCTGGACGCTGATTTGACCCAAGAACTGCTGCATGGAGAAGCGTCCATGCTAGCATCCGGACTCGTAACTATCATGCGATTCGATCGAGTGCGCGACTATCTGCTCAGCCTTCCGGGGGCGGCCGAAGATTTCCCATTCGGGCCTGAGCTTATGGTGTTCCGCGTCGGCGGCAAGATTTTTGCGATCTTGGCCTACGAAGATGTCCCGGCCCGGGTCAACCTGAAGTGCGACCCAGCGCGAGCCGTAGAACTGCGCGAATCGTTTTCCGCAGTGATTCCCGGCTACCACATGAACAAGAAGCACTGGAACACCGTTGTCCTTGACGGTGAACTGAGCGATCGGCAAGTCAAAGAGCTGGCCGATCATTCGTACGCCCTGGTCGAGGCATCTTTGCCCAAGTCGCAGCGGCTGCGGAAGGCGAGCAGCTAGAACCCAACGATCGCCGTATTCGAGCAGCTGCTAGTGCCGGTCTCGCAGACCTCGTATTCGTAGACCTGGCCGCTGCCTTTGTTCCCGGTGTTGTCCGTCATGGCGCTGCCGCTGATGTTGCCGGCTACGATGTTGCCATCGCGGTAGACGTCAACTGCGTCTGTGTTGCCCGACCACGAGAGATCTACGTATTGAACGCCTTTGTTTTTGTATCCCGAGGCAGAGAGGGAAATCGATGTCCCGCCGACCGGTTCGATCGTGATCGAGACCGTGGCGCTGCCGGTTAGACCGCCGCTGTCGGTGACCATGGCGACGATCGTGTGGGTTCCGACGTTCAGACCGGATGTCGAGAAGCTGCCCCCCGAGCCAATATTGCCGTTGATGTTTGAGGTCCACTCCAGGCCGCCGGTTAGGCTACCGTCCACGTCGTCTGTCGCAGTGCCAGTGAAGGAAACCGAGGCTCCATCTGTCGCCGTGGCTCCGTTCGCCGGGGCCGTGATGGAGACGACCGGGGCCGAGTTGCCTCCGGAGCCCGCCAGGGAGACGATCACCATGCTGTCGATACTCACTTCATCAAGTTGAGAGTTGCCCCGGCTGTTGTCCGTGTCCTCAATTCGAACGTAGACAGTGCCCGCTACATCCTGTAGGAAGGCGTACTCGTACGTATCCGGGATTTCCGAGTTGATGGTCGTCATCGCCGTGAAGCTGACGTTGTCGCGCGAGTAGGAGAGAACGAAGTCGTCGCCCTCCGAGTTGGCGGTTCGGCTGCCGACCACTTGGAATACGTAGCTGACGCCTGGCGCGACCGTAACGGTCCACGTGTGATCCAAGTCGCTTCGCGCCCTCCGGGGGTTGCCGCCTACTGTCTCCTCACGCAGAATCTCGACCCCGCCTCCGGGTTCCTGCGTGTCCGCGTAGCTGCCGCTGACGATGCTGCCGCGCGCCGTCGAGAAGTCGGCCGTCGCCGGGTTCACCACGTCGCTAACTGGCGCCGGGTTGATGGTGATGCTCACGGTCGCGGACCCTGGAGCGCCGCCGGAGTCCGTCACCGAAGCGGTGATGACGTGGCTGCCGACCCCGAGTCCGCTGGTCGAGAAGCTCGCTCCGCTACCGATCGCTCCCGCCAAGTCAGACGACCAACTCAAATGTGAACTGATGTCGTCGTCCTCTGCATCCAGTGCCGTTCCAGCGAAGTTGATCGGGTCGCCAGCCGTGAAGGCAGCGCTGTCCGCCGGCGCGGTGATCGTTACGACCGGCGCCTCATTCGGCGGTGCGTTGATCGTGATCCCCACGGAAGCTGATCCTGTTCGACCCAGCGAGTCAGTAGCCGTCGCTGTGACGGTGTGGGGGCCAACGCTCAGGCCAGCAAATGAGAACGACGGGCCCGAGCCGATGTTTCCTTCTACGTTGGATGTCCATACCAGGGTCGCGGTGACGTCGCCGTCTTCCGCATCGCTTGCCGAGCCGCTGAAGTTGATCGAGGCGCCCTCGTCAAACGCCGCGCCGTCAGACGGAGAACTCAGCGATACGACCGGCGCTTCGTTCGGCAGCGCGTTGACCCGAATGTTGTCAAGTTGGAAAAAGGCGAAGCCAGTGGCCGGCTGAGGCACGTCCCACACGAACTTCAGCCTGACGTCTTGCCCGGCAACGCTGCTAATGTCCACAACGCCGGGTGGGTAGGTTCGTCCCGCGACGGATGGATTCTCGGTGTCTTCCTCGATGCCGTCCACTTCATTGGGCCCTGGTTGCGCGGGTTGAGCTGCCAGGATGACTTGGCTGATGAGCGGGGCTCCGCCGCCGCTCGGCTCGATCAATACCGAGAATGTGCGCGGCACTGTCGCGCCAAAACGGAAAAGCTCCCACGCGGCCCGATAATCGAACGCTAAAGTCGTCGCCTCCACAGGCAGCGATACATCCTGATACAGCTCTCGCAAGTTGACGTCAGGGTTTCCTGACGTTGCTGTATCGTTGCCGTTCCAGTCATGAAGTGCTGCAGACTGGCCATCGGTCGGAGAGCTATCAAAGTAATCAACGATGTAGCACTGAGAGCCGCAGGCAAGGAAGCCAGATCCGCTGTCAGGGTAAACCACTCCTGCTCCGGCTACAGTCAGCTTGAGGAACGGGTTCGAGCTCGTCTGGTCGAGTTCTTTGACTGTCCAGCCACTAAAATCTCCAGTTTCGAAGCTGCCGTTCACGATTGGATTGAGCGGATTCGGCAGCACATCGACCGTCGCCACGGACGAGATGATGTTGTTCGATTCGCTGGCCTCGCCGACCGTGTTGTCCAGGTCAACTTTCAGTAGCAGGTAGTAGGTTCCAGGAATCATCGGCGGCACAATGAATTGACCGTCGCATGAGGCGCTGGCTCCGGCAGCCAAACCGCCATAGCTGCAAGTAAGCCCTGTGGATATATCGTCCTGGGTCAATTCCGTGTCAGTCGATAAATAGATGCCCGCATCAAAAGGCCCCGTGGCCGCTGTTCCTGCGTTGGTCAGACTTGAGGTGGCCGCCATCTGGCTGCCGATCGCCGCCTCCGCTGGTCCGTTTACGCTGTCCGCAGTTAGGTCGAACGCTGAGCCCGGAACGTCGTTCGGGCATCCCAGAATTCCAATGGTGCCGAGGTCGACGGTCTCTCCAGCGGAGATCGACGCGATCACGGCGAGGTTGTCAAAGGTCTGGCTGCCGCCGATCGGCGCCAAGGTGTTTGAGTTGATCGTGGTGAAGTTGTAGCGATAGGCCGAAAACGCTCCGGCAGAGCCGGTGTTGTCGTTTTCGAACGTTCGGGCAAATATCGTGTACGACTCTCCTACGGGCAGCGGCGAAACGTTTAACGTCACCGAACCTTTGTAGGGTTCGTCTCCAAGTCCCTGCCGGAATTCCGAGCCGCTAAAAGTTTCGATGCGCGTGGGTCCAGTCAGTCCCTCGGACGTTCGATAGGCCCAGACCGAAACTCCCGTGGCCGGCGCGCACCCGGCGCCCTGCCGCAACGAGAACTGGATCACCCCGCGCCCGCCGACTGTCTGCGGCGTAGGCAGTACCGCGTTGCGTGCGTAGGTTCTCAGCAGCGAAGCGTCGTCGTCCTCCTGGAGGCTCCTGAAGTCCGTGTTCGCAGTCGTCCCGAACGGCGCCATCGTTGCGGTCACTGGTGAAGGGCCCTGCAGGTTGCCGACGGTCGAGTGTGACAGTCCCAGGAAGTGGCCGATCTCGTGCGTCGCGACCGACTGAATGTCAAAGCCTGAAGTCCCCGTAGTGGTCCACGGGTCGGCGCTATCGAATTCGAGCCCACAATCCAGCATCGTTCCCCGCGGGTAGGTGACTCCGATGGGCCCGGGGAACGGCACGATAGGGCCTCCACCCGCCGAGAAATCAAACACCGTATTCCCGTTGCCGTCATCCTCGGTCGTCGCCGCCGCGCTGAGTTTGTAGCATGGCGTCGTAGCGAGAACGCCGCCGACCGAGCCAGGAACCCAGACAACCGCATTGATGCCGTCCAGCGTTGCCGATTGTGGGGCAGTGGGGTCTACTCCCCCGAGAGCCACACTCGGGACTAGCGGATCGCCAGGGATCCCGGAGGCCACGGCCTCCCAGCTGTTGAATGAGGCTTCAACCGTGTTTTCAAAGACGGTTTGGTCCACATTGCCCGGCATTCCCGTCGGGTTATGGAACCATTCAATCTCGGAAGGGAATCCAGCAGTCCCGCTGAAGAGGCGCGGGTCCCAGAACAGGTCGTAGATTTCTTCCAGCACCCCGTCGGGAGCGTCCAAGTTCTCGCCCGCTTGCGCAGGAGTCGGGCTAAACGACAGCGCCAACAGCAGCAGGGAGGCTGCCACTAAGGCCAAACCGAAGATTTGTTTTCGTTGGTTCATGGTGCACTCCTCCATTTAGCGATTGCGCCCGAGTCCTCGGACTTCCTCTAAGAAGTCGTCCAAACTTTCCGGCCTGCCGCGCGGCGCCACTGACGCGCCGATTCCCGCTGCCGCCGCTACTGGCACGATTCCGTCAAAGACGCCAACGGGCTTGAAGCTCTCCTGGGCGTCGAAACTCTCGCCAAAGAAAACGACTTCATTGCCTGTGTCCAGCTTGGGAGCGCCGGGGATCACCAGTTCGACGTTACCCATCGACCCGCCCAGCACCGCCACTGTCAGTGTGCTTCGAGCGCCGCCTTTCAGCGTCTCTTGGACCTGCAAGGTGTATTCCGTGTAGATGGTTCGACCGACCAATTTGGTCTCGGAGTCAGACACGATGCCTCTGACGATGACGTTCGCTTTGGATGCCAAGGCTGGAACGTCAACCGGTCCGCCTCCCTCGAATCGCCTGGGCGTCGAGGACAAATCTTGTCCAAAAGCCGCTCCGCAGAAAAGCGTTGCCACAGAAAGCAGGAGGATGAGGTTTTTGATGGGAGATGGCCGCATGAGATGATCCACGGACGCTTGGCTCGACCAACAACGGTCTCTGGCCAATCGCCGACACGGTAATCATGCCCCTGGGTGAGTCTGAGGTCAACTCCCCAAGAGTCCCAGGGCGCCCCTAGGACTTTGGTCATGCGCGGTGGTCTTTCGGGTCCAACGCTACAGGTTGAGCACGTTGTTCGCCTCCGCACGTTTACGGCTCACCACGTCAGTGTAGTGCTCGTGTAGGCTTCGCGTAATTTCTGCGCTATCCCAGTTCGCTTCCACTTCCAGGCGCGCAGCGCGGGCCATCTGTTGGGCGTCCTTGGGATTCTCCAGCAGATGCAGTACCCGCGCGGCGAACGGTTGCGCCCCTTCGGCGAGCGCTGCGATAACCGTTTTCGTTTCGGTCAGTCCTTCGGCGCCTAGCGGAGTCGAAACCACGGGAATTCCTGCCGCAAAAGCCTCCAGCAGCTTCACTCGCACTCCCGATCCGGTCAAGATCGGCGCCAAGAACACGCTGTAGCGGGACAAAGGCTCACGTATATCCTCGACCTCGCCGACGAATTCAACGCCTGGACCGGCGACCGAGTCCGCGAATGTCTGTGACGCCTGCGCCCCGACCACCAAGAGTCGTGTCTGGCGACGTTTTTCCAAGATAGTAGGCAGAACCTCCCGAACGAACCAAGTCAGAGCTTCTTGATTTGGCGGATGCTTGAAGTTGCCCACGAAGAGCAGGGTGTTGCTCTCCCTTCCCGAGTCGACGTAGCGGTAGCGCTCGACATCGATACCCGCCCGCAGTCCCTCATAAAGAGGGGGAGACTCGCTCAGATAGGACTCCAGGAAGCGACGGTTTGCAGTCGTGCAAAGGTGAACTTCATCGAAGCGCTGGATCGCCCTCCGCTCAAATCGCAGGGCCCTCAGGTACTCATAGATGCGCTTCCACCTGAGCGCCGAACTGGTCTCGCCCGCGATGCCGCGCCAAACCGACTGGAAGTAGACGTCGTGTTCGAATAGGAAACTGCCGATCCTGTTGAAATCTTGCGCGTAAATCGCCAGTTGCGTGTATTCCAGCTGCAACACGTCGATCTCCCGCTGGTAGATCTCTTTGTGTAAGCTCCATTCGAACTCCGGGTGCCAAAAGTGCTGTACCGCATGGGGCAAGATCACGCTTCGCGAGTGCGAATGATCTCTCCAACGAGTCACGATCTTGGCGCTCGCACAGCGCGATCCGAATTCTACGTTCGACGCCCGCTCTTCCGCTTCGTCCACTAGGCACAACAAGTGCAGACGACACAGTTTGCTCAGCCGCTCAACTGTCTCGTGCATGAAGACCGCTCCCCCATGGATCGGAGGAGAGATCGAGTAGGGCGAGACAAACAGAACATTCAGTTCCCTCGGACTCGTCTCCATTGGCGCGAAACGGTCGCGGAAGTATCCGCCCAGCGGACGTCTTAGCGCTTCGGTGTCGTTGACCACCGAAAGCTGCCGAGCCCTCATCCGCGAACGACAGGCGCCCAGCGTCCGCCCTGCCGCTGACAGGAAGGCGCGCGGGCTGGGCCTCATCGGGCCGGGCCCGGCTAGGGAGTGAGAAAGCATGGCCAGCCAGGTCCACAACACATGCCCCACGAGTCTTCTGGGTTCGTGGATGTTTTTCCACAAGAAGAGTAGGTGGTTTTGATGGACGATCCGCTGAATGTCGTCTTGGCCAAAATGCCTGCCGATCGTTCCTCTGTGCTCGTGGTGAACGACGCTCCCGCCTGCGTAGAGAACTTTCCAGCCCCGCTTCCACGCCAGGTAGCTGACGTCGACGTCCTCCATGTAGAACGGCCGCAATAGCTCGTCAAAGCCGCCCAGCTCCAAGAACTTGCGGCGGTCGTAAGCGGTCGATCCGCCTCCTGCATAGAAGATCGGAAATGGGCCATCGATCGAATCGTCCACTACGTGCCCCAGCGCAAGGCGGCCCTGCGTCCAACGCGCTGCGGTGACTCCGGTTTCCTCTCTCCTCTTGTTGGGATCGGAGAAAAGTATCTGCGCCGACACGCCGAATACCTTTGGATCGGCAAAAGGTTCGAGCAGCGGTCCAAGAAACCCTTTTGCGACTCGCATGTCGTTGTTGAGCAGCACAACGACGTCGCACAGCGCCGCCTCGAATCCAGAGTTGGAACCGCCCCCGAAGCCGAGGTTTTCCTTATGCTCTAACACCCGCACGAGTGGGTGTCGCTCGTGGAGAAACGCAGCCGTTCCGTCGCTCGATCCATTGTCGACAACGACGATCTCGCTCCCGGGGTAGTCCTCAAGAGCCGCCACGACAGAGTCTAGATTGGCTTCTAAGTGATGACGTCCGTTCCAAGTCGGAATCACTACGGTCACGGCGGTGCGGTCCACGGGACTGTCGGCCGGAGGCAGCTTGGGGACCAGAATCGAGACGAGATCGGTTAGCCACAAAGCCGCCAGCTCACAGGCCAGCAGAACCGGGGCCACCGTTGCCAGGAAGAGCACTTCCAGCAGCACTTTCACGAGCTGCGTCATTCCGGAATCGCCGGCCCCGCATTCAAGCGGCTATTCACGCGAATCTGACACGGCAAATGCAGATAGCCGTAGACAGGCTTGCCCTCATGAGCCATCTCTAAAGCCAACGCATTCTCCACCCAATCGCACATCTCGTAGTGCAGGTGATCTCCATTAGCGACGGCCGGTGAGAAGGAAAAGTGCCCCGGATAGAGCTCCGGCAGCCGCAAGTGGAAATCAACGGTAGCGATGTCGCCTGGTTGCATCGGCTCGAGCCGAACATCTTCGCGGTCGGTGTTCGTGCCGGCGAAATCCATGCCTAGGTGATTGCGCATCATGAAACCCACGTTCGGCCGCTCAATCGGCTGCTTGGCGCGAACGCTAATTCTGATGATCAACACGCGACTGGGCTCGAGCATAGGGACAACGACCCCGTTCTCATCCAAGGCCGCGATGCCGATTACTTCGGCGTCGCCGTTTCCGTGGCGGTGATCGACGTTGGGGATTGTCTCGACGATCTCTGGCGCTAGCAGGGTAGCCCTACCCGCGTCCAGCGACGATTCGGACCGCGCCGCCCGATAACCCATGTCCTTCTCATTCATGCGAGCCAGGTAGTTGCGGATGACCACGTCGGGTTTGCCTTTCTCGACCACCCGGCCTTTCTCCAGCCACAGACAATCTGTCCCAATCGCTTTAACGTCCGCGGTGGCATGAGACACGAACAGGATTGTGACGCCTCGCGACCGCAACTCGTGCACCTTGCGCATGCACCGTTGCCTGAAGTAGAAGTCCCCTACTGCCAGAGCCTCGTCCACGAGCAGGATTTCTGGATCGACGTTGATCGCTACGGCAAACGCTAGGCGAACCAGCATGCCTGAGGAGTAGGTCTTCACCGGCTGATTGATGAAGTCCCCGATCTCCGCGAACTGTTCGATGTCGCTGTAGCGCCGGCGGATCTCCTGGCTCGAGAGCCCCTGGACCGCTCCCGCCAGGAAGACGTTGTCGCGCCCCGAGAACTCCGGGTTGAACCCCGCCCCCAGCTCCAGCAGCGCGGAGAGCCTTCCGTTGACTTCGACTTCGCCGGTCGTCGCCGGGAAGATGCCCGCAGCGAGTTGAAGCGTTGTGCTCTTTCCCGATCCGTTCTCACCGACCAGGCAAAACACAGAGCCGGGCTCGACTTCGAAGTCGACATCTCGCAGCGCCCAGTAGTCGTCGTGCCTCTTGATGCGGTTGAGCGTCACCAATTCCGCCAGCCGATGCGCCGGCTTGGAGTAGATCGGATAGCTCTTTGAGACTGACCGAAAGGAGACCGGATTCAACAGGTAAAGGCTCCCATGCGCAGGCCAACAGCCTGCCGCGTAAGCCACAAGCGTAACAAAGCGACTGGCTTAGAGAACGTCCGCAAAACCGCGCTTCGTTTGGCGAAAGAATAGCCCGCCTAGGATGCAAGAAACCAAGCCAAAACCTGCCATTGCCGCGATGTCGCTCAAACGAGGCAACGTTCCGCCGAGAATCGTGTCGCGATAGCTCCGCACAAAGTATGTCAGCGGGTTCCAATTCACGACGGCTGGAGCGATCTGGGATAATCTGCTCTCTTCAATAAAGATCGGCGTCAGCCAGAACCAAACCGTCAAAACAACGGTCAAGATCTGCGCCGTATCGCGGAGGTACACCTGCAAAGCTGCGGCGATCCAAGACAATCCAAGACTAAACAGCGCCAGGGGTGCCAGATAGAGCGGCAGCACCCACAGCGTCAGGCTCCAGGTATGGGCCCAGATGCCCGTCGCCACGATAGCCAACACCAGCGCCAGCGCATGACTCGCTAGGCCCGACAAGAATATGCTCAGAGGCAGCGTTTCGGATGGGAAAACGCTCTTTTTCAGCAAGTTAGCGTTGTCCACCAAGCAGCCTGCGGAGCGCTGCAACGTCTCCGAGAAGAGCATCCAGGGCAGCATCCCACAAAACAGATACAGCGGGAAGTTGTCTGTGACTGCGTCCGGCCGCAGTTTGATGCCGAATGCGTACTGAAAAACGAATGTATACACCGCCAGCAAGGTCAGCGGATGGATGATCCCCCACAGCCAGCCGGCGATTGAGCCGACATAGCGCTGGTCGAAATCCCTCCGGACCAGCTGGTAGATCAAGCTGCGGCCCGCGACTAGATTGTGCAGAAAGTGCCTGCCGGGAATTCTGCGAGCCATCAGGCGAGCCTAGCGATGCAGCCGAAGCGGCGTCAAGCAAATCACGTAAGTTGTTGAAAAACAAAAGCGGCGAGGGGGGGGAGCCCTCGCC